>JBBIKN010000026.1:0-34361 GCA_037445435.1 Nitrospira sp. | reverse complement strand
AATCGTTTGTTCAACCAGCGTTGTGGCGCTCCTCGTGAATAATGCGGGCTAGGTCTTCAATCGCGCAGCAAACTGTTTGCGGAATTTCGCCACCTTGGGACCTACGACAAACTGGCAGTAACCTTGGAGGGGATTTCGAACGAAATACTCTTGATGGTACGATTCTGCTTCATACCATTGATCGGCCGGTATCACCTGCGTCACGATGGGACCATCGTACAACTTTTCTTCTGTGAGAGCTTTGATGAGCTTCTCGGCTGTTTGTTGCTGCTCCGGAGAGCAATAAAAAATCGCTGACCGGTATTGAGTTCCTCGATCGTTTCCCTGCCGATTAAGCGTCGTAGGGTCATGAATGGAAAAAAAGATCTCGAGGAGCTCTTTATACGAAACGACCTTTGGGTCAAAGGTGATTCGTACAGCTTCAGCATGGCCGGTCTGTCCTTGACACACCGTCTCGTACGTCGGGTTTTCTAGGCTTCCCCCTATGTAGCCTGACTCAACCGACTCCACACCATTCACTTGATCATAGACGGCTTCCAGGCACCAAAAGCAGCCGCCCGCGAGAATAGCGACTTCCTTCCCCGATGAGATGGGTCGTGATTCATGCCCCATGTATAAGATGTCGAGTGAATGGCTGAATTCTTTCAGCGGATGAAGACCGACTATTCCTCTTCTTCCTCCTCAATATCCTCAATCCCTTCATAACTCATTTCCGGAAAGGATGCCGAAGCCTTTTCGCAGGCGGTTTCTACCATCTCTTCGGCGTCTTCCGCCGAATCGGCATCGACCAAGAATTTCACGGTGATCGCGTACCTCTGTTCCACTCTCGACTCCTTTCGCTGTCATCCGTCGCAGATCTGGGATCCAGACCACACTCCTCCCGTACTTTGTGACAGTTGCAGTAGCCGTGTCAACCGTGTTTGGGAACCGCATTGGTTTCACGATGGTTCGAGGGCCGTACGGAAAAGCGCCGATGCACGATACTCGTATGGAAGACGCGTGTGGAAAGAGAGACCGAGGAGGGAGTTACCCGTCGTGTTCGAGGTCGGAGAGAACCGCCTTGAGCTTCGCTAACTCGTCTGGCGCAATACGGGAGAAGGCGATTCCGAAGCTCTTGTCGCCAACCCATCGCACGGTGGCTTCATCGATTCGCAAGGGCCAGTCCAGACCGGGGACGTGAAGTCGGCATTCGAATTTTGCGCCTTGCCTCACCTCCATATCACTCTCGATTTTACAACCGCCGGCAGAAACATCCAGAGTTCGCCCCTGACCCTCCTGTTTTGGTCCAGATAACGTGCTGCGAAATTGTGTGGTGAACCTTGGCTGTACCCGTCGGTCTTCTGGTCGTGGCAGCTCAGTAGCTTGTTCGGTGCGTTCCGACTTAAAGAGCGAACGGAGTTTTTTCATTGAAGAAATCACTGTGGTAGTCTCATGGCCTGCGGCGAATAGATGACCTCGTGCTAAACCTTGGTGAAACCGCAATAAAGATCCGGCTCTCAGCGTAGACCGCCTATTTGCTGGTGGAAAGAAGCATATGGCCACGTCGGTTCTGTTGATAACAGGATTCAACCCGCTCAAAGCAAAAGGGGCGCTCTTTCCCATATGAAACGATCGCGACCTGCTTGGGATTCACCCCAACTTCCGCAAGGTAGTTCCGCGCAGCCTTGGCGCGTTTGTCACCCAATACCAGATTGTAGTCGGCGGTGCCACGCTCGTCACAGTGCCCTTCAATTTTCAGCATGGCGCTCGGATGATCCTTGAGATACGCCGCGTCATGATTGAGGGCTTCGATACCCGCATCCGTCAGGGTCCATTGATCATACCCAAAGAAAACATCCTGCAAACCCGCTTCCACAGCAGCTTTTTCTTCCTTTGTCAGTTCGGCACGCTGACGTGCACTAAATCCCGACGGGTTCAATGTCGTCGGATATCCACTTTGCGCAAGTCGTTCCTCCGAGGGATTACGAGAGAAACCGCTCAATTCACCGCTTGCACCTCCTCCGGATATACTCGGGACTTTCGAGCTCGTGCTCCCTGATCCACCTTCGCCTTCTGACTTGAGCCATTTCGTATTACAACCCTGGTTCGATAACAAGACTATCCCCATCACCATCACAGCTCCAGATTTCGTCAGCACTCTATTCATAGCTTTTCCCCTCCAGTTGACATGAAGCTTCTGCTTTTCAATTATTGAAGCAATTTGTGCATGGATAATAGTTTGGCGATGATCGTGCGTTCCTCTCCGAACAAATGTAGCACCGGCAATAGATGCTTAAGAGTAGCCTATCTGATGGATGACAGGATGCCTAATGATTTAAGATATTTGACCAGGCGACTGAAGGGAAGACTTGGGCTAGACAGAGAACTGAAATTGGATCAGCGAGAAAACAAGAAGCACAAGGGTAGTAGGGAAAGGAAAGCGATCAAGCACCACCGCTAGCTTGAACCAACAGCCCACTTGCTCACCGAAATGCTTTTCGATCAGCCCAACGGACTGGTTTCAGCACCGCACCCACGCCAGCCAGCGCACAGATAAACAACAACATGGCTAGGGCGATCACGAGGAAAAATGCTGCTCTCATGTCGTGCAAAACGGGGATCATGGTACCTCCCTTTTCTTGCTCGATTCATTGACTGCGCCACCCGCATTCACAGACCCAGGGGTTCATCGGATCTGTCTTTTCAAGTGGTCTTCCACAACAGGGACATTGTCTGGTCCAGGCAAATCGTTTTCTCTCTTCCCAGTATACCGCTCCGGAGGTTGCTTGCCTTCTTCTATAAGGACAAAACCACTGCATGAAATAACCTCGTTCGTGAATAAACCTCATGATAAATCAAATGCCATCACGAATCCATCCAGCTTTTGCGGAATGACTACCTGAACCTGAAACAATCTAACCAGTTGAAAATGTGTAAATCCTCGTCACTTGCTAAATGCCTCAGACAGGAATTGAACCTGCCAAACTACGAATTCGAATCAGGGAGTTATGCAATCCTGCAACCAACGGTAACAACTAATGCTGTCAGGAACAAATACCGGCACTAAAACCATCTTCTAGCATGCCTCAGGATAAGGATGTCGTCTGACGGCATTCAAAACAGCGGCTTCCGACCGCCAACTTTGAGGATGGCATGATGCAAGGCTTTCGAAAGGCTTTCTAAGGACGCGATGTCACAGACGGGAATATACACCTCTCCCTTCTTTTCTCCAGGTTTGTCTTTTGGGGCACGATCTTCATATACAAGCTCCTCGAGGTCCGTAATGACCAATTTGCCTGTTTTTAGTTCGTGCACGGGTTTGCCTTGCATCACGAGAGACGCAAGCCATTCGGTCACACAGGCTCCACGTGCGCAACGCAACCGAATTCCATAGAGATTGGCGTCCTCCCCCTCCTGCTCCTTGCTCACGTTAGGCGACAGTGCGTTCAAGTCAAACTCCTGAATCTTTTCTACTGGCGATTGGAGTGCAAATATCCCGCTCAACTTCCTCCGTTCATTCAGACGTGTAACGACTTTCAGAGCCGAGGGAGGCATAATCGTCACGTCGACCTTCGCCATTCTATCCATATGCCAGAGGGATCCATCCTTAGCGATCACACGTTGCAAACCACTCTGCATTGTTGCACATGCTTCCCATGTATCTTTGATAAAGGCCAATGTCTCCTCCAACGACGGCCCGTCCGTGCCGGCTGTGTCGTTCGCTGTAGCCGATACACTCGGCAAACTCGTCATCAGGATGAGAATGCAGATAATGAGTCTCCCGGCCTGGCACTTCGTCATCATTTTGCCACCCAATAGAAATATTCCGCGAAATGGGATCCTGAAGCTATTCTTCGATCTCACCGATGTTCAGATGAGCATGTGTCCTGGCTATCCGACAGGCTAGTCTTGCTATCGTTGCTCTTCCACAACACCATCCACGGGGGCTGGATGCGTGTTGTGGCTTGTTGTGTGGGACATCGTCCTTTGCTTAGACACGACAGGAAGATGGATCTCCGCTTGGTTAGCTTTAGCGGTGGGGTCGACGACTCAGTTACTCCGCTCTGGGGAGGAGTGTGCGACCTCCGCACAACCAGCGTTGAGGGGTACTCGGGAAGATCCGGCAACTTCGTTGACTTGGTGCGCCCGGCAGGAATTGAACCTGCGACCTACGGGTTCGAAGCCCGGCGCTCTATCCAACTGAGCTACGGGCGCAGCGTGGATACATGAATCATGTTCGAGCGAGGCTTGTCAAGGTAGGAGAATCGGTCCAGGCAGCTACAGTCGTGCCAGAATTTCATCAGCAACCTGCGTAACTGATCTTCCATCGGTCTCAATGACGTAATCGGCAGCCGCTTGATACTTCGGTGTACGTTCTCGAAGCACATCTTCAATCTCATCCACGAATGACTTGACTCCCGTGAGGGAAGGGCGTTGTGAATCCTGACCGATCCGTTCAATAATAGTGCTCACTGAGGCGGTCAGCCAGAATAATCTTCCTGTTTCTTTCAAGCTCTCGACATTTCGCGATCGAAGGATTGCTCCCCCGCCGGTATCGACGACTAACTCAGTCCGATCGGCCAGTTCTTGGCAAACTTTGGTTTCGAGATCACGGAAATACTCCCACCCATTTTTTTGAACGATTTCCGGAATGCTTTGACCGACCAACTTCACGATTTCCGCGTCTGTCGACACAAGCATGCGCCCAAGTTTAGCCGCCACTATTTGGCCCACGGTACTTTTTCCGGTACCGCGATAGCCGATAAGCACGACATTCATCGCAGATGAGACTCCAACACGGTACGCATCACATCGACGGGAGCCGGTTGATTCGTCCAGAACTCAAATTGAGTGACAGCCTGATTGAGAAACATCTCCAACCCTGAAATCGTCCTACACCCAGCACGCTTCGCATCTTTGAGCAACCTGGTTTCGAGTGGATTGTAGACGATATCCATAACAGAAAGGTCGGCGTGAAGGAGCGGGAAAGGAATACAGGTGGCATCGGTATTCGGCGACATGCCGACCGGGGTGCAATGAATTAACACGTGCGCATCGGGAAGAACTCGACGAAGGGTGGTTTCGTCAAGATGAAAGTCCTCAACCGTCAACGATGCGTGAGAGCAAATGTCCTGAGCCAAATTGGTCCGCTCAGGGTCGTCAATGCCCAGCAATGTCAATTGTTTCGCACCGGATTCAACTGCCAGTGCGAAGGCGATCGCTCGAGCAGCGCCTCCGGAACCGACGATCACGATGTGTCGGTCCTTTAGCTCGGCTCCGCCTTCCTTCAAAGCCCTTAGGGCGCCTGTCGCGTCCGTGTTGTACCCAGTGAGCTCGCCTTTTTCAGCAACGATGGTGTTGATCGCACCGATGCGCTGAGCCGTCATTTCCACATGATCAAGAAACGGCATGGCGGCCACTTTGTGAGGAATCGTCACGCTCGCTCCGCGAAAGTTTCCCAGTGCACGGAGCCCTTTGATGGCATCACTGATCCGTTCCACTTGCCACGCAAGATAAACGAAGTTGAGCCCTAATTTACGGAACGCAGCATTGTGGATGGCGGGTGACAGCGAATGACCGACCGGATTACCGATCACCCCGCAAAACTGTGTCCGAGCATCAATGTTCATTCTTCACCTAGCCCCTCTTCCCCTTCGAACCGAAGTTATGCACGTCGGCGGTAACCACTAACCTTTATAAACCGTCATGCCGCCGTCAATCGGGAAGCTCGCCCCAGTAACCCAGGCGGCTTCATCAGAGGCCAGATACAACACCATATTTGCCACTTCTTCCGGAGTCCCAGGGCGACGGATCGCATATTGGGCAAGAATGGGTTGTAGCATGTCGGGATTGGCCATCAGGGGAGCCGCCATAGGCGTATTAATCAGGCCTGGATTCACCACATTGCAGCGAATTCCTTCCCTTGCATATTCGACCGCCAGTGCACGCGTCAAGGCGTCGAGAGCACCTTTGGATGCCGTATACGCGGCTAAGCCGGAGAGACCGACTAAGCTGGCAATCGACGAGATATTGATGATCGAGCCTCGTCCTTGCTTCAGCATGTAGGGGATGACGGCCCGTGTCATGCGGAATACCCCGGTCACGTTGATGTCTAGCACGCGCGTCCAGATCGCGTCATCGGTCTCGTGAAGCCGCTTTCCAAACTCACCGATCCCCGCGTTGTTGACGAGCACGTCAATCCGACCAAAACTATCGAGGGTCCGACGAACGATATCCTGCACATGAGCTTCATCCGTCACTGAACCGGCAACTCCTAGTACCTTTCCCTTATTGAGCCGAATCACATTGGCCACACGATCCAATTCCTGTTGCCGACGTCCCGTGATGACAACCGATGCTCCTTCCTCAGTAAAGCGTTTCGCGATCGCTTCGCCGATCCCGGCATTGCCACCCGTCACCACAGCTACCTTGCCTTCTAACCTATTCATGAGCTCGGTTCCCCTTCTGCTTCATCAGATGTACCTTCTGGATCCGAATCGTCAGGAACTCCTCTCTCAGACCTTGGGCCAAAGAGCCCCAGTTCGACCTTACGAGCTACCGTGATGAACCCGGAATGAGCCACCATGCGATGATCAGGCCTCACACTTCGACCTTGCACGGACCAAGTTCTCAATAACGTCTCAAACGTTTCGATCATTCCAAACACGGCGGTGCGTTCAAGTGCCTCCACTGTTTGCACGACTTGGGGTACCGTGGGAACAAAGCTTAAATAAATCCCGCCGGATCGAAGTGCTCGAACAGCATGCGGTACGACCTGCCATGGCTCCGGCAGGTCAAGCACGACGCGATCGAAAGGCACCTGGTCGTCCAGTACGTCGATGCCCTCATAAGCGTTTTTCTTAAAACAGATCAGATTGGTAGGATTCAGAGAACGGGCGATGTTGGCCTTTGCCATCTGTGCAAAATCTTCACGGATTTCATACGTCACCACCAATCCGCCCGGCCCCACCGCACGCAAGAGGGCCATCGTCAAGGCTCCTGAACCGGTTCCTGCCTCGAAGACTCGAGCCCCTGGGTGGATATCAGCCCACATGGGTATGATCGCGAGATCCTTCGGGTAGAGAACCTGGGCTCCTCGGGGCATCTTGAGCACATAGTCACCGAAGGTCGGTCGGAGCGCCACCATCTTCTTGCCGCCGGACAGTGTTACAATAGATCCGTCGGGACGGCCGATCAGTTCATCATGTGCGATTTTCTGCCCACTGAACTGATACGTCTCCCCCGCTTTCAAGGTGAGCGCATACTGCCGTCGTTTTTGATCGACAAGATGGATACGTTCGCCATTGGAAAAGCGAGACATGCGACGCATTCTAGGAGGTTCGTTTCATAGTTTGCAACCAAGCGGCCTTCCTTGACAGGGTAGCGGGGGGCTCGTAAGATCTTCGCATCATTAACATTTTCATGATGTCTTCTGGTGGCCAAGAGACGGGAATGATGCTGAGCCGTGTCCTCATAGCGGCGATTGTAGGACCGGGGTTAGCCCTGTACTTGATCCTCCCGATCGGTCCCGCTCTCGCCGAGGACATTGTCGTCGCAAGCTACGAGGGTGTCATCAACCCCGTTGCCGCTGAATATCTTCACGACGCCCTCGCGTTTGCTCAGTCATCAAATGCTCAGGCTCTGATCTTCAAACTGGATACTCCAGGAGGATTGGACACCTCCATGCGTCTGATGATCAAGGATATGACCGCCTCACCTATCCCGGTGATCGTGTTCGTCGCCCCCTCCGGGGGCCGTGCTGCCTCTGCAGGGGTCTTTATTACGATAGCGGCCCATGTCGCCGCCATGGCACCCGGTACCAATATAGGAGCGGCACACCCGGTCGCAATGGGGGGCGGTGAGATGGACAACACCATGAAGGAAAAGGTGGAAAATGATGCGGTGGCGTACCTCAAAAGCCTCGCTGAACAGCATGGACGGAACGTTTCTTGGGCGGAAGATGCCGTTCGAAAGAGCGTCTCCGCGACAGAACAGGAAGCCTTAAAACTCAAAATCATCGACGTCGTTGCTGAGGACATCCCTGCGCTGTTGAAACACCTCCAAGGGAAGAAGATTGCCCTCCCTCATGGGTCAATCACGTTTTCAAGTGAGACCGCCACTCTCCGCGAATTCCCCATGGGGACTCGGCTGGAATTGCTCAAAATCTTGAGTGACCCCAACATCGCCTATCTTCTGATGTCCATCGGAACGATTGGAATTATGGCAGAGCTCTACAGCCCCGGCGCCATCCTACCCGGTATCATCGGCGCCATCAGTCTGATTTTGGCCTTCTATTCGCTTCAGTCGCTCCCTGTGAACTATGCCGGCGTGCTCCTTGTCATCCTGGGTGTCGTCTTTCTCCTGCTAGAAATTTCGGTCACCAGCTATGGATTGCTCGCGCTTGGAGGATTGGCTGCCATGACGTTAGGCGGTCTGTTACTCATCAAGAGTGACGCCCCTTTTCTACAAGTATCTCTATCCTTCTTATTGCCGACTGTCATGACGATCGGCGGCCTCATCGGAATCATTGCGTGGACCGCCTTCAAGAGCAACCGCGGCAGGCCAGTCACCGGCGTCGAGGGGATGATCGGTTCGATCGGGATCGCCAAGACGGATCTCAACCCACGCGGTCAGATTACGGTCCAGGGGGAGATCTGGGAAGCGGTCAGCCAAACCCCGATTCGGAAGGGCGAGACCGCAGAGGTGATGTCGGTCGAGGGACTGACCGTGACGGTGGCCCCCACTCACAGATAAACCGACCGAAGACAAGGAGCCCTTATGTCATTGCTCATGCCGTTAGTCCTACTGGGCCTCGTGCTCTATGCCAGTTTTAAGCGCGTCATGGAATACGAACGACTCGTGGTGTTTGTGCTGGGCAAATTCCAGACCGTCAAAGGCCCCGGCATTCGGTTGGTCGTCCCGGTGCTCCAGCAGATGGTGCGTGTCAATCTCCAAACGGTGACGATGGAAGTCCCCTCCCAGGATGTCATTACGCGGGACAATATTTCCGTGAAGGTAAACGCCGTCATCTTCCTCAGGGTTGTGGACCCTCAACGGGCCGTGCTGGCAGTCCAAGATTATCTGTATTCGACATCGCAAGTAGCCCAAACGACTCTGCGCAGCGTGCTTGGCCAGAGTCAGCTCGACGACCTGTTATCAAAGCGCGATGACATCAATGCTGAACTGCAACGGATTATCGACCAGCAGACCGAACCATGGGGAGTCAAAGTTGCCGCCGTGGAAGTGAAGAACGTGGATATCCCTCAAGACATGCAACGTGCGATCGCCCGACAAGCTGAAGCTGAACGGGAACGGCGAGCAAAAATCATTCATGCCGAAGGCGAATTCCAGGCGGCGCAGAAGCTGGCCGAAGCCGCCAATGTCATCAGCCAAAACCCCGCAGCTCTTCAATTGCGATATCTTCAGACACTCGTCGAAATCGCGGCTGAGAAGAACTCGACGACCATCTTCCCGATTCCCATCGATACCCTTGCTCCGTTCATCAAGGGGCTATCATCGAAATAGTGAGGCGTTTCAGCCCGATCAGTGATGTGGATCCCACATAGCTGCCGCATAAGTGGGACAGTTCTTGCTTCGTTTCCTCATTAGCCCGGTCTAATCTTTCTGATTTTTCCACCGGATCACACCGACTGTTTCTCATCTTCCATCCAGCATCCCTTTTGCTTCGTAGAAGCAGTATAAGTGTCGATGCGGTTGAATCTTTTCCGCCGATTATGGCTCCAATATCTAAGGGTAGACGACGTTCAACCAGAACAAAAGGTGACACGATGAAAGATGGATTGCGAGTCTCTGACGAGATGGAGATACAAAAGGCATTCGTTCCAGACGTCGATGCCGATGACGCGAAAGCGAGCGGGATGCTGGGAATGATCAGCCGTGTAGAGGCTGAGGAATCAAGCTCGGATGAGAAGGCCGAGCCGGTCATGCGTACGAGCCGTGGCGCCAGCCCGTTTCTTTTAGAAGCCTTATACTTTCGGTCGTTCGGCGAACGGGGACTCTTGACCCGGGAAGAAGAGACGGCGATTGCCAAGCGGGTGGATCAGGGGACCAGGCGCATTCGGACTGCCCTGCGTCAAGCTGTGAGAGTCTTGCTCAAATCCAAACGGACATCCCTTCTTGCAGACAACGTGAAGGTGCTCCAGATGGTCCGACGATTGAGTGGGCTTTCGGCCACTTCCTTGGACAACGCCGAGAAGGCTTTAAACAACCTCCTAGATCCACCAGTCCAAGACCTTAAACCCACTGCGTCCGCGGCAAAGGAGCTGAAAGCGTCGCTCGATGAAATTCGTGCGGCGAGGGTGGTCCTGGAGCAAGGCAAAGATGAGCTCGTTCGGTGTAATCTTCGCTTGGTGGTGGATGTCGCAAAACATTACACGGGACGGGGACTAAGTTTGTTGGATCTCGTACAAGAGGGCAATATCGGCCTGATGAAAGCGGCCGAACGATATCAGTATCGAAAAGGCTTCAAATTCAGCACCTATGCAACGTGGTGGATTCGGCAGGGCATTACTCGGGCGCTTGCCGATCAGTCCAGAACGATTCGCATTCCGGTCCACCAAACCGAGGCCTCGCATCGAATCCTGCGGGTAATGCGGAGACTGGGGCAGCAATTCGGGCGGCCTGCTCGGTTGGAAGAGATCGCTCAGGTGCTGCGCATGAGACCAGAGCGACTCCGGGAAACGGTACTGGCCTTTCAGGAGCCGGTGGCCTTAGAAACCCCCGTCGGTGGCGGAGACACGCAGTTTGGAGATATGATTCCAGATCAGCAGGCGGTTCCGCCCGATGCTCATGTCCATCGAAGTGAACTCACCGAACAACTCGATCGTATCTTAAGCACCCTCACGCCTCGTGAGCAAACCGTCATCAGGCTCCGGTTCGGGATCGGCTACGATGAAGCCAGCACCCTGGAACAGGTCGGCCAAAGCTTGTCCGTCACCCGTGAGCGCATCCGTCAAATTGAGGCCAAGGCGCTCAAGAAGCTGAAGACCCCTGCGATTAAGGAACTCTTCGCTGCCATCAAGTAGGCCGTTGAATTCATAGGGTTGCGAGGCAGGCTTCGCAACCCGACTTTTCTCTGCCTGGTGAGTTATGCAACAATGTTCCCACCATGCGGAGCTTGTTCTTTCTCTCTACTACCGTAACCACTGGAACTGATCCCTGGGGACCCATCCTCATGGATGAGCCTGTCCCTTTGAGCCCGTAAAGCCGTGATCGATGCGAATGCCGTTACGTCTCCGCGTTTGAATTCTCACCACATCCAGGCCGGTGATGTGCGTATCTTTCCAGAACCGATCCCTTATCTCATTGCATGGGAAATCCAGTCTCATGTGCATGAGGATCGCATTCGCGATCTCCGACCGGATACGGTTTTGATTCTTGAACATCCACCCGTCTATACGCTCGGACGTAGGACCAAGTTGTCGCATTGGGGAGGCACTGAATCCGCGTTATGCGAAGATGGAGCCGAACTGCATCATGTCAATCGCGGCGGATCTGTGACCTTTCACGGTCCCGGACAAGTTGTCGTCTATCCGGTGCTTAAGCTTGATCGCCATGCGGCGGGACCCAAACAATTGGTCTGGTTACTGGAAGAGGTGATCATTCAGGTGCTCGACCTCTGGAACATTACCGGCTCCCGCATCATTGGCAAGCCGGGTGTGTGGATCATGATGCCTGAGCCCCGCAAAATCGCATTCGTGGGTATACGAATCGAGCACGGCGTGACATTGCACGGGTTCGCCTTGAATGTTGATTTGGATCTCACGCCGTTCCAACGGATCCAACCCTGCGGATTTCCCGATTGTCCTGTGACATCCATGGCACAAGTACACCGAACAATCGTGCCCGTTGGCGTCGTCAAACAGCAACTTGCTCAAACCTTTGCGACGGTGTTTGCCCTCAAGTGGGCAACGGTTGCATGACGCCCAGCATATAAAACAGGCTGGCGTTTGTTAAGAGGAGTCCTATGCAGGAACTTAACACACCGACTTTTCGCCTGGCAGTTGCGCAGTTCGATCAGGCGGCGGAGGCGATGGACCTCGACCCAAACCTCCGCGAACGTCTGAAACTTCCACAGCGGTCTCTCGTCGTCAGCCTTCCGGTTCGGATGGACGACGGCCATGTGGAGGTCTTTACGGGCTACCGTGTTCAACATGATTCATCACGCGGCCCGTCCAAGGGAGGCGTACGTTACCATCCCGACGTGAATCTCGGTGAGGTGGCCGCTCTCGCGATGTGGATGACGTGGAAATGCGCATTAGCCGGCTTGCCCTACGGAGGCGCAAAAGGCGGGGTTGCAGTTGCGCCGAAACGGCTGTCACCCGCCGAGTTGCAGCGGCTGACACGGCGATACGCCGCCGAGATTTTTCCACTGATCGGCCCGGACAAAGATGTACCAGCTCCAGACGTAGGGACCGACGCCCAGATCATGGCATGGATGATGGACACGTACAGCCAGCAAGTCGGCTACGCTGTTCCCGGAGTCGTAACCGGCAAACCTCTCTCGATCGGGGGAAGCTTGGGCCGGGAAGAAGCGACGGGACGCGGAGTCGTTTATGTGACGATGGAGATGCTTCGTCATCTCAAGTTGTCGATTGAAAACGCCACCGTGGCGATTCAGGGATTCGGAAATGTCGGTTCGCACACCGCGCGCATCATGCAGCAACAGGGTGCACGCGTCATTGCCGTCAGCGATGTACACGGCGGCATTTACAACTCCAAAGGGTTGAATATCATGGCGTTGCTTCGTCGCGATCCTAGCCAACCGCTCCATGACACCAAACTGGGGGATGCGATCACCAATGAGGAACTCCTGCGACTGGAGTGCACAGTTCTCGTGCCCGCTGCACTCTCCGAACAGATCACAAGCAAGAACGCGAATTCCTTGAAGTGCCGGATTCTATCAGAAGGGGCGAATGGTCCGACGACGCTGGAGGCCGACCGCATCCTTGCAGACAAAGGCATCTTCGTCATCCCCGATATTCTCGCCAACTCCGGCGGTGTTATCGTCTCGTACTTCGAATGGGTGCAGGACCTTCAGCGATTTTTCTGGGGTGCAACAGACATCCAGAATCGGCTTCAAGACATCATCACATCCGCGTTTCAGCGCACACTTCATTTCTCGACCGAACGTCGAGTGTCGATGCGAATGGCGGCGCTTATGAGTGGGATTGATCACGTTGCTCAGGCACATCTCCAGCGTGGACTGTATCCCTGATCCGGCGATCCATCTGCACTGTTCCATCAGGATCTCTGGTTGCATACTTGTTCCTCTACTATCGCGTGCGCTAGGGTGCGGGCTCATCCCCACAGCAGCGGAGTGAAGGAGCACCTCATGGACCGAAACATAATTGCAGCAGCATGGGAACAGCATTGCGCCAATGGTTGGCCGCGGTTTTCAAGCCCGCATCAAGGACAATTGATGACGATCGACACGGTCATCAGCGGCTGTGTGGTGTACTATCTCGATAGCTCCGAGGGCCTCGACGACCAACGGATTGCCATCGTCAAGGACTGTTTGAGTGATCTCGATGAGCTGACCGAAACATTGGACGCTGAGCCCCAAGCCTACTTTTATCGGCTTCGTGAACTCGGGGCGATGTTACTAGGTGATGAATCACGGTCGTGATACAAGAATACCGTGTCTTCCGAATCCTCAATCAGTGTCGGTTTCGTATCTCATTTCCTTGCAGGTCTCACGGCGCTTGGCTACAATGTGTTCCATGCCTATGCGGATTCTATTGATTTACCCATCCTGACCACGCCACCACCCTTACGAAGGACATGTTAACTACCATGGTGAAAGCGAGTGTGGTGTGGAGGGCAGTGATCCTACAAACGAGCATTCTCGTAGCGCTTGGCTCGGCTTATGCCGAGCCGTATGAGTTGAGCAAGAACGATGTCATGGAACCAAAAGCCATTTCGAGCGCGGAGATCTCGCTATTCGGCGTCAAACTGGGCGACTCGGAATCCAAAGCCGTCGAAACGCTCGTGAACGAAAAAATCCCCGGTATTAAAGCTGAGCAGGAAGCTAGCTTCATCTTCCTGCTCGATCAGCGAAAACCGACCGGCCCAATGGCCGGTGTGCGTATTCAGGACGGTAAGGTCGACCTCCTCTTCATCAATAACCGGTTTGCCTATAAGACCAGAGGGATCTTTCGCAACGTGCTCAATAGCGAGAGTCCAGAGGACATCCGGAAGTTGTTAGGCCAAGAGGAGTATGGTGACGAAAACGTCATGGGCGCCGTTCTGGCTTACGACAAGCAAGGTTTCCAGGTGAATTACCTCGGTAAGGACATCAACATCGAGTTTGCCCCTCCACGGTAGCCAGCTCAGACACGGCGTCATCAATCGTAGGCTGTACGCAAGAGTGAGGTGGTTCAGCCTACCACTCCTCCAATGGAACGGTTCTGGGAAGTGATCCGGTTGTTTGATGAGAAGCCTCGAAGATCACTCCTGGCTGATCGTTTGCAGTTCTCACCAACAAACAACGGAGCAAGACCACCGCCCAGGCCGGCATGCCCGACCGCTTACGTACGCTCGGCTGTTTGGCGAGTGAGAAATGTCAAGCATGAGAGGTGGAGGCGGACTCTATTGGACGGCATTCGTGAGACGAAACCCATAATCGATGAGGCTTCTGGCGGTATTCCACCGGCGGTTAGAATTAAGGATCACGAGCAGTAGGTCACTACCATTTTGAGAGACTTTGGCGATCAGGCATCGGCCTGCTTTGGATGTAAATCCGGTCTTCACGCCTTCCACGCCGGGAATGCGACCCAGTAAACGATTCGTGTTATGGAGGACGTAGGCACGATATCCACTGACCGGTGTGATAATCTCGCGTTCCTCTTTGACGAGTTCTCGGAACACAGCGTTTCGCATCGCCACTTCACTAAGTTTCGCAAGATCTTCAGCGGTGGAGTAATGGTCCGGACCGTCGAAACCGCACCCGTTGCTGAAGTGCGTGCCTGATAATCCAAGCGCAACAGCTTTGGCGTTCATCAACGTCACAAACTGTTCTTCATCGCCTCCGACATGCTCAACCGCCGCCAGACAGGCGTCATTGGCTGACACCATCATCATCGCCTTGAGCAAATCGCCAAGGCGAAACACTTCCCCGACCTTCAGTCGTAAGTGAGTCTTGGGAGCTCTCGCCGCATTCCTGCTCACGGTAGCCAAATCATCAAGGCGGCCTTTCTCAAGAATGATCAGCGCCGACATAATCTTGGTGAGACTGGCCGGCGACAGACGTTTCTCAACCTCATGCTCGAACAGAATACGACCTGACCGTAATTCCTTCAGGAGAATACTGTGCGCCGGAATTCGCTTCCACGGGAGGGGCTGTGGAGCATAGCGGACAGGATGGGTGGCCTGGCTCCTAGATTGATGCTCCTTCCCCGAGGCGGGGCATATGGAGAAAGTGAGGGAAGAAAGAGAGACGAACGAAACTAAAGCAAGGCGAGTAAAAACCCCGCTCCCGCTCTGCCGGTGATATTCGGGCGGGACAGGGTCGCGCTGTACCACAAACAACCGCCTCTTTTAGAACATGAACGATTCACGCACTTTATCACCTTTCCGCCCGCTATCAAGAACTTTATGAAAAAATCGGAGGAGGTCGGCCAGATCGATCCAGAACCCGCAATTAAGGCAGCGAGCGTATATCCTCCGGTTGACGAGGGTATAGTGGCGCTCCACAAGCATGAACCCTTTGCACTTGAGGCACTGCATACATTTCCCGTTCTCTCCGGTTACCGAAGACGATTCATGATTAAGGCGACACACCCAGCAAGCAAGCCACCGCCGATGAGGGTCGTGCCAAAATACACGAACACATTCGTACCTCCCGAAGGTTGTGTCCCTTCCCATAAGTCTCGGACCCCACCCTGGACCATGAGAACCGAGAGGGTCATCAGAGCCCCAATCATAAACCACCATGCAAAGGATCGAAGTGCCATTGGAATGCTCGAAAATCGAGGCTGTTTTATCCAATGGCCACTGTAGCGAAGGCCCTCCAGGCTGTCAAGAATAGACGGTGATCGTTCGCCTCTACTCTCTTGCTTCCGACTTCGCGACTGCCTTGAGTCCACGGTGAAGAAAGATCGAGACGCTACCACTCCCGTTGTCGGCAATGGCTAGTCCCGGTTCCTCGAGCCCGGAAGTGGTGACACGAAAAGACGAAAGAGCAAAGGGGCCGGCCTTTGTGCGGTAATTTCTCGGCGGGTAATGAAAGGTGCCATCGCCTTTGCCGAACAAGATCGACAGATCATTTGACTGGAGATTCACGATCGCGACATCATCTAATCGATCGCCATTGAAATCCCGCGCCAACCCAAAGTTGGGACCGGCATCAGCCCCGGAATCCTTACCGGGGCGAAATGTCGCGTTGCCGTTGCCGAGAAAAGTCGTGAAGCTGTCTTTCTCTCCGTTGATGACCAGTAAATCTCTATGATGATCGTTATTGAAGTCCGCAAAACTCACGCCAAGGGGTCGGTGGCCCGTTGAATAGTCTTTGGGATCGCGAAAGGAGCCGTCACCGTTCCCGAGCCAAATGGAGACGGCATTCGACATTGGTCCTCCATTCGTCACCACCAAATCCAATTTCCCGTCGCCGTTGAGATCAGACAGGGCCACGGATGTGGGAGTGTCTCCATGTTCGTACTGAGCTCCGTGTCGAAATTCGCCGGTCCCGTTCCCGAGAAAGACTTTGACCTTGTCGTTCCGCAGAGCGACGACAAGATCGGTATGATGATCGCCGTTGAGATCTTCGGCCGCCAGTGCAATCGGCGTACGATGCACCGGATAACGAGGTCCCTCCTCAAACTTTCCATCTCCATGTCCGAACAAGATCATAACCTCGTCCCCACCGGAGCAGGCCAGAGCCACATCGACATGTCGGTCTTGATTGAAGGTGCTCATCACGAGAGAACGCGGTTCCTGACACACATGAAGCTGAACCTGATCTTTGAATGTCCCGTCACCATTCCCCAGCAAAATCGAGAGCGTATTACTCGCAATATTGGTGGTGACGAGATCGGTGAATGAGTCATGATTGAGGTCTTCGGTGGTAATGGTGGTCGGATTCTTGCCCACCTTGTAGCTTGCGAAATAATAAAACGGGTCAGGTGGGTTATACGGCTCGCTCTTGGAACAAGCCCACAGGCCGTGACCGATGGGAAGAAACAGCCAGAGCAGGGAAAAAAGCAGTTTGGCCACATGCGATTTCCTTTCAATAAGAACGTTCACGCTGTCTCCGACACCTCAACGTGCAGGACCAATGGGCCTAAGAATGGTGGAATCAGAAGGCCCAGTATACAGAGGCGGTCTTCCCTCTCGCAATCTGCCGTAGAACCTCATCAGCCTTTGAATTTCGCCGGCCGCTTACGTTATGATGCAATGTTGCTTTTAGGAGGCAAGTCATGAGCAAAATTGTGAATGTTGATATTACGATGTACGGGATTGCCGAGGTTCTAACCTGGTGTCATGATCGAAATAAGGGACGCATCTCCGGCGTTGATACGCCAGGCTTTAAAAAGATGCAGGAGTTGTTGGCGCAAAAGCCGCAGTCGGGAGACTATTTTACACTTGATCAGTTTTGGAAGAAAAAAGTGACGTTGCCGTTAACGGAGGAAGAAGTCGCGACGATCGACCGTTGTCTCTACGATATTCCCAATATGGACAACGAACCGCTCCCCCAAATCCGGCACAAGTTCTGGCCTCAGCAGGTGGAAGCCCACTGAAGAGAAGCATCGATCCAACCGGCGAGGGCACTGTCTGAAACAGGTGGAAATTGACCGTAGGAGTTTCAGACTTTCAGAGCGTTCCTTCGCCTTTGAGGTACCTACGAAAACGATCCATAAGCTCGGCTCCCAGGGTTCCCCCTTCCGGCTTTTTGGTCGACGGGTCCGCAAAGTGTCCACGAATTTCCTGGAGGCGTTTCTCAGCCTGATCATTACCCTGCAGGCGCTTGGTTTTCTGGAGTGCGGTATCAAAGGCGTCGAATGTCAACTCATGATAACCGAATGAGCGGATCCGCTTGACGGCTTTCATCATCGCCTGATTCCGAAACGTGGTCAGACGGTCGGAATCGATTTCTTTCAATCCCAGCTTGCGGGCTCGTCGTTCGGCTGCTTTTCTGATCCCACTGCGCACGAAATCCGGGGACGTCTGAAGCCGCTTCCACGCCTCGTCGGTCCAGGCAATTCGCTCCTGAGGTGCTTCCCACAGGTCCTGCAGAACCGAGGCATCAATACGAGTCAGCTGCTTTGCCCTGGCGAGATCTTCCGTATCTCGCTTCAACATATCGGTCACGAATTCCAGTGCAATGGGCGGGGATTGCTTGAGCTTGTCTTGAAGCAGTGCCAATGCGTCCTCGGTCCACTCCATCGGAGGTCCATTATCCTCGTGGAGGTCGCCGAGGGCTTCCACCTTTTCGAACAACTCAACGTTCACTTCGAGATGTCCCCGTTCTTTTGCGATTTCCTCGGTGATCTGCTTGATCATCGCGCGCATAAACTCGGGCACCGTATCCAACCGTTCTTTGGCAGCAGCGGTCCATGGAAGACGGCCATGGGTCATCTCTTCGGCGGCAGAGGCCATGCCGGCTTCACCACCCAGGCGTCCCATCATTTGCTCCTTGAACTGTTCGAGAATCGCCTCGGTGATTTCCTCATACCCCAATTCACGCGCTTTCTTTTCCACCAAACGACGGACCATGCCACGCAGAAATATCGGTGCACGTTCCATTCGCTTGAGCGCACCGTCGGTCCAGTGGATTTCCGTCGTATTCGTCTGTGAAGAGTCTGACGTCGCCATCGGTTCCTTTTCAACCGAACGATCGCTATTGATTGAGCAATTCCTTTAGCTCTTTACCGGCCTTGAAAAACGGGACCCGCTTGGCCGGCACCGCAACCGTCTCTCCGGTCTTTGGATTCCGCCCTTCCTTCATCCGACGAGCCCGCAGTCGAAAGCTGCCGAAGCCGCGAATCTCGGTCTTATCACCGTTTTTCAGCGAATCTCTGACACAATCAAAAATGGTGTTGACGACCACTTCCGCCTGTCGCTTCGTCAAGGTGGTGACGTGCTCGGAAACTTTTTCGATGATCTGCGCCTTGGTCATATCCATCTCCTTCGTCGCAATAACCGCCACACCTTCATTGACGTAACTAGAAGGCCATAAGATATTTCAAGCTCACACCCGGTTGTCTATCCAACCTCGGAAACATCAGGCTGAGTTTCGAGTCCAGAATCTCACGAAGGGAAAAGCGGCGGCGCGGTTCGACAACCTTCGGTTCCCCTTCAATCCCGACCACCTCCGCAGCCAATTGAATGGCATCCTCCAAGTCGCCGAGTTCGTCGACCAGCTTCGCTTCCTTGGCCTGGCGTCCGGTAAAGACTCGGCCGTCGGCCAACGCTTGGGCAGCCCGAAGTTCGAGTGAACGGCCTTCCGCCACCGCTTCGATGAACTGCTTGTGGACGTCATCCATCACGGCTTGTAATAAACCTTTTTCGTCCGCACTCATCTTCCGGAGCGGAGAACCCACATCCTTATATTTCCCGCTCTTGATGACGATCCCCTCCACACCGATCTTCTGAAGTAGTCCCTCCAGGTTGGCCGTTTCCATGATGACGCCGATGCTACCGGTCAGAGTCCCAGGGTTGGCCACAATTCGATCCGTTGCGGCAGCGATGTAATAGCCTCCCGATGCGGCGACACTCCCCATCGACGCGATGACCGCCTTGTTGTTCTTGCTTCTGACCCGCTTGACCGCATCGTGAATCTCCTGAGACGGCACGACGCCACCTCCGGGACTATCAATTCGTATGACAATGGCTTTGACAGACGGATTTTCACTGAATCGCTTTAGATCTCCGATGGTCGTCTGAGAATCCAAAATGACCCCTTCGACCCGAATCAGAGCGATCCGGTCTTCAGTGGATAGGTCAAGATCGGGAAAGAAGAGATTGACTAGAAACAACATGCCCAGGCCCACCGCGAAAAGCCAAAAGGCTTTCCACAACAGATGGCGCTTGGGCGGCCGTTCTGCCTGCGTCACTTCATCCGCCATGGCCCACATTCCGTATCATTACTCAAACAGCCGACTTAGCCTTGATCTTCCGATTGCGACCGCTTCCGGCTCTGTTTGGCGGCTCTTCCCAAACTCTGGTCCAATGCACCTTGCGCCGAGTGATAATCATCAACCTGTTTGCGCTCCCAGTCCAGTTGATGATCGCGAAGACTGAGGGCTATCTTGCGCTCTTCTCGGTCGACTTTGATTATCTTCGCCGTGACATCGTCCTGCAACTTAAACTTTTCTTCCAGCTTCGCGGGAGGCTCGAGACCGGATTCGCTGACATGAATCAAGCCTTCCACTCCACCGTCCAATTCGATAAAAATTCCAAAATCGGCGACTTTCGACACCTTGCCGGTCACCGAATCCCCGACGTGATACTTCGCGGGGATCGCCTCATCCCAGGGATCCCGCGTCAACTGTTTGTACCCCAACGAGAGCCGCTCTTTTTCTTTGTCGATACGCAACACGATAGCTTCCACCTTTTGCCCCTTTTTGAACAGCTCGGAAGGATGCTTGATATGCTTCGTCCACGACATGTCAGAAATATGGATGAGCCCGTCGATCCCCTCTTCAAGTCCGACAAAGGCTCCGAAATCAGTCAGGCTTTTCACCTTTCCCTCAATACGCGTTCCGATCGGATACTTGCCCTCGATCATGTCCCAGGGGTTCGGCGCCGTCTGTTTCATACCCAATGAGATCTTGCGGCTCGCGGGATCGACGTTGAGCACTGCGGCTTCCACTTGATCACCGACCGCCACGACTCTCGATGGATGTCGAACTTCGTGCGTCCACGACATCTCCGAAACATGCACCAATCCCTCAACGCCCGGTTCAAGTTCCACGAACGCTCCGTAATCGGTCAGACTGACCACACGACCACGGACTCTGCTACCAATGGGATACTTGCCGGCGACATTCGTCCAGGGATCCGCACTCTTCTGTTTAAGACCCAGAGAAATACGACCCGTTTCACGATCATATTTCAAGACCGTGACTTCCACCTTGTCTCCGACCGTAAACAGTTCCGAGGGGTGTCCGACGCGCCCCCAGGACATGTCGGTAATGTGCAGCAACCCGTCGATACCGCCAAGATCGATGAACGACCCGTAGTCCGTGATGTTCTTGACGGTGCCCTGGATGAGCTGACCTTCTTTGAGATTGGCCAGCGTCGTCTGTCGTTTTTTATCCCGCGTCTCTTCCAATAGCACGCGGCGCGAGACCACGACGTTGCCGCGCCTGTGGTTGATCTTGATGATCTTGAGCGGAAAGGTCTTCCCAACGAGCCCATCCAGATCGCGAACCGGATGAAGATCGATCTGCGAACCGGGCAAGAATGCTTTGACGCCAATGTCGACCATCATGCCGCCCTTGATGCGTGAGACGATCTTCCCTTCGATACTCTTTTCCTCTTTGTAGAGCTTTTCGAGTTCTTCCCAAATCTTCATCTTGTCGGCTTTTTCTTTGGAAAGAACGAGATTACCGTCTGCATCCTCACATTCTTCGATATAGACTTGGAGCCGATCACCGATCTTAAGATTTTGGAGTTCTTCGGAGGAGAACTGATCGCTCGGGATCATGCCTTCCGATTTGTAACCGATGTCGACGATGACTTTGTCCTTCGTCAGAGCCACCACGCGGCCTTCTGTAATCGTCCCTTCTTCCAGGTTACGGAAGGTTTCTTCGTACAAGGCGGCTAAGGCATTGCGGTCTAACTGAGCGTCACTGCTGTTGGATACCGTACCCATATACACGTCCTACTCTTCCGACTCTCGTCGGGTGCTGATGGTGAAGTCGCAGGGCTCACTCAGCGTTGTGAGCACCGGCGGTCGGCCTCTCCGGTGTGTCTTGCGTCAGATCATCTTTCCCCTTTGGCACGGGAACTTGACCCAAGGCCGCAATCTGCTCAATCACCGTACGGCTGACCTGTTGATAGAACTGTTTTGTTTCTGCTCTCTCTTTCAGTTTCCCCGTTTCGAACCGAATTGGATCCCCAAATCGTACTGTGACCTGACGAAACCGAGGCCAGCGAGCCCCAGGAGGTAATACGTCGAAAGTCCCCTTCAAGTACGCCGGTACGACCGAACAGCCTGTCTGCGACACGATCACTCCGATACCCGCCTTCGGGGGCCGAAGGTGACCATCATGGGTGCGTCCGCCCTCCGGAAAAATGACCACCACCTTACCGGCTCGGATCAGGTTGATCGCCTTCCCAAACGCTTCTCGATCGAGGCGCCCAAGTCTCACTGGAATCCAACCCAATGCCTGCAAAATACCGTTCAAACCCGGAATTGGAAACAAGTCATGGCGCCCTAAATACCAGGCTCTTCGCCGCATTCCGCAGCCGAGCAGCGGAATATCGAGGTAACTGGCGTGGTTTGCGGCAATCAACACCCCTCCGGTTTGAGGAACCTGACCTTCGACACGATACCGAAACCACACCCAACTGACGACTCGCGCCAAAACCCACAAGATGCCGTAGACAATCCCGCTCACGACCCGGACGACACCGCCGCGATCATCTGCTCCACCACTTGGTCGGGGCTGAGAGCAGAGGTATCGATGACTCGTGCGTCACCCGCTGGACGCAAAGGATCGACCGAACGGGTCTGATCCCGTCGATCCCGGTCGGACAAGTCCTGGAACGTCGTTTCTACCGTTCCACCGCGTCCCGCGGCGACCAGTTCACGGTG
This sequence comes from Nitrospira sp., assembly GCA_037445435.1. GTDB lineage: Bacteria > Nitrospirota > Nitrospiria > Nitrospirales > Nitrospiraceae > Nitrospira_D. Next base: position 11,602 of record JBBIKN010000026.1, on the reverse strand, counting down.
CCGCCTCGCAACACGTATGTCTGCGTCCGCCTCCAAGAAAAATTTGAAAGGAGCCTTGGGAAAGACCTTGGTGCCGATGTCTCGTCCTTCTGCAACTACCGACCCTCGTTGGCCGATCTGACGTTGGATCGGCAGTAACCATTCCCGGACGGCTGGAATGGCTGACACAATCGAAGCGGCTGCCGTGATTTCGGGCGTACGAAGCTCCCCGGTAACGTCGATGCCATCGACCAAGACCTGCATCGTGCTGTTGTGAAACTGCATGTGAATCGAGATGGTCGGCAAGAGCTTTGTCACCTGCTCAAAATCAGTCGGACGTATCCTCGACTCTAAGGTTTTCCATGCCACGGCTCGATAGAGCGCACCTGTATCGAGATAGAGATACCCAAGACGAGCCGCCAATAGTTTGGCGACTGTACTCTTGCCCACTCCGGCTGGTCCATCGATCGCGATAATCAATCAGCGCTTCTCCATCTAAAAATACCCCTTACAAATAATCCCATCGGACATATGCTTTCACACGGGCTGCGCCAACAGATGGACGAGTGTCTTCTCAAAGTTTGGAAATGAGGTATCGACGCAACTCGTGTCACCAATCGTCATACTCTCTTCCGCCATCAGTCCACCAATGGCGAGAGACATCGCCACGCGATGATCGCCGTGGCTTTGGGCCTTGTCTGCAGCCTTCAGTCGGCCGTTCTCTCCCCCTCGGCCTAATCCACGGATGACCATCCCATCCGGCCGTTCCTCAATGAGAGCTCCCATGGCCTTCAGCTCGCGGCTCATCGTCGCAATCCGATCGCTCTCCTTAACCCTCAGTTCCTCTGCTCCGGAAATCACGGTGTCCCCTTCCGCCACGGCGGCCGCTATGCACAGCACGGGAAATTCGTCGATCGTTCTTGGAATGAGGTCGTGGCCGATCGTCACGCCCTTCAGGGCGGATGATTTCACACGGAGATCCGCGACCGGTTCGCCAGCCGCTTCTCGCAGACCCAGAACCTGAATGTCGGCTCCCATCTTTCTCATGACTTCAATGAGGCCGGTTCTAGTCGGGTTCATCCCAACATTGTAAATGGTGATATCCGATCCTTGCACAATCGTCGCGCCGACGATGAAAAATGCGGCGGCCGAAAAATCACCGGGAATGGTCACCTCAACGCCTCGCCATCCGACCGACGGTCGTCCTTGTAAGACGAGGGCACCGTCTTCGTTTGCGAGAGGGATTCCAAAGAACTGAAACATCCGCTCAGTATGGTCTCGCGACAGGTTCGGTTCCTTATACCGAGTCGTCCCCTGTGCAAAGAGGCCGGCGAGTAGGAGCGACGACTTGATCTGCGCGCTGGCCACGGGCGAGATGTATTCGATACCACGAAGGCCAGTGCCTGTAATGGCCAAGGGAGCCAGTTCGCCGCCTTTTCGACCTCCAATAACCGCACCCATCTCACGCAGTGGCTTGACGACCCGTCCCATCGGACGCCGCCTGATCGATTCGTCGCCCGTGAGGACGGAGAAGAAATCTTGTCCGGCCAAGAGGCCCGTGAGCAGGCGGATACCGGTGCCGGAATTGCCGCAATCGATCGGTGCGCTTGGTTCGGATAATCCCCAAAACCCTTTCCCGAAGACGGTTAATTCGGTCGGAGTCTGAGTAATGGGGATGCCCAATCCCTGAAAGGCCCTCATCGTGTTCAGACAATCCTCGCCTTGGCAATAGCCCGTGATGGTGCTGGTGCCTTCCGCCAGTGCGGTGAGGATGATCGCCCGATGGGTGAGTGACTTATCACCGGGAACGGTCGTCGTTCCCCTGAGTGGCCTGCCCGGGATGATCGTCAGTGCTGTCATGAATTGCTCGGAGAAAAACTATTCAAACTTGTCACGCTCGCCTTTGGCCCGCTCGAGCAACTTCTCGATTCCGGCTCCATCCCCGACCTTGATGAGTTGCTTCAATTCTTCCAGGGCCCGTACATATCTGTCGATATAGGACACCACATTATCCCGATTCCACAAGAAAATATCTCGCCACATTTCCGGAGAACTCGCGGCGATCCTCGTTGTATCGCGTAATCCTCCACCGGAATGTCCCGAAAGATCTAGGGCAGGGACCTCTTGATCGCGAAGCTCAGCCAAGGTATTCACCAGTGCAAAGGCCACCACGTGGGGTAGATGACTGACTGCGCCTAAGATTTGGTCGTGCAGATGCGGATCCATCGTCAAGACAATCGAACCCGTCTCTTCCCATAATCGCCTGATCCGGTCGAGCACCTCTGGATTCGTTCGTTGCGTCGGCGTCAGAATACAGCGTGCACCCTCGAACAATTGATCTGACCCGGCCGCAACTCCCGTCTTTTCTTTCCCCGCGATGGGATGGGCCCCGACAAAGTGCACATCTGCCGGCATGGTCGCTTCCGACCGTTCGACCAAGGTTCCCTTCACACTACCCACATCACTGACGATCGTGCCGGGAGCGAGGCAATGGGCCCACTCGTGGAGGTGACGCTCATAGGTATCAACGGGTGTCGCAAGGATGACCAAATCCGCCCTACGCACACCCTCTTGAGGATCGACCACATATTGATCGATCGCACCTAACGCAACCGCCGTCTTGAGGTTTTCGACACGACGGCCAATGCCGACTACGCGATCAGCCAAAGCCTTCCGCCGGAGGACCATCCCGAGCGATCCACCGATCAGCCCCACACCGATAATAGCAACCTGCTTGAAATGAACGGCCATACCGGCTTTATAGCTCCCTGCCTACGGCTTTGGCGATATTCTTGAGGTCACCCATCAGAGCCTTAAACTTCGAAGGCTTGATGGATTCTTCACCGTCACACAGCGCACACTCCGGGTTCGAATGAACCTCGATGAGGAGGCCATCGGCTCCGGCGGCGACCGCCGCTTTGGACATCGGAGCCACCAGATCCCACTTTCCCGTGGCATGACTAGGGTCGACGATGACCGGGAGATGCGAGAGTTCCTTCAATGTGGGAATGGCCGCGAGATCCAGCGTATTGCGATATTGCGTTTCGAACGTGCGAATGCCGCGCTCGCACAGCATGACATTCTGATTTCCACGCGACATAATGTACTCAGCGGAGAGGAGGAACTCTTTAATAGTCGCCGACAGACCCCGTTTCAAAAGTACCGGCTTGTCGTACGCGCCCACCTCCTTGAGCAGCTCGAAATTCTGCATGTTCCGAGCGCCGATCTGAATGATGTCCGCCTTCTCGAGAAAGAGTTCGATGTCCCTCGTGTCTAAAATCTCACTGACAACCGGTAACCCCGTTTGTTTTCTGGCTTCGACCAAGTAGTCCAACCCTTCACGACCCAACCCCTGAAAGGAATAAGGCGATGTTCTAGGCTTATAGGCCCCTCCCCGAAGAATCGTGGCTCCCGCAGCCTTGACTTCGTGGGCGATCCCTACGGTCAACTCAAGCCGTTCGACCGCACAGGGGCCCGCCATGATGGCCAGCTTTTTGGCTCCGATCTTGACGCCACCGACATCGATGATCGTCTCTTCCTTCTTAAACTCACGGCTGACCAGTTTCCAGGGAGCAAGGATCGGCAAGACACTTTCCACCCCCGGGAGCGCCGTCAAGGGTTGATTGTGCAGGATTCGATCGTCGCCGATGACACCGATGATGGTTCGTTCCTGACCGGTGGAGATTTGCGACTTTAAGCCCAGATCGCGCAGGCGGTCGATAATATGGTCTACTTCACTTTCCGAGGCTTCGGGTTTCAACACGATAATCATAATTCCCTCACTATTTCTTACCTGCCTCCGCCAGGATTTTCCTCAGCGCCAGGAGGAAGGCAGCATTTTCATCAGGCTGACCGATGGTGATCCGAAGCATGGTTCCCTCGATATGGCGGACGATAATCCCCGCTCGAAGCAATGCTTCGAACACCAGTCGCCCATCCCGCTTGACGTCACAATAAAGAAAATTGGCCTCGCTCGGGATTGGAGTCAGTCCCAGCGCACGCAGCCCCTGCCCCATCTGCTCCATCCCGGCTGCGTTGACCGCCCGACTCTTGGCCACATGCTCGTCATCCCCCAACGCAGCCAGTGCAGCCTTCTGAGCAAGACTGTTGGCGTTGAATGGAGGCCGAACTCTGTTCAGAAAGTCGATGATTTCCCCCGTGCTGACGCCGTACCCGATTCGTAATCCCGCCAGACCATAGATCTTGGAGAACGTCCGTAAAACAATCGCGTTGCGCCCCTGCTTGACATAGGCCATCGCATCGGGAAATTGCGGATTGCGGACATACTCAAAGTAGGCTTCATCAAACACGACGATGACATCTTCAGGCACTTGGGCCATGAGTCGATCGACCGCCTCAGCCGACACCATTGTTCCGGTGGGATTATTGGGGTTACAAATAAAGAGAAGTCGAGTCCGTGGTGTGATGACCCGGGCCATCGACTCAAGGTCGTGGGTCCAACTGACAAGAGGCACGACCACCGGCTTACCGTGGACGGCAGTGACTTCCATCTTATAGATCACGAACGTGTGATCGGCCATGATGGCTTCATCACCCGGAGCCAAGAAGGTCCTGGCCAACATGCCCAGGATCTCATCCGACCCGTTGCCGAGAATGACTTGTTCTCCTGCTACCTTCCAACGATCAGCAATCGCCCGGCGAAGTTGATAAGCACCGCCGTCCGGATATCGATGCAGCATATCTTGCACACCACCCAAGGCAGCCAAGGCCTTCGGTGAAGGCCCCAGCGGATTCTCGTTGGAGGCAAGTTTGATCACGCGGGTAAGCCCAAGTTCCCGCTGTAGTTCATCGATCGGCTTCCCAGGAACGTACGGACTCAGAGATCGGATATCGGGGTGGACCTGTAGTGCCATGGTCAGCTATGGACTGGGTAGGAGCCCAAAATCTTCATGAAGAGACATCGCCCTTTTACTTCTTCAATCGCCCTATTGACACGCTCCTCATTCATATGTCCTTCAACATCCACAAAGAAAATGTATTCCCACGCCTTGCGTTGGGAGGGGCGAGATTCGATTTTCGTCATATTGATTCCATGGGAGGCGAACGGACGAAGCAGGTCATAGAGGGCTCCGACTTTATCCTTCACCGATAGCATCAACGACGTTTTATCCTTCCCTGTCCGCTCCGATGGTTTCTGAGACAGAACCAGGAAACGAGTGAAATTATTCAAGTTGTCTTCGATACGGGCCTTAATCGCTTTCAGTCCGTAGAGTTGGCCGGCCAATTCGGACGCAATGGCAGCCGAGTCCGGTTCATCGATACACAGTTCGGCGGCCCGGGCAGTGCTGGCGACTTCAACCGCGGGGACATGCGGCAAATTGGTCTCCAGCCAGTTCCGACATTGTGCAAGGGCATGAGGATGGGAGTAGATTTTCTTCACGTCCTCGATCAGTCCCGATTTCGACAACAGATGATGTGAAACCTCTTGAAGAATCTCTCCATAGATCAGCAAATTGGAATCGATAAACATGTCGAGGGTGTGATTCACGACACCTTCCGTGGTGTTTTCAATCGGCACCACCCCGAAATTGGCTCGGCCTCGCTCAACTTCGTTGAATACCTCTTTAATACTGTGAACGGGCACATATTGGACGGACGAACCGAATTTCTGCATGCAGGCCATGTGGGTAAACGTGGCCCGCGGTCCTAAATACGCGACCTTCTGCGGAGCCTCGAGCGACAAGGAAGCCGACATGATTTCTCGATACACCGATCGGATGGCCTCGCTGGGGAAAGGGCCCGTGCTGAGTTTCGTCAGCCGTTCGATGATCTCGGCCTCCCGGCCCGCGGTATGGAGGTTGGCATGAGCATCTTTTTCTTTCTTGAGCTTTCCGATTTCGATGACGCTTTTTGATCGCTCATTGAGTAGCCGAATGATCTCGTCATCGATCCTATCGATTTCCTTACGATATTCTGACATATCTTTGGGCATGCTGAGCCTCACCTCGGGCACCCGATTGCACAGGAAGGCTTCCTCGCCCCCATTGGGGAGAAGGGGATCACTGAGGCAAGTGGGGAATTCTACAGGAACGATCGAATCTATTGCAAGGATAGCGCTTGGATATCAGGAGTTGTAAAGAAATTGGAACATACTCCTTTTTACATCTTTACATCAGCAAGGCAGAAGGCCGTTTAAAGTGATCGTACGCCAAACGAGTCACTTGCCGACCACGACCCGTACGATCGAGGAAACCGGCTTGGATGAGGTAGGGCTCATACACATCCTCGATGGTGCCCTTGTCTTCTTGGACCGCGGCTGCCAAAGATTCCACCCCGACCGGGCCTCCGTTGAACTTCTCGATGATGGTCAGGAGAATCTTGCGGTCCATGTCGTCAAAACCCGCCTCATCGATCCCAATCCAAGCTAATCCTTCTTTGGCCACCTGCTCGGTGATATGCCCATCCGCCTTGATTTGGGCATAGTCTCTGATGCGCTTGATCAGTCGATTCACTATCCGTGGTGTACCACGCGCTCGGCGTGAAATCTCCGCAGCGCCCGCCCGATCAATCCCAATGCCTAAGACTCCGGCCGAGCGCGTCACAATCGCTTCCAGTTCAGTCGGTCCATAGAACTCCAACCGATAGACTAAGCCGAATCGGTCCCGCAGGGGAGACGTCAGAGAACCGGCCCTGGTCGTCGCTCCCACAAGCGTGAACCGAGGCAAATCAAGCTTGACGGTTCTCGTGGCAGGTCCCTGTCCGATCACCAGATCTAACTGAAAATCCTCCATAGCCGGATACAGCGCTTCCTCAACGGATGCTGGCAAGCGATGAATCTCATCGATAAAGAGCACATCATGTTCCTGAAGATTGGTCAAAATCGCCGCCAAGTCACCCGCATGGGTTAGAACCAGCCCCGACGTCGATCGCAACGCGGCCCCCATTTCCCTGGCGATGATGTGCGCGATGGTCGTCTTTCCAAGACCAGGCGGTCCGTAAAAAATGGCGTGGTCCAGCGCTTCTCTCCGTTGTTTGGCCGCTTCGACACAAATACGAAGCGACTCCTTCATTTTGTCCTGACCGATGTACTCATCGAGCGTCTGCGGTCGGAGCACATTCTCCAGGCCTCGCTCTTCGTCCGTGACGCGATTGGTCACGAACCGCTCACTCATGGCGTCACGCTCATGTTACTTGTTCTCTGGCATTTGTTGATACTTCGGAGGGGGCGGTAAGGCTCCCTGTCCGGGCTTGGCCGTACTGCCACAATGCGGCGGGCAGGTTTTATACCCTTGCGTCGAATCCGGGAAATTTTGCTCCATTTTCCTCAACTGGCATTGCGTCAGCCGCCCACCGTCTTTGCTCCCACACCGAGCAGGAACCGAGGAACTGCCGATCTCGGCATAGCCGTCGGGACAGGATCCGCACACGCCCAGCATGTTTGCCCCCAACGGCACACATTGCACAAGCGTCGGATCATCGTCTTTGCAAACTTCCGGGGATTGAGTGACCCCGGTCGTCGCATACCCATCCGGACACGTTCCGCAGGTCATTCTGATGCTCTTCTGCTCTTGAGCGTCTTGAGCAATGCTGAGAGGCGGGAATGCACCAACGAGCACCACACCGAGAGTGACACTGTAGAGGAAGATCTTGGCCGCGGTCCTTACATGGATTGGCGTCATCCTACCCCCTTGCGAGCTCCTTGAGCCCTTTTCGGATGAGTTCCGTCAGTGGCAACGATCCAGTTGCAGCCTTGGTCACCCGTTTCAAGGCTTCCTTGGCATCCTGGGCACGATAGCCCAAGTTTATCAGAGCAGAAAGTGCATCCTCGTAGGGACCATCAAGCTCGGAAGTCTCTGCCGCTCTGGAACGCGGGTGAACACCTTGAAGTTTGCCGATCTTGTCCTTGAGTTCAAGCGCGATACGGCCGGCTGACTTCTTTCCGATGCCTGGAACCGTCGCAAGTTTGTCGACATCTTCGGATTGGATCGCATGAACCAGATCCGTGACCGAGAGGCTCGAAAGCACACTGAGGGCGAGCTTCGGGCCGATACCCGACACGCTGGTCAGCAACAAAAACGATTCCTTCTCGCTTTGTGAGAGAAAACCGAACAGCTGAATGGCATCCTCACGGAGATGCGTATGAACATTCAGCGCGGTAACTTCATCCAGATTCGGCAGGGCGTAGTAAGTGCTGAGAGGTATATGAACTTCGTACCCGACCCCCTGCACGTCCAGCGTGAGATGGGTGGGTGACTTGAATGCCAACCGCCCCGTGAGAAAGGCGATCATGTCATTTCGTCATCCAAGGGCAAGAATCATGATGGTGATCTGAGGGTTATCCCGCCGCGGTAGCGGCGACTTTCTCCATGACCTCATCCGGGATATCGAAGTTGGCGTGGACCTTCTGAACGTCATCATGCTCGTCCAAAATTTCCATCAACTTCAGCATTTGCTCGGCGGACTTCTCTTCCAGCCTGATGGTATTCTGCGGCAAATACGTAATTTCCGCAAGTGTCGTTTCGATCTTGGCATCTGCCAGCGCCTTTTTCACGGCCTCAAAATCCTGCGGGCTTGTGATGATCTCGATAGACTTCTCACCGATTTTCACGTCGTCAGCTCCGGCGTCCAACGCCAATGACAGCAGCGTGTCCTCATCGACCTTGCCGGGCTCAAGCGTCAACAGGCCTTTCTTGTGAAACTGCCACGCAACGGCACCCGCCTCGGCCATATTGCCGTGATTCTTCGTGAATAAGCTTCGAATCTCCGCCACAGTTCGATTCCGATTATCGCTCGTGATTTCCAGGAGCAATGCCGTCCCGCCTGGACCATAGCCTTCCAGGGTAAACTCCTCATAGGTCACGCCGGGCAATTCTCCAGTCCCGCGCTGGATGGCTTTTTTCATCGTATCGCCAGGCATATTGGCTTCTTTGGCTTTGGCGATGGCAAGACGCAACCGTGGATTTCCATCCGGATCCCCACCTGAGCGAGCCGCAATGGTGAGTTCCCTGATGATTCTTGTAAAAATCTTCCCCCGCTTGGCGTCTTGCACCGACTTATGGCGCTTAATGGTCGCCCAGTGACTATGTCCACCCATGTGTTTCCTCCTCTATCCGGCCCGACGCTCTAGGACCGGTTAGAGCTGTGCCATACGAGACAGTGAAAATCGCGAGGTCGTAGACGTAGCATAGGCTTCAGAAAGGTGTCAAATTGCATTCCAGAGTTCGCTGCCCAAACTACTCGAAATATAGGAGAAGCTGAATGCCCATTATAATTACGAGCCCCGCCCAAATCACCTCCCATCTTTTCTTTATACAGTGATGCGAAGTACCGGCTACCCACGAGATCATTGCATTCGAGATGGCAGCCCCGACACCGAGGCTTCCGAGAAGCGCATGGTGCAGCTCTATCGTGAGATTCGGATGATGCCCATGCGAGTGAAAGAACAGCAACAATGCGCCGACGAGACCGAGAAACAACAATGGAGCCGCCCACGCCGGGTGCTGAGCCCACCCGATTCGACGCAGTGCCTCACTCACTGCAGCGGTGGTGCCAAATACTCCATAGAACTTGTGCTGGATGATTTCTTGGTCCTGACCAAAGAAGGTTTGAGCAAAGCCGAGTGAACCGATCGGCCAGGCCTCATGGTCACTCCAAATCAACAGATAGGCCCCAATGACACCGAGCGCGCTCGGCAAAACGAGACGAGTCCAGAAAGGCAGTTGGTACCGCAACGCATGCCCTAACTCAGCGAGGCCTATCAGTAGGACGAAGAGCCCGGCGAAGCGATGATTGAACTCCGAATAAACGACCCCTTGAGATGAGCCCTCCCACCTCTCATCAGCATGGTCGCCGTGCAGGGTATTCGTCGTCCTGGAGGAATTGGTGATTGGATGGCGCTCTGAGAACTGTTGGGCACGCACATCTGTCTCCCAGAGAGACTGTGCTGCCATGAGCGCCAGAACAAACAGCAGAGAAGCCCACTGCACCATGCAATAGAACCGTCGACTGAATGAGCACAAACAATCGAAAGGCCCATCCAGGCGGCCGGATGGGCCTTCCATTTCCCGAGGGATGTACGATGCGTTTACATAAACTTCATGAACTTGTCCTTGGCTTCGTCCATCACCTGCGCCGTGATGGTCGACTCTCCACGTTCTTTGGCCAGACGCTCAATTTCTTTTCGAGCCATGGGACGGATGAAATCCGGGATATTGTCGAGCCGTTGTTCGGCCTCTCGCGACCATGTCATACCGTTGGGCGAATCATTCTTCGAATCGTCCATGACTTGGAGTGTGATGGTCTTGAATCCATGTTTGCGCGCATAGGCCTCAACACTCCCCTGGACCATTGGTTTCACAAAGGCGGGAAGCCGGTCCAGCTTCTCCTTCGCATCGGCAGTCCAGCTAAACTCGGAGGAACCTTGGTTCGTACCATTCCCGGGCTTGCCGCTGGCCGTCAGTCCCATCTCGGCTACCATCGCGGAGAATGGACAGCCACTGGCCTTTTCTCCGGCCTTAGCGGGCGATGAAGCCGTAGCGGATACAGTCGGCCCTGTGTGTGCTGGTTTGTGCATAGCAGGAGAGGCTTGACTGTTTCCTGCAAGTGCCCGTAACCCTTCCAAGGACGCTGCCGGTTCAGCGCGCGCCCCTAATTTCAGCCCCAACGCGTTCATCATGTTCGTTTCGCCGGCGTTGGTGACCATCGAAAACTTTGCGTTGCAGGACGGGCAGGCAAAAAAGACACCGAGAGACCCCTCCTCCGGTTTTTCGACCTTCTCAAGACTCATGTATGTTTCGCAGTTCAGACAGACAAATTTCATATAAGACTCCTCATCCCTCCGCCCAAGTGGTTCTGAGAGCGTTTCGAGCCGTCAGTATTAAGAAACTTACGCTATCACAAGGGTTTTCGAGGAGTCAAACCGGTCGCACGGCGAACAGAGCTGCTCCGGATCTAATATCAGGCGTCTGCAATTTGGGAAACCATGAACCCATGCGTCTTGCGCCAGAACCGCCTCAGGCGACCACTCAGCCGGAGTTTTGCATAGCAATGCCCCTGACCTCTTTTGTTTGTCACTCGAGGCGGACACCTCTATTTTTATCCGCCACTTCAGTGGTCATTTTGAACTTCAGCGTGGCGGCTAATGCGGCGTGGTCTGACGGCCACAGCCCGCCCTTAGGCGGTGGGTCCGTCTTATCACGCTTCTTGTTGCCGAGGACCTTCATATCCTCCACGTACGATGGCTTTGGGAGCGAGAAGATCATGTCGATACGTTCCTCCAACTCGCTCCGCCGGTTCTCGAGATCTTCATCCTGACAACAAGTCAGGCCTGGTCTGTGGTGATATCGCAGAGTCCATGCATCCGTAAAACCGTTGCGCGTAAAAACCGCATACGGCGTGAGAACCGGCAACGACGTTCCCGGGAGTGTAGCCGGGTACGGCGGTACTGGGATCGTATCTCTCGGATCGGAGTTGATGTCGCCGAGGACGATCACCTTCTTCGATAATCCGTCCCACCTGTTCCATGTCCCCAAGGCAAAACCCACGAGCTCATAAGCCTGTCCGACTTGTAGGAGGCGTGTCTCGGGCAGGTTCTCTGCCAGCAGCCGCTGCTCTAGGAGCCTGTCCGACATTAGGCCCAACGCACTTGTGTGCAGGCACTGAC
>JBBIKN010000025.1:8563-34382 GCA_037445435.1 Nitrospira sp. | reverse complement strand
GGTGGTCATGATCTTGCCACTGTACCAGGACGATGACAAAATAGCTACTGTAGAAAGGCCGCTATGCATCCCTTGTTTAACATTGACAGCGGGCGGTAAGATTTCATATACATACTCGGCTGTAGAAAGTGTTGCCATGGTGTAGGCGAAAGATACCTTTAGTCGTTGGAAACCTGATGGACAGGTCAGTCGGAGGCAGGATGTTGATCAATTACAAGGAGGCAGTCCAATGAAGAGTGCGCTATCAATGATATTGGGTGTAGCAGCCGTCGCGTTGATCGCGGCGCCTCTCACCTCGTACGCGGGAGGAACGATTTCCGGGAAGGTGACCTATGCCGGTAAGCCGGAGCAGAAGGAGTTTCTCTTTTCAAAGTTCCCCAATCCGAAGTTCTGTCCCAAGATCGCTGAGAAGGATAAGAGTAAGGTGGATGGTGACAAGCGGTTTCTGAAGCAGATTGAGGTGGCAAAGGATGGTGGTTTGAAAGGTGCCGTCGTTGCGGTTGCGGATATCGAGGATAAGGCGTGGGCGGATGGCTATGCCGGGACGGAAGTAGTGGCCGAGTTCTGCGACTTCCAGCCGTTCAGCGGCATCGTCGTCAATACTCGCCCGTTCAAGGTCGAAAACACCGATGCAGATCCCGACGATCCTAAGTCGGTAGCCGGTGTGCTCCATAACCCTCATAGTTTCACCGTGAAGGGGAGCACTTCTGCCACCGGTTTCAACATCGGTCTCGCGAAGAAGGGCGACAAGCTCGATAAGCCAGTGACCTTCCGTGGTGGTGCGGAGAAGGAAGGGTACTTCCGTTTGCAGTGCGACCAGCATGAGTTCATGCAATCATTCTTCCTGCCGGTGTCAAACCCGCATTTTGCCGTCGCGAAAGACGATGGTTCCTTCGAGATCAAGGATGTGCCGGCTGGGAAGCATAAGGTCATCGCTTGGCATCCGTTTGCCGGCAAGGCCAAGAGAATTGAGTTCGAGGTGGATGTGACCGACGGTGGTACCGCCAACCTCAAGGCTGAAATCAAGTAAGCCTGTTCCGTAGATGTGTCGTCTAGAAGGGCAGCGGAGCACCCGCTGCCCTTCTTGTATTCAGTCCACTTCACCTCCCAATTCGTCGCCTCACCTCTTCGAAATGGCCACGATATCGTCGTGGTCATCACATTCGCATTCAGCGGAGCATAGTGCTGCTCAATCAGGCGGGGCCATCTGACTTGTGTCTGATGCCATCTTCGAGAGACTGCCCTCAACCGACCCTAATACACGATGTGATACATAATGGCATATGAGTGGGATGAAGATGTCACGACCTGAACTGGCCCATCAAGGGAGGAGGTTCATGAAGTTGTGTCCTTCAACCGTAAGGCGTGTTTATGGGCATCTGCGAACGAAAAGGTTTGCCCTGCCATTGCTTCTGCTCCCCATCCTCTTAGCTCTTGCCTCCTGCTCCGTGATCGAGACAACATTCTCAGCGATCAAGACCACCTTCTCGGCAATTAAGACCAGCTATCGTGTCGCCAAGAAGACGGTCAAAGGTACCATATGGGTTGTGCGGGGGACTTATCAATTTACGAAGGAAACGACCAAACTGGTTTACCACATAGGGAAGTTTACCTTTGAGGTTGTCCGTGCTCCATTGGACTATCCACTAATGCGGGACGACATCCAGACCATCGATGGGCTTCCGGCCAAGGAGGCGATTCGTCTGGGACGGGTCAAAACCGCGCCGTACACCGTCAACGGCCATCACTATGTGCCGATGAGCATCGCCAGCGCACAGACGTACGAAGAGACGGGCTTGGCCTCGTGGTATGGGGAGGAAACCAGGCGCCAGCCGGGAGGCTACATGACTGCGAACGGCGATCTGTTCAACCCCAACGCGTTGACGGCGGCCCATAAATATCTGCCGCTACCGATCCACGTCCAGGTGACGAATCTCGAAAATGGAAAGTCGATCATTGTTCGAGTGAATGACCGCGGCCCTTTTCCCAGTCAGCACAACCCTGATTCTGGGAAGCGGATCATCGACCTCAGCCGGGGCGCAGCCGAACAACTGGGGTTTGTCGAACAGGGAGTCGCTAAGGTCCATGTAGAAACCATTCAGCTGGAGGAAGCGTGAAGGACAATCTGGTCTCTGAAAAGGTCACGCTGGCCGCCATTCCTTAGTGGACAACGGTCCCGCTGCGCCCAACTTCGATAGTACTCAAACCACGTCGACCCCCCACGGCCGATTCGCTGCCTTGTCTTTTACTTTCCGATCTAGGTAAGATCATGATTTTCAAACCCCTTTGCTGAAAGAATTGGTGTGTCACGAGAACTCTCACTCGCGGAAATCTTCCAGCTCGGCTACTACTGGGAGACCAAAATACTTCTGACGGCCGTCAAGCTGGACGTATTTTCAACTATTGATGAACGACCGAAAACAGCGCAGGACATTGCCGGTCGACTCCAGGCCGATGAGCCGACTCTCCGTCTTGTATTGAACGCACTCGTCGCGATGAAGCTGTTGACCAAGGATGGGGAGACCTATGACAACTCTTCCACGGCGCTGAAGTACCTGGTCCGGCATTCGCCTCAGTATGTCGGCCATCTGCTGCTCTTGCACGATGCAGAGTGGAACAATTGGGGCAGACTGGAAGAGACGATTCGAACAGGGCGACGGACGGTTCATCGACATGTCTTTGAGACCGATCCTGAATTGGGAAGCCATGTGTTGGCGGTTCTCAATCGGATCGGGCAGCAGAGCGGTCCTGATTTGGCCAAGCGGCTGAAGTTGGGTGGTCGGGAGTGGATGTTGGATCTCGGCGGCGGAGCCGGGACCAATGCGATCGCCTTCTGCCAAGTATATCCAGAACTGCGCGCGACGGTCTTTGACCTTCCGGAGACACTCAAGTTGACCGAAAAAACGGTCAAGGAGGCGGGATTGGAATCACGGATCCGGCTGCTTCCAGGCGACTTCAACCGAGATCCACTTGGGGGGCCGTACGATGTGGTGTTGATGTCCGATATTCTGCACTATCAAACGTTCCAGATGAATCAGGATCTCGTCAGAAAAATTTTTGCATCGCTGGTCCCGGGCGGGCGGTTGGTTATTAAGGATCGATTCCTCGATGAAGCCGGCACTGGGCCCGCGTGGACGACCGCTTTTGCGGTCCACATACTTGTAAACACCCAACAAGGCAGCTGCTATAAAACCAGCGATGCCGTTCAATGGCTGAGTACGGCCGGGTTTGTCTCTGCCGTGGAATTGGAGAAGACGGCGGTGGTGCAAGGCCTGAAATCTGGGGAAGCGTGAAGCGTCGTTCGTCAAGACCGCGTCGCCGCGAGGCGGGCGCGAATCTATTTCGAGGGACGATCCGCGAGATCCGGGCGATAAAGAACTGAACGATGGATTGGTTAAGAGAGCCGGGATTCTTTGGAACGCACGCAACGACCGGGGCGGATTTAAGCCAGTTAATGGCGACGCTCTTTACCGGCCTCTTCATTGTGGGATGGTTTCAGGCCCGCAGGCGACATGCCGATGCGCATCATTGGTTGATGCTCGGCGGGATGATTTCAATGCTGAGCTTCTTCATCGCGTACTATCTCTTTCGGCAGCTTGGCGTGCTGGCGGTTGAAGGGAAAGAAGGATTCGGCGGTTCTCAAGCGCTCTATGATTACGTCTTCATTCCAGTGCTTACGCTCCACATCATTCTCGTCATCATCGGTCTGATCATGGCGGTGTACATGATTGTGTTGGGCTTTCGGGCCCAGCAGTTCTTCGACGGCGTACGGTCTCTTCGAGAATCACTGTTACTCACCACGTGGCGAAAGATCGGCATTATCTTCGGCGTCATTGCCGTGGTGGTACTCGGGTTATTTGTTTCGCGCGTGGCCACCGCTGGGTTTTCAATGCGAAAGTTAGAGGTGTATCTGGCGTTTCTCCTGTTGGTTGCGTTCGTGTTCGCGATTGAGATGACCATCCAACGGATTTGGCCTGATGGGGCGAAGCGTCATCGGGCGCTCGGACGCTTTACGATGGTCATTTACTGTGTCTTGTTTGTCACCGGAAGCTTTACTTACACCATGCTGTATATCCTTTATCCGGGGAAGATCGGGTAATGCCATGGGTGCGGAAAGCCAAGTGCTGAGTGCTGAGACTACGGGTATGAAAAAAGAGATGTTGGTTGAACATTCGCTCAGTCCTCAGCATTCCTTACTCAGCACCGGAGCTTGGCGATGCTGACCTGCGGCTGTGGTCGATGGATGCATACCGAAGGGATTGAAGAACGTGCCGGTGAAAATGGTGCCCCTCAATGGTTTATCCGTTCGGAGTGCAAAGGTTGTGGCATGAAAGTCGGCGTCGATGTACCGGAGGGGCGGGCATATGGAATCATCGATCGCCTGATGTGGACCGATGAAGCCTTGCACCGATTGGATCGCATGCCGCCGTATGTGGCCGTGCTCGTTCAAGAAGAAGTGGAGCAAGATGTTCGTCGTCAAGGCCAGCGCGTGGTCACGTACGATACATTGCTACGCCCACGAGGGGAAGAGCGAATTGAATGGGAACCTGATGCTGAGCAGCGGTTAGAACGAGTGCCGGCCCCGGTTCGCGCCATGGCGCGGATTGAGCTTGAGCGCACCGCGGCGGATCGTGGAATGTCTCGCATCACGGTGCCTCTGATGGAAGAGATCAAGGCGAAGTATTTTGGAATGGCAGCTTCAAAATAGTAACGAGTGCTGAGTGCTGAGAAGGAGAGAAAAAATGAAACATATTATCTTCTCGCTTCAGTCTTTCGTCCTGCAGTCTTAGGGCTGGATATTATGTTGCATCGGATGGCGTTGCGCGTGATTCCCAGTTTGAGTTTGGCGGTGACGGAAGATGCGGTGCGTCGGAAAAAACGGATCGTAATGTTCATTCCCGGCCTGTTCGCGTTCGCAGTGTATCGTTTGGCCAAGCACCTCCTGCCCATCACGACGCCCGTGGTCTTGTTGGCCGTCAGTAGTCTAGTGGCAATGATTACGGCGCTCTTGGCCTATCGGGTGGGCCGTACGGCATCTTGGTCCGTCATAGTCCGACAAGACGGCCTACGTCTCCTTGGCTGGCTTGCCGGCTGGATCGGTGCCGTGTATGGCATTCAACTGTCCCTATTGGTACTCACCTTGTTATGGATCATGCACTACAGCTATCTTCAGCACCCCGACGGGCCTGCGATGATGGCGATCATCATCTCCTGCACGTCCGTCGCGAGGGACGCGTTTGAGATTGGTCATGTGCGCAAACTCTCCGTGTTAGGGCGTCCGTTTCTGACGTTCCCGGATGGTGAGCAGCTTCGTGTGTTCGTGCAACGCCGGGCTCGGCGCTTGAGCCCGTGGGTGTTGATCGGTCTGGGCGTCGGGGCCGGTGCATCGTTGTCGGGGTTGGCAATCGCAAATGAGCAGGGGGCAGTCTTGGCGCAACTGCTGAGCGTGTCGCTTCTTGGAGGTGGTCTCGCGCTTTGTGCGTATTTTGGTGGACTCTATCCCGCCGGTTCATGGCTTCACTCGCTCCGCCAGACCGCGCCGGGAGAGCTGCTGAAATATTGGTGGTGGCCGGGGATGGCCTTTGCGTCAACCTATTACTTAGTGGCAATGGGCGTACTGTTATTTGTTCTGCGGCAGCCGACGATTACGCTAGGCTCGGCCGCTGTGATGGGGGCATTGGTGGCGGCTATGATGGCGGTGTATGGGTATTATCTGGGCGATCGCCGCCATGTAGAAGATGAACAAGCGCCGCAACTGTCAAGTGGAATGTTGCGTTGCCCGTTTGTGATGGGAATTCTTGGGAAGTCGGTTGGTGCTGACAATGCGGCCGTGGGCTTGGCGCTCGGCAAGGCCGGAACCAAGGGGTAAGGGGTATGGGCCAAGGATTTACGATGATTCGTCCTGGGATCAGCGTTGCGATCCATATTACGTTGATGGTGGTTGCAATCGCAATCGGATGTGTGTGGAGCAGACCTGATCTGGCACTTGCAGAGCCGTCGACGGATATTTATTTTGGCACGCAGGGAATTCCGCAGGGGCCGGCGGCTCCTGCTCCTCATGAAACGGTCTATCCTCGAATTGGCTCGCTAGACAGTCGACTGCTGGTGTGGTTCGTGACGCAGCAGCATACATATTTCGGAGGATTCGTCCTCGCTCTACCATTGTTTTGCGCGTTGCTGGAATTCCTCGGATTGATGACCAAGAAGCCCGCCTTGGCGCTTCGCTACGATGGTCTGGCGAGAGACCTCGCGAAAGTGGCGGTCTTGGCCCTTTCGGTCACGGCGCTCATTGGCAGCCTGATGCTGACGATGTTCATTACGCTGTATCCCAGTTTCATGAAGTATATGGGCGGCACGTTCAAAGGATTCATGCCGGCCTACGCCGCCGTGTTTGTCGGAGAGACGCTGCTGCTGATCGTCTATTACTATGGATGGAACCGGATGGCGAATCGGGGCATGAAGTGGATCCACGCTGCGATCGGTATTCTGACGAACATTGTGGGAACGGCGTTATTGATGATGGCGAACGCTTGGTCCGCTTTCATGATGTCCCCCGCTGGAGTAGATGCGCAGGGACGGTTTCTGGGAAATGCCTGGCATCTGCTGCACTCCGCGCTCTGGAATCCACTGAATGTTCATCGCTTTCTTGCAGACATTATGTCCGGTGGGGCGGTGGTACTGGCCTATGCCTGTTACCGATTTTTCACGAGTAAGACTGACGAGGAACGAGCCTATTTCGATTGGGTCGGATACGTCTTTTTGTTTGTCACGGTTTGCGCGCTCATTCCCATGCCCATCGCCGGCTATTGGCTGATGAAGTCGGTCTTCGTGTTTCGTCAGACCATGGGTGTGACGATGATGGGCGGATTGCTCACCTGGCTCTTTGTGGTTCAGGCGCTCTTGATCGGTGTCCTGTTCCTGGGAATCAACTACTATCTCTGGCAGAGCATGGCGCGGATCAAAGGGGGTGAGCGGTATCAGCCCTATTACCAGCTGTTACTGGGTGTGTTGATGCTAGCCCTCTTCATTTGGCTGACGCCGCACACCTTGTTGATGTCTGCGAGTGAAATGAAGGCGATGGGAGGCGCGCAGCATCCCGTGATCGGAAACTACGGGGTCATGTCGGCCAAGAACGGAGCGGTCAATATCCTGATTCTCGTCACGGCTCTCAGCTTTTTGTACTATCGCCGAGCGAATCGAACGATGACTATCTCGTGGGGCAGGACCGGAAACATCGTGATCACAGTGCTGTATGTGGTCGGGGCATTGAATATCATCTGGCTGTCGATTTATGGCTTCTATTTGCCCGCGAAGGTCCGCGTCGGTCTTTCCGCTCCTCAGGCATTCACGACACTGACGGTCATTATAGCCGGTGTGATAATGAATCGCTTGATGCTGCGAGGTGCGGTGGTGCATGGGCCGATTGAGTGGGGGAAAATTCCACTGCGTGGCATGGTCGGATTATTTGGGTTGGCGGCGTCCTTTAGTTGGGTCATGGGGCTTATGGGATACATTCGGTCCTCGGGGCGGCTGTCGTGGCATGTCAGTGAGTTGATGGCTGACGTCTCACCCTGGGCCTTCACGCCGGATCTTCAATACGCGACGAAAATGGTGACGCTGAACATGGTGGTATTTTGGGCGGCCGTTCTTACGTTATTCTGGATGTGCGAGCGAGGACAACAACCGGTGATGGGCGAGGAATTCCGGGATGAACAGGCGCCCATGCTTTCGCCGGTTCCTTCGCAAGAAACATAGAAAGGGAATAAAGCATATGGAGCGCCGTGCGCCGATTTGTACTGCAGCCGTCCTCAGCCTCCTGGCCGGGGTTATGGTTTGGCCAGATCCCGTTGTGGCCCAAGGGCAGGCCCTGGTGCTTGAAGATTTCCAAACGAAGGAAGCGGACGGGTTCCCTTCTCTGTGGGATCACGAAAATCAGCGAAGTCAATCGAAAGGCCGAGAAGCCTACAAGGTACGGTCGGAGAACGGCATGAATTTTTTATCGGCGAAAGATGCTGGACAGCGGATCAAAAAAAAGAAGATCGATTGGGATCCCAAGGCCTATCCTATTCTGACCTGGCGATGGCGGCTCAACAAGGCCACTTCTGGAAACGAGCCACTGGCTGCGGTCTATGCTTCCCTCGATACTGATCTCCTCTTTATCCCAGTGTTCACGAAATATGTGTGGAGTGAGTCGAAACCGGACGGCACCTTAACGGAAGGCGGCATGTTTAGTGGTTCCGAGATTGTCGTCCAGACTGGAACGAAGGAGATGGGTCAATGGTTCGAGGAGAGGGTGAATGTGTACGAGGACTTCAAGCGGATTCACAAACATGAGCCGGCGGAGAAGGCATGGGGGATCTCCATCATCGCGGCTCCTGGCGTTGAAGTCGATTTTGGTCCTCTCATTGCTGTTCCGGCTAATAATAAGTAGAGATCCAACTGTCCGGTCTATGAAGAAGGATCACTGAGATGGCTCGGAACAAGGTATTTGATATTGGACTGGGAATAGCCGTGATGGGTACCGTCGGTACGCTGATCGGGCTGACCATGGGCGGTAGCCTGATGCCGGTTGCCATCTCCATTGGGTTTGTTCTCGGTATTGTCATCGGCCTTCTCGGTGGCCGGCGATTTCTCTTCAGTATTCTTGTTGGGACTGTGCTGGGCGGCGCCTTAGCATGGCTGATGGCCGGCATCGAGCGGATCTGGGTGGGCGCCGGTTCGGGTGCTGCCATGGGAGGCTTCCTGGGTGTCCAAATTTCCATGTTGCTCGATGTGCGCGCTGCCAAGAAAGCGGCATCGGAACAGGTTGAAACATCGCCGTCCTATCGATAAACACTCACGATTATTGAGGTGTTCGTGGAAAACAAGGGTGTTTTAGTTGGCTCCATTATTTTTGTGTTTGCATCGTTCTTTCTTATGATTAGCCTGCTGGCCTATGAGTCCTATAAGGCCAAGCAAATGAAGCAGCTTGCCGCATCGGTGAAGTCGGAAGCCAGACCGACGGCGAGTAGCCTGCCGACTCAGGACTTCTCGATGTACAAGACAAAAATCGGAGACGAAGGTCGGGAAATGGTCCAGATTCCAGAAGGTCCCTTTACCATGGGAAGCAATGACGGTGATCCTGATGAAGCGCCCGAGCATCAAGTCTATTTGAAGGGATTTTATCTCGACCGAAAGGAAGTCACGCAAGAAGAATACATGCGGTTTGCAAAGATGACCAAGCGAGCGATGCCCAGAATCGAGGTCTTCGACGATGATCAGTCGAAGGTTTTGAAGCCCGAATTTCCGGTTATGAGTGTCTCTTGGGACGAGGCGGCCGCCTACTGTAAGTGGGCCGGTAAGCGACTTCCCACGGAAGCTGAATGGGAAAAAGCCGGTCGTGGCGAGAGTAAGAGAAAATATCCTTGGGGAGATAAGTTTGTCACTAACGCCGCAAATGTCGACGGCAACGAGGATGGATATAAGTACCTTGCTCCGCCCGGGTCGTTCGATGCGGGGCGGAGTCCCTATGGACTTTATGACATGACGGGTAACGTTGCAGAATGGGTCGAGGACTCCTACGACGAAAACTACTACAAGAAGTCGCCATTTCGGGATCCCAAGGGACCGGAGAACGCCGATCTCAAAGTTGTGCGTGGAGGCTCATGGAGGGAAACCGAGCATAATGCGAGGTTATCGAAGCGGTTTGCCGCCAAACATTGGCGGACCGACGTGACGATCGGTATTCGCTGTGCGAGTGATCTCGATCAAGCCTCAGGGGGTGCTGATTCATAGACCAGTATGCTTGAATCGAAGTTTAAATTGGTATTTCTGTTCGTAGTGCTGGCGTGTGCTGCAATGCCCATCGTTGCCATCCTGCGCGGTACCACGTTAACGCCGTATGAAAAACTAGAGTCCGGAACCAGTGCCGTAGTTGAATCGTTGCCAGAGAGCGCTTCCGGAGAGGAGCCGATTCAGGACGAGATGGTGACTATTCCCGCGGGTTCGTTCATTCGTGGTACGAACAATGGTGGATTTGACGAGCAGCCCCAGAGGACCATCTTTCTCGATGCCTTTTTGATTGATCGGTATGAAGTGACCAATCATCAATATCAACAATTCATCGTAGCCACAGGTCATCGAAAACCGGGACTCCCTTCACGCTATGCAAAGAGCGGAGGTAAGGTACGCGGAATCAATCAACCAGTCGTCTATGTTTCATGGGATGACGCTGCCGAATACTGTCGATGGAAAGGTAAGCGGCTCCCGACCGAAGCCGAATGGGAAAAAGCGATGCGAGGCTCGGATGGAAGGCTTTGGCCGTGGGGAAACCAGGAGCAGCCGCATGGTGCGAATTGGGCCCGTGTGCAGGACGGTCATGAGGTATCTGCGCGGGTGGGGACTTTTGGAGCTGATAAGAGTCCGTACGGAGTGATGGATGGTGCCGGCAATGTCATAGAATGGGTGGCTGATTGGTACGATGAAACGTACTACAAGAACTCGCCGGAACAGAATCCACCAGGTCCAGAGTATGGAACCTATCGGGTGCTTCGTGGTGGAGGTTATACGACGACTGGTGGTGATGTTCGAATTACCAGCCGAAGCAAAATGATGCCGGATTTTCGAGATGAGACGATCGGATTTCGCTGCGCAACTTCCAAGACAGGATTGAGAGAAGAGGATGAGAAAAGGGGCGAATTTACAGAAAATCAAAGTAATAGAGAATCAAAAACACGGCCAAAATGATGTTGACAACCATACCGGCCAAAACTATAATGTCAAACACTTTTGAGTTTTTCGTCACGATTTATCCTGTTGCTTTACTCACGAGCAATAAAAATCAGATAACACAGGGATCGGTCCCTGTCAAGGAAATGCAGTAATTCTGAATTCCCCCCAACATCTATCTCGACCAGGAGTAATACAGCAATGGCCACAGCTACCCCTGACAGCGACATTAAGATAAAAGTCGGCAAAATGATTTTCTACATCACTTGTGCTGTTGGGCTATGGTTTTTCTACTGGTTTGCTGGCATTCAGTGTCCTTGTTGAGCTGATCGCGCTTAACTGACTGCACAGTTTAATCAATTGATGAACCTGGGTCATCAGAGGAGAGGAAGGATATGAGCGCGTTGAATAATCCTGTCATTGCAGTGGTTGTTTCTCTTATTATTACCGTTGGCTATTTTATCTTGGTTGATCACTATCTCATGGATATGCAGGGATTGGACTTTTGGTATCTGTTCAGAAATTAGATACGTTACTCAATATTTAACGCGAGTGTATTTAAGGAGGTATTCCATGGGCCTATTAACCGGCAAGCGCATCTTTTCAATCATGGCGCTCTGCATGATGGTTGGCCTCCTTCTGCTTCCGATCGTCGTGGCCCTACCTTCGCCGGCTATCGGTGAAGAGGCCCCTGTCGGCGATGCGGCAAAGAAGGATGGGGATAAAGTTGAAAAGGGTCGGGATGTCTACTACAAGACCGAGGGCATTGTGGTCGGTGCTCCTGCGCCCAAAACGACGGATGGTCCTAAGGACTATCCCAGATACAATTTTGAGAGCCGAGTCCTCCTCTGGTTTGCGAATCAACAGCACCTCTATTATGGCAGCTTCGTGCTGGCCGTGCCGATCTTCTGTATGATCATCGAGTTCATGGGGGTGGTGACCAAGGACAAGGCACTCGCAAAGCGTTACGATCAATTAGCCTATGACTTTATCAAGATTAGTCTTACGGCCTATTCTCTCACTGCTATCCTTGGCGGTATTCTGATCTTTACCTTCCTGACCTTGTATCCATCCTTCTTCTCCTATTTATCGAGCATATTCCGCCCGGTCATGCACATCTATGCATTGATGTTTGTGGCTGAAAGCGGAACCCTTTACATCTATTACTACGGCTGGGACAAGATGAAGGAAGGGTTCCTGAAGTGGATTCACCTGAGTATGTCGGTGATCTTGAATATCATCGGCACGTTGCTCATGTTTTTGGCGAATTCCTGGATTGGTTTCATGATGTCGCCGGCAGGTGTCGACGAACAAGGACGCTACCTTGGAAACATCTGGCACGTGATTCACACGGCCTTGTGGAACCCGCTCAACCTTCATCGCATCCTCGGAAATATGGCTTTCGGAGGAGGCGTGGTCGCCGCATATGCTGCCTATAAATTTTTGGCGGCAAAGACGGAGGAGGACCGCGCTCACTATGACTGGATGGGCTACATTGCCATGGCGCTGGGTGTGGCGTTCCTGATTCCGTTGCCATTTGCTGGTTATTGGTTGATGCGCGAGGTGTACGCTTATCGCCAGCAGATGGGCATTACCTTGATGGGGGGTCTGCTCGCTTGGCTGTTTATCATTCAAGCCACAATGATCGGAATTCTGTTCCTGAGCACCAACTACTATCTCTGGCAGGCTATGGGTCGTATGAGGGGTGCTGAAAAATATCAACGCTACATTAAGTATCTGGTTTTCCTCCTCGCCTGCGGTTACATGGTCTTCATTACTCCCCATACCATGGTCATGACGCCGGCCGAATTAAAAGCCATGGGAGGCCAGCAACATCCCGTCTTGGGCAACTATGGGGTTATGTCAGCGAAGAACGGCGGTATCAACGTTATTATTACAACGACCGTACTGAGTTTCGTCTGGTACATGAGGGGCAATAAAGTCTCAACCGTCTCGTGGGCTAAGTTCGGCAACATCTTTATGGGTGTGTTCTTCACATGTGCGTACATTAACATTATCTTCCTTGCTATTTATGGGTACTATATTCCTGCAAACGTGCGAGTTGGTTTGTCTGTTCCCCAAGTCGCCACCACGTTGTCGTGTCTCTTCTTTATGTTCGCGCTGAACAGCTTCATGATGAAGGGGGCCAAGCAAATGGGGCCGATCGAGTGGGGGAAGATTTCTGCCCGCTCTCAGTACGCGTTAATTATGTTGGCGACCGCCTTTACCTGGATGATGGGATTGATGGGGTATATTCGCTCATCGGTCCGACTCTTTTGGCATGTCAACGAAATCATGAGAGACAATTCGCCCTGGGCCTATACCCACACGGTGGGATTTGCTGCGAACATGATTTCGTTCAATGTGTTGTTTTTCTGGATCACGATTCTTTTTGTTTTCTGGCTAGGCAGCTTGACGGCAAAGAAAGTTCCGGTGGAGGCAAAAGCAGGGATTCCTGGTAGTATCCCGCAGCCGGCTGCTAGTCACTAAATCAGTGTCTTTAGAGTCAGCTCAACGCGTGGGAGCTATATTTGGTTCTCCGTTGAACTGTAGGAGGTCACGACCTTGGGTAACCTGATTGCTGAAGCACTCTCGATGGGCTGGATGGCCATGGCCATTATTGCGGGCTTATTAGTGTATTTTCAGATGTCCATCAGCGATTCCGTTGCGAAAAAGCGGGCGGTGTTCAAGACATTCATCGGACTAGTCTCATGTTTTCTTCTATTCGTGGCGATCGCCAACTACAAGACCAATTTCTACGGCGAGAGTCGTTTGTTGCCCGTCTCTCTCGCGATGATCACCATAACCACCTTCATCATGGCGCTGTATTTTACCAATCTGAGCGCACTTTTAAGGATTGGTGGATTCATGTTTTTCGTAGCGGCGTTCCTTTCCGGGTACGGGAACTGGCTTCCCCAAGTAGAAGGAGGTTTTCCGCCGGTAGAGGAGAAGGTTACGTGGGAAACCATGTCTACGCAACAACTGGCTGATAAAGGTGAGGAGATTATTTTCGGCGGTGTCGGGAAGAATAAGGAGCAAGGTGCGATCGGCAAGGGACAATGCCCACTCTGTCATGCCTTCCATGCGGGCATGCTCGGCGAACGTGCTCCTAATTTATTAGGTCTCCCAACCCGCAAGGAACGGTTAGAAGATCCTAAATACTCAAAGGGGGACCCGTCGAAGCGTGAATATTCCGTCAAGGAGGCGTTCCCTGGCTCGGGTACTGCGGAGACTGTCCAGGAATACATTGCTGAATCGCATGCCTGTCCAAGTTGTTACGTTGTAGCAGGGTATGGGGTCAAGGGAACAAATGACAAGGAAAGCCCAATGCCGGCCATTCACAAGCCGCCGATCTCTCTTACCCTCCCAGAATTGGCAGCGGTGGATACATGGATGTATGTTCGCGAAGGAGTTGAACCTCCGTCATTCGAAGAGATCGTCAAATCGTATGAGAAATTTATTCCTGAAGCAGACCGTCCCAAGCAGGCGGACGAAAAACCTGCCGGTGCTACGTCCTTAATGGCCGATGGGTCAGAGCCTGTTGATCAGATTTTCGCCAAAGGTCAATGTATTTCCTGCCATACGATTCCAGGGATCCCAGGGGCAGTGGGAACCATCGGTCCTAAGCTTGAAGAGGGCACCACTGCCCCACAGCGTATCAAGGACCCAACATATAAGGGGACTGCGAAGTCGCCTGCTGAATACATCATGGAATCTATCGTAGATCCTAGCGCCTTTGTGGTGAAACCGTTCCCCGATAACACCATGCCGAAAGTGTTCGGGCAAAAGCTGAGTGCGGGCGCATTAAAGAAGATTGTGGACTACTTATCACAAGTCAAAACTGGGGCACCGCCACCCAAAATTTCTTAACACCCAGGTACTTGTTCTGCGGAGAGTAAAGGGAGTTGCCGATGAAAGCACTGATGTCACTCGTTGCCTTGGCTGGACTAGCTGGGCTTCTTCTCCTGGGTGGAATGATTTTAGATGTTGTTCCATCCACCACTGTTCGATTGATCGAAGGCTATATGCCCATGCAATTGCTGTTTGAAGTCGGGTGTTATGTCCTCGGGTTCACTGGTTTGAGTTATATGCTGAATGCGATGGGTATGGGTCTTCCGCGTTTTTGGCAAGGGATCGGGTTTTGGGTGTTCTTGATGCTCTATCTGAAGTATCGTGTTTATCCTCCGATCCCGTTCAGCGTACGTGCCATGTATGGGACGGTAGGGCTTGTTACCGTGTTCATGTGGGTATCAGCCAATGAAGAGGACTGGAGAAAATTCAAGCAGCCGATCTTGAACGTGCTTGATGCGCAGACCGGTATAAATAGGTTTTTGCGCTATGCCTATCTTGTCTTGATTCCAATTCTGGTCGGTGGGTTCTCTTACAATGCTATGATGCCAAAGTCGGAGGAGCCGATCGAACTTAGAACGGTTCATCCAGCGCCTCCCGCAAGTACAAAGGTTCATGGAAAGACCTACGTGTTGCAGACGTCACAGAATCCATATCGGGTGAATCCTGATGGCAAGTACGATCAAGAATATACGAACGCCAATATTGTGGAACAGGGGATGGGGCGTTTGATGAAGCCGAATGCGAACCCATGGGATGACAAGAATCAAGGCTACCTCAAGTATGTTCGGGAAGGAGGAGAAATATTCTTCCAAAATTGTCATTTCTGCCATGGTGATAATTTGAACGGCCGCGGGCTACACGCCTTCGCCTTCAACCCGATTCCAGCAAATTTCACCGACCCAGGCACAATCGCACAGCTGCAAGAGACTTTTATATTCTGGCGTGTTGCAAAGGGAGGTATTGGGTTGCCTAACGAAGGATTCCCATGGGCCTCGGTTATGCCCCCCTGGGAGCAACATTTGACTGTTGATGAAATCTGGAAGGTAATCTTGTTCGAATATTGGCACACCGGCTACTACCCGCGGACTTGGGACTAGCCGCCACATCACTAAAAGCCAAACTAGATATGACGAAAATGAAGATGAGGCATAACATGATGGATAGCATAACTCAGAAGGCCGGGATGATTGCGGCTGCTGCCTTCGGGGTGGTTCTGGTGTCGAGTGCAGGATATTCCCCTATTTCAGCCCAAGGTCTCCCCGAGGGTTTTAAAAAGGGCGAACTTGCGCCTGAACCTTCAGCAGAAATGATCGAAGCAGGAAAGCGTGTCTACTTTACCAAGTGCGTGTGGTGTCACGGTGTAGATGGTGCAGGTGACGGACCGGGTGCAGACCGGCTGTGGCCACGTCCGAGAAATTTTAACCAGGGAACCTTTAAGATTCGCCATACGGCAAGTGGCGAGCTTCCACTGTTTGATGCCAAAAAGCCCATCCCGGGGCAAAACGATCTCTTTGAGACCGTGACTCACGGGCTGCCCGGTTCGGCCATGCCGCCATGGGAAGGTATTTTGACTGAAGAGCAACGCTTGCAAGTACTGTCTTTCGTTACTACAGAGCTTGTTAAAGACCGAAAGTTCACGGATAAACAGTCGGAAACACAAACCATCCTGCAGTTAGCCGATCTGAAACCCAAACCTGCAACTGATGAGAGCAAGAAGCGTGGTTCGGAGTTGGTTGTCGAAAAAAAATGCGTCGAGTGTCACGGAATGGAAGGTCGAGGGGACGGGAACGCCTTTAATTTGAAAGACGACTGGGGTTTTTCAATCCAGCCAGCCGATTGGCACAAATGCTGGAACTTCCGAGGTAGCCGCCAGGATCCATACAACGTGGCCAATATCTTTAGAACCTTTTCGACCGGAATCAACGGTACTCCAATGCCGTCATTTGCCGATAACACAACGGTCGATGAACGGTGGGACATCGCCAATTTTGTCAATTCGCTTTGTGAGCGGGATGCGGAGGGTAATCCTCTACCCATCGATCCCTTGACGGATAAGCCAAAAATCAATTTCGTGATTCCCTCTGACCCTGTTGAAGGAGAGATTCCGACCGATATTGAGCATGAGGCATGGAAGAAAACTCCCAAGCGGTATGTTGCCATGGGAGGACAGATCACGCACAAGCCCCGTAATTTTGTGAATCGTATCGATGATATTTGGGTACGATCGCTCTATAATGACAAACACATTGTCTATCTTATCGAGTGGGATGACCGGACGAAGAGTGTGGCGGAAGGGAAGCTCCCATGGGCTCCCACTCAGGTCAATATCGATATTAAAGAACAGGATCCCAAGACCGGTGAAGAAGGATCAATCGCAGCTAATCAAAATAAATACGATGTATATAACGATGCCATTGCCATTGAAACAGCGGTCAAATGGAAAGAGCTGCCGGCTCCTATTAAACCCCGCTACCTGTTCGGCACAAACGAACAGTTTCCTGTAGATATTGTGAAATGGGAAGCCGATGGTTCGCTTCGTGCCTTCAAGGGGACAGGTTGGGATAAAGATTTTGAAGAGCGTGATAATTATGAAGAGGCGATGAAGCTCCTGATGGGTGAGTGGAAGAACGGGCGTTGGTACGTGATGATTCAGCGTCCACTGGGGAATAAGAAAGATCAGGATTACGACGAGGACACTTTCTTTGAGGTGGGACAATATATCCCGACCGTATTCTTTGCTTGGGATGGCCATAATGGCGATGCTGGACGAAAGATGGCCGTATCTGCCTTCTACTACACTTTCATGAACCCCCCGATTCCTCAGGAGACATATATCTACCCAGCCGTTATTGCAGTAGGTGTCGTGTTGCTAGAAGGGTGGGTCTTGACTCGTCGCGCTAACAAGAAAAAGGGAAAGACGCTGTAGCATTCCTTAGAGATACGCGTCAGCGCAGTAAGGAAGGATAGAGGGGGTGGGGCGACCTACCCCCTCTTTTTTTACACAGGTCATGGGCTCATGATCACCGATGTGACGGGCGTACTGTTGGCCGGCGGAAAAAGTAGGAGGATGGGTGAAGACAAGCGATTTATCCTCGTCGGTCGGCGGACTCTCTTTGAACGAAGCTGCGCGGTTCTGCGTGAATTGTTTGAGCAGGTATGCGTTGTCATCGGTCAAGACAGTCCTTCCTTGCAAGCAGATGTACCGGTGGTCCGCGATCTTATTCCGGACTGCGGAAGCCTTAGCGGATTGTACACGGGCCTCCGGTGGGCTAAGGCTCAACATATCTTCCTCGCGGCTTGTGATATGCCATTCCTAGACCCAAATGTCATTCGGTATATGGTTCGCCTAAGAGACCAGGCTGATATTGTTATTGGTCGGTGGGCGACTCGTCTGCAGCCAACCCACGCGGTGTATAGTCGAGACTGCCTTCCGGTTATTGAGGAAATGATGAAAGTCCATAATAGGAAGATTCAAAGCATGATCGATCATCCTGCCCTTGCGGTGCGCGTGATTGAGGAAACGGAAATTAGACAAATTGATCACCATGGGCGATCCATGTTCAACATCAATACGCCATCAGATTTAGAACTGGCTCGATCGGTGCATGATGCCGGTACAGATCCAACGTCGTAGTGGTTTTCAAGAGACCAGTGAAACGTACCATCCTCATCGTTCATCCCGGTGCACTTGGCGATGTCCTGCTGGCTGTCCCAGCAATAAGAAGTCTGAGCGTCAGGTTCCCCCAACATGAAACCGTGCTCGTAGCTTCTGGAGCTGTGAGTCGATTGCTATGGGATTGTGGTTTGATTGCCAATTGGATTCCAATGGAAGGGCAAGCATGTTTGGGATTATTTTCCGGAACCTTCTCTCCCTCCATGGAATTACAATCGTGGTTGAACCGATGTGATCTTGCGGTGGCTTGGACGGAGGATAAAGACGGCGCTCTTGCTTTTCTGCTTCGGAGTATGGGTGTAGCGAGGATTCATATTCAGTCGCCATCTTCCCATCGATTACGTGCAACGCATCAGAGCGACCGCTTTCTTGAGACATTGGATGAAACAGCTGGGGATATTTCGACAGAGAGTACAGTACAACTCCCGTCGCCTCTCATGGAACGAGGTAAGGACTATCTTGAGGTGCTGGGGATCGCGCGCGATCAATCATTGATTCTTGTGCATCCGGGGAGTGGAAGCGCTCACAAGTGCCTTGAACCCAGAAGGATAGCCTCGTTGATTGAACGGTTGCAGCAAGGAGGGATGTGCCCACTCGTCTTGGAAGGGCCGGCTGATCGGGATGCCGTGGGCCATACACTGCGGTTTATAAGTAAGCCACCTCCTGTCCTTAGAGACCTTGAGCTTTCTCTGCTTGCAGGAGTGCTTACCCAGGTCAGGTTCTATGTCGGTCATGATTCGGGTGTGACCCATCTGTCCGCTTTGTTGGGTGTACGGACTATTGTCTTATTCGGTCCTTCAGACCATCGCCGATGGGCACCGCATGGTAGCCACGTCTCGATCCTGCGTGGAGCTCCCTGTACCTGTGAGCTCTGGGAAACAGTTAAAAAATGTGAAGAGAGGCCCTGTCTTAAAGTACCGATCGAAAAGATCCTGATAGCAATGGAGCTTATGCATGATAGAGAGTGAGAGTGCAAACCCTCGTAATTCCACGTGAACCGCCTTGTCTCTGCCTACCTCTTGTGATAAAGTGCCCCGTTATTTTCCTTTCTTTCGTCAGTGCTTAGAGGAAGTGTTGTGTCTCAAGGACTCGTGCAAGAGAGGGTAACAATGGCTCTACTCGGTGCCCTCAATGGCGCGAGAGAGAAAGGGCAGCTGAAGACGACGGCTTGGCCCACCCTGAGTCTTGATGCGCCCAAACGGCCGGAGTGGGGGGACCTTGCATCGACAGTGGCTCTATCGCTGGCCTCCTCAGAGCACAAGACGCCTCATGATATCGCGCAAATCATCGTAGAAAACCTTCCTCAGAGAGAGCAGCTGTTTGATCGCGTTGAAATCGTCCGTCCCGGTTTCTTGAATCTGACGGTCAAACCGGCTCTCTGGCAGGAGGTTCTCCGTGAAATAGAGCAGCAGGGGGCTCGCTATGGCCGAACTACTGTCGGAACCGGTCGGCGAGTGTTGGTTGAGTATGTGAGCGCCAATCCGACCGGTCCATTGCATGTCGGTCATGGCAGGGGGGCGGCGGTCGGGCAGGCAATTGTCCGGTTATTGAATGCGATCGGATATGATGCCGTGGGCGAATACTATATCAACGACGCAGGACGACAGATGAAATTGTTGGGCGCGTCTGTCTATGCTCGTTACCAGGAGTTGTCAGGACGAACTGTCGAGTTTCCGGAAGACGGCTATCATGGTTCGTACATCACGTCGGTGGCACAACAGATCAAGGAGGAACTCGACTCTGTAGCCGGTGAACTGACTCCTGCCGACCTTGAGAATCGCTGTCGAGTTCTTGCATATCAGAAACTGCTCGGGCTTATCCGAGATGACCTTCGGTCATTTGGTATTGAGATCCAATCCTGGTTCAGTGAAGCCTCGCTTCTAGAGTCCAAAGCCATCGAACGGGCCATGGATGAATTGAACGCCCGCGAACTCCTGTTTCAACAGGATGGGGCGTGGTGGTTTCGGGCATCCGTCTACGGCGACGAGAAAGACCGCGTCGTCAAGAAGCAGGACGGTGAATATACGTACCTTGCGTCGGATATTGCCTATCATCACGACAAGCTGCGGCGTGGCTACGATCTACTGGTCGATGTCTTCGGGGCGGATCACCATGGGTATATTCCCCGCATGCAAGCTGTTATGCAGGCATACGGCCATCCCAAAGATCGTCTCCAGGTCGTGTTGGTCCAGTTGGTCAAGCTGCTGCGGGGCGGAGTCGAAGTGAAGATGTCAAAACGGACCGGCGAATTCATTACGATGCGGGAAGTCATCGATGAGGTCGGAGCCGACGCCGCGAAATTCTATTTCCTCATGCGGGATTCCAAGACTCATCTGGAGTTCGACCTGGAACTGGCGAAGCAACGGTCCGCCGACAATCCGGTGTACTACGTTCAATATGCCCACGCGAGAATTTGCAGCCTGTGGCGTATGGCCTCCGTCAGAGGGATCGCCCGCCCGTCTGCAGAAGGAACGGATCTTACGGCGTTGACGGATCCCGATGAATTGGGGTTGATCAAGAAACTGTCCTCCTACCCCGAAATCATTCAGGCGAGTGCCCTGGCCTTTGAGCCGCACCGTGTGACGTATTACCTTCAACAATTGGCGGCGCTTCTCCACACGTTTTACAACAAGCACCGTGTTTTGCCTCCTGGAACCGATCAAGAGCCTCATGAGTCGCCTTCCACTGAAGTGCTCACGCCCGAACGAACTGCGGCGAGATTGGTCTTGATGGGGGCGGTCCAGCAGGTTCTCAAAAATGGACTCGACGTGCTCGGCATCTCAGCGCCTGAACACATGTAGCGGGGCGACCCTTATAGCCCCTATAGAAGATGATGCAGTACCAAGTCCAACAATCCGACCGACACTCCCAAGGCCGCGTCGGCCTGATCACGACCGACCATGCAGAGATCACAACACCAGCCTTCATGCCGGTGGGCTCGTTGGGGCCGGTCAAGGGGCTCGAACCGGAAGACCTGGAAAGTCTGGGATTTCGACTCATCCTCAATAACGCTTATCACCTGTACTTGCGTCCCGGTCACAAGCTCGTGGCTGACCTGGGAGGACTTCATGCCTTCACCGGCTGGCCCGGAGCGATCCTCACCGACAGCGGCGGGTTTCAGATTTTCAGTTTGGCCAAACTGTGCGAAATCACCGACGAGGGTGTCACGTTTCAATCACACATCGATGGGTCGATGCACGTCATCACGCCGGAAAAGGCGATAGAAATCGAAGAGGCGTTGGGAGCCGATATCATCATGGTGCTCGATCAATGTGTGGCATTGCCCGCCGATCGAGAGGTTATCCAGGAAAGTGTACGTCGAACTCAGGTGTGGGCGGAACGCTGCCAAGCCAAGCGTCGAAGGACGGATCAAGCCTTGTTTGGCATCGTCCAGGGTGGATTGGAACCAGACTTGCGCGTAGCCTCGGCGAGGGAGTTGGTGCGATTAGGGTTCGATGGGTACGCGATCGGCGGGCTGTCAGTCGGAGAAGGTAAGGCCGACATGCATGCGATGCTCGATGTGACGGTTCCGGAGTTGCCGGAGAAAAAGCCTCGGTATCTTATGGGGGTCGGACATCCGGAAGATTTGCTTGAAGGGGTCGCCCGAGGTATCGATCTCTTTGATTGCGTCGTCCCTTCCCGTCACGGCCGAACAGGCTCTCTCTTTACGACAACCGGTCGGGTTGTCATCAAGCAAGCCCAGTATGCTGAAGACGAGCGGCCGATCGATCCAGATTGCGCGTGCCCGGTATGCCGTCGATACTCCCGGGCCTATCTGCACCACTTGTTTATGGTCAAGGAAATGCTGGGAGCACGGCTCAACACGATTCACAATCTTTGGTATTTTTCGGAATTGATGCGCCGTATACGAGAAGCCTTGGCAGAGGGAACGTTTCCTGAGTTTCGGGAAGCGTTTTATCGTACTCACAACCGACAGACGGTGATGGCCGGCTTAGCTGGGTGTGCAGAACCGTACGGAGAATTGCATGGGAACGTTCATACATAAGAAGGGGTTTGCTCGATGTTGATGGAATCAATCGCATGGGCTGAGGGAACGGGTGGAGCTGGGTCGCCTGCCAGCAGTGGAGCGGGGGGGATCCTCTCGCTGGTTCCGTTTCTTTTAATCTTTATCATTTTTTATTTTCTTCTGATCCGGCCTCAACAGAAGAAGCAAAAGCAACAGCAGGCGTTGTTGGACGCCTTGAAAAAAGGCGACAAGGTGGTCACGACGTCGGGAATCTGGGGCACCATCACCAACCTGGGGAAAGAGACTGTGACGTTGCAGATTGCCGATAATACCAAAATCAAAATGCAGCGCGAGAATGTCGCGCGAGTGCGTGGCGAAGAGGAAGACAAAGACAAGGATTAAACACAGACGCGTAGTTCAAACGGATAAGGGGTCACGGACGACATGAAAAAGGTAAGTGGGCGGCTCTGGTTGCTGACGCTGATCATTTTGGTATCGATAGTGGCGTTTCTTCCATCCTATCAGCCTCTGTATCAGGCGTTGCCAAGCTGGATGAAAGGCGTTCTCCCGAACAAGGGCATTACGCTGGGGTTGGACTTGCAGGGCGGCATCCATATGGTGCTGGAGGTGGATGAGGATCGTGCCGTGGAGATCGCGGTTGACCGTTCGGTCACCGCACTCCAGGATCTCATTGCCGAGAAGAAAATCGGTGTCGATTCCGTCAAGCGATCCGGGCACGATCAAATTACGATTCAGTTGCAGAATGCCGAGGCAAAAGAGCCAGCTCAAAAGCTGATCGACAACTTTCCCATTTTTGTTGAAAAGGAGTCAGGGGGATCGACGAATATCGTAGTGTGGGAGCTTCGTGAGCCGGAAGCCAAGCGCATCAAGGATTCCGCCATCAATCAGGCGTTGGAAACCATCCGGAATCGGATCGATCAATTCGGCGTCGCGGAGCCGATCGTTCAACGCCAAGGGTTGAAACAAATCGTCGTACAGCTGCCGGGTGTCAAGGATCCGAAACGTGCCAAGGGTCTGATCAAGGAAACGGCGCTGCTCGAATTCAAAATGTTGGACGAAGACATCCACCTGGATCTTCCGGCGCGTATTCCGAAGGATAAAGAAGCCGAGGTGCTCCAACAGTTTGCCGGCAAACTACCGGAGGGGGACCAGATTCTCTTCGAGCGAATGATTGACAAGGACACAGGGGTCGAGTTTCGCATTCCCTATGTCGTCAAAAAGCGGGTCATGTTGACCGGTGATGTGTTGAGCGATGCACGGGTCGCTATCGGTCAATTCAACGACCCGTATGTCTCGATTACGTTTGATTCCAAGGGAGGGCAGGAATTCGAACGGATTACGGGCGAGAACGTCAAAAAACGTATGGCTGTCGTCCTGGATAACACCATCTACTCGGCGCCGGTCATTCAAGAACGTATCTCAGGGGGGCGGGCGCAGATTACCGGGACCTTCACCACGCAGGAGGCCAATGATCTGGCGATTGTTCTGCGGGCCGGTGCTCTCCCGGCGCCGCTGAAGATCGTGCAGGATCTGACTGTCGGCCCATCCCTCGGCCAAGATTCTATCGATAAGGGGGTCAGGGCTACGCTTATCGCCGGGGCGATGGTGGTGTTCTTCATGATCGTCTATTACCGTCTGTCCGGGCTGATTGCGGACTTTGCCTTGGTGTTGAATCTGGTGTGTCTTATGGGAGCCCTGTCCGCCTTGACCGCCACGTTGACCCTGCCGGGAATCGCCGGCATCGTGCTGACGATTGGAATGGGTGTCGATTCGAACGTCTTGATTTTCGAGCGGATTCGCGAAGAGCTGCGTGGTGGAAAGGCGCCGCGATCTGCTATTGATGCCGGTTACGACAAGGCGTTATTGACGATCATCGACTCGCACGTGACGACATTGATCACCGGAGTCGCCCTCTTTCTCTTTGGGACCGGGCCTATCAAGGGTTTTGCCGTGACGCTGTGCTTGGGTATTGCCATCAACCTCTTCACGGCGTTGGTCGGGACAAAAGTGATTTTTGATCTGTTGTATCATCGACAAAAAGTCGAGGCATTGAGCATCTAACCATGAAACCGTCAACGATCAGCATTCAGGGAGAAGCACAGGGTTATCAAAGGGGAGCGCGCATGCTAGAGATTCTCGGGAAGACCAACATTGACTTCATGGGTCAGCGCAAGTTTGCGTTTCTCTTTTCCGGTGTGATGGTCTTGCTCGGGCTCATCGCCCTTGTCCAAATTGGACGGGGTGCCGCTAATCTGGGCATTGACTTTGCCGGTGGGACGGCTGTCCAGCTCAAGTTCGAGCAGCCGGTCCGGATCGATGAGGCTCGGAAGGCCCTGGAGACCAATGGCCTGGGTGATGCCGAACTGCAGGAATTCGGACAAGACAACAAGCTCCTTATCCGGGTGAAGACTTCCACGACGATTGAAGAGAAGATCGCGGAACGTGTAGTGGCAATTTTCGCCAAAGAATTCCCCGCGAACAAATTCGTGGTGGACTCAACCACTGAGATCGGACCGACCATCGGGAAGAAGCTCCAAGAAGACGCTCTCGTCGCGATCGTCATCTCGTTTATCGGTATCATCCTGTACATTGCGGCACGATTCGAACTTCGGTTTGGCATAGCCGCCGCCTTGGCGACGTTTCATGACGTCTTGGCCGTGGTCGGGGCCTTTTATATCTTAGACAAAGAAATCACTCTTCTGATCGTGACGGCACTCTTGACGTTGGCCGGGTATTCCTTGACCGACACAGTCGTCGTGTTCGATCGAATCAGAGAAAATCTGAAGTTGCGCCGACGCGAGAGCGAAGAAGCGACGATCAACAGCGCCGTCAATCAGGTTTTGAGCCGTACGATCGTCACCAGTTTGACCGTCGTGCTCGTCCTGATCCCTTTGACCCTGGCCGGAGGAGAAGTTCTGCATGATTTTTCACTTGCGCTGCTGTGGGGTGTGATTTTCGGCACCTATTCCTCGGTATTTGTTGCCAGCCCACTCCTGCTTTTGTGGCCGGGAACGCCGGGTCGACTCTTGAAACGCAGCTGAAGCGAATGGTGGAATAGAGCGTTGCACGTCGCTCCTCGGTCCCGTGCGGTCGGTGGTCCGTGGTGCATTGAGTGCGTCCCATCGTCGGCGTACAACCAGAACGCTTTCCTCGCAAGGAAACACCGTTCCCACGTCCCTGTGGTGTAGCCATGGCACTCTGGAGCCGGTCTTATAGCCTCCAGCAGAAGATCATCGCAGCGATCGTGATGGTCGGCCTCTTGCCGCTGACTCTCCTGCTTGCTCTCATCTATATAGAAGAGCGACGCGCCTTGCGAGAGTCAATGGGGACGAATTTTAAAGAAGTGGCCGTCGAAGCCGCCCGTCGGATCGAACTACACATTACTCGAAGCATAAACGAAGCCCAACAACTCGCGACAGCACCTTTCCTGCATACCGCCGTCTCGGAGGCGAATCGAACGTACGAAGGCAAAGACGCTCAGAGCATTTCAGAAATCATCAAGGATTGGCAGCAACGGTGGAAACAGCGGGACAAGCGAAGCGAGTTCCCTCTCTTCGTCAACCGGATCGTGACCAACTACCTGATTCGATGGCACGAGA
>JBBIKN010000025.1:0-8463 GCA_037445435.1 Nitrospira sp. | reverse complement strand
TTCCCTCTCTTCGTCAACCGGATCGTGACCAACTACCTGATTCGATGGCACGAGATACGAAAGTCCGACTATGTCGGCATTCTGGTTACCGACGGACAGGGAGCCTTGGTCGTCAGTTCAATTCCCCAAGTGGAGTATTCCTATGCCAAGACTACCTGGTGGCAGGCTGTGGTGAAGGAGGGTCGTCAGCAGCCTTACGTGGGTGAAATTACCTTCGACCCATCGTTTGGGACTCACGTGGTCATCGTGGCTGCTCCCATCCTGGACGATCAACGTCGGGCTGTGATCGGAGCGGTGACGATCCTGCTTCGGCGTGACACCTTGTTCCAGTCCGTTGCCGAAGGTTCATTTGGTGCGACCGGCCATGCCATGCTGATCGCCTCAGACGGGGGGGTGGTGATTTGTCCGGTCCTTGCACCTGAGGCCCACTCAATCGATGCCGAGTTGCTCGGTACACTGGCGGCTTCCAAGCCAGGGTGGGCGGTGGCCGCGGATGATTCACATGGAAAGAAGCATGCCCTGATCGGATTTGCACCGGTGCGATTTACCGATCAACTCGCGACAGGCAGTCTCGGCGGAAAACGGTGGATTACCCTGGTACGCCAGGAGGCGGCGGAAACGTTCGCCCCGCTGGGTGAGCTGATGACCAAGATGGTGTTGTTCGGTTCGGTGGTGCTGATGGGGCTAGGAGGAATCGGAGTCATCGTGGCTCGCCGGATCGCGCGGCCGATTCAACTGTTGCACGAGGGGGTGCAGCATATTGGGAGCGGTCGCTTAGAGCAGCGGGTGGAGTTGAAGAGCGGCGATGAAATCGAAGGGTTGGCACAGGCCTTCAATCAGATGGCATCCAATCTGCAGCGTTCGTTCGGACAGTTGGAACAACGGGTGACCGAGGTACGGCAGTTGGAGGAAAAGTATCGAGATCTGATTGAACATGCGCCGGAAATGATCTGTCAGCTCGATCGGGGCGGTCGACTGGTGCATGTCAATAAGACCGGCCTCGAAAAACTCGGATATACCTCTGACGAGATGTTGGGCATGAAGTTATGGGATTTTGTTCCTCATGGACAGGAATCGCGGGTGTTGAGCTTTCTGGAACGACTGGTTTCACACGGGCAAAGCTCGGTGGAGACAATGCTGGTGGCCAAAGATGGTCGGTTGATGGATGTGGAGGTTCATGGGACGGCACTGTTCGATCAAGAGCGCGGCGGGCTGATTCACTCGCGTGCGTTCGTTCGAGATGTGACCGAACGACGTCGATTAGAACAGGAGATACAGCGCTACACCGTTGGGTTGGAACAGGTGGTGTCGGAACGAACACAGCAGCTGACAGTATCTCAAGCCCGCTACAAGGCCTTGTTCGACTTCGTGGCCGACTCTGTTTTCATGGTGAGTGCGACAGGGTCCGTCGTTGCCGTTAATGAACGGGAAGAAAAGGTGCTCGGTTATGCGGCCTCGAAGGTGGTCGGGAAAAACTTTCTCGACATCGTACCGGATGTACACCACCAGGTCTTCAAAGGCTGGTTGTATGATGTCAGTACGGGGCAACGGCAGGTCGCCACCCAGGAAATGACCGTGTACCACGCCGATCGCCATGAGATTCCGGTGGAGATGGATCTGATTCGCGTAGGTGGGACCGAACAATTGCATGTGATGGTGCAGCTTCGCGATATTACCGATCGCAAAAAGCTCGAGCACCAGCTGCAGTCATACCGAGAAGACCTCGAGTTGAAAGTCCGGGAGCGCACCCGAGAAATTGAAGAGACCAAACAATATTTGGAAA
Organism: Nitrospira sp.; assembly: GCA_037445435.1. Classification (GTDB taxonomy): domain Bacteria; phylum Nitrospirota; class Nitrospiria; order Nitrospirales; family Nitrospiraceae; genus Nitrospira_D. The sequence goes on along the minus strand of JBBIKN010000025.1, from coordinate 6,680 downwards.
ATTTGCTCGAGAATGCCAACGATGTCATTTATACACTCGATTTGGATCAACAGTTCACCTATGTGAACAACAAGGTCAATGCCTGGGGGTATCGCAAAGATGATTTGATCGGCCGGCCCTATCTGTCACTCCTTTCACGGCGGCATCGGGGGCGGCGTCTTAAGAATACGTTGGACATCGGTGCTAAGCAGGTGTACGAGGTCGAAGTTGTGACTCGGCTCGGTGAAGTGCGTACCGTCATGGTCAGTGTCTCTCCCCTTCAAGGAGTCGACGGAGAGATCCTTGGAGTCCTTGGCATCGCGCGTGATATGACGGAGACCAAGAAGTTGGAGCGGCAGATTCGAAATGCGGAAAAACTGGCCTCTATCGGCCAACTGGCGGCAGGGGTGGCTCATGAAATCAACAATCCGCTCGGAGGGATCCTCAACTGTCTCTACAATCTCCGAAAGGGATCCCTCTCCCCGGCTCGTCAAGAGGAATATTGGGCCTCCATGGAACATGGAGTCCGGCGTGTTCAAAAGATCGTTCGACAGTTGCTCGATTTTTCACAGCAGCACGAACCGTCGTTCAGCTCGGCCGATATCAATCGAATCGTCGATCAGGTATTGGGGCTGACCACTCATCTCTTTGGTCCCAACGGCATTCGCTTGAACACATTCCTGGGTCATAGCTTGCCCAGTGTAATGGTTGATCGGCATATGATCGAACAGGTCTTGATGAATTTGATCTTGAACGCCGTGCAAGCCATGAAAAATGGCGGAGTCCTCACGATCAGGACATCCGTGGCGGAGGGCATTTGCCGGATCGAAGTGCAAGATACGGGTGCCGGGATTCCTGCATCGGTCCTCCCACGGGTTTTCGATCCCTTCTTCACGACCAAAGGGGAAGGGGAAGGGACGGGATTGGGTCTTTCAGTCAATCTTGGCATCGTGGAACGTCACGGCGGAAAAATTCTTGTCGAGAGCGAGGTCGGAAAAGGCACGACGTTCACACTCTGTCTGCCCGTGTCCCGAGAACGTTCCTTGGCGGAGAAGGAAGTATGAAAGGGTTGACCGTTCTGCTGGTCGACGATGAGCCCTTGATGCGCCTATCCATGCTGGATGCGTTGGAGGCCGTCGGCTGCGATGTCCGAGCGGTACCTACGGGTACGGAAGGGATCGAGGCGATCCGTGAGAAGACGTTTGACCTGGTGATCACCGATCTCCGGTTGCCGGGGGTGGATGGGTTGACAGTGCTTCAGGCGGCCAAAGGCAAGGAGCCTCAGACCGAGGTGCTGGTGATTACCGCACATGGATCGGTAGAAACGGCCGTTGAGGCCATGAAACTGGGGGCGTTTGATTACATCACGAAACCATTCCAGATGGATGAGTTGCTGCTGATCGTTGAACGGATCAACGGCATGATCGCACTCCGTCGCGAGAATCAGGATCTCAAACATCAGCTCGAAGACAAGTTTTGCTTCAACGGCATTTTAGGGGCGAACAGTCAAATGCGTGCCGTGCTGGACAAGATCAAGCTCGTGGCGGAAACCGACTCCACGGTCCTGATCGTCGGAGAGAGCGGAACCGGCAAGGAACTGGTCGCCAATGCGTTGCATCAGAACAGCTCGCGGAAAGGATATCCGCTGATCAAAGTCAGCTGCGCGGCATTGCCGGAAACGCTACTGGAAGCGGAACTGTTCGGCCACGAGAAAGGCGCGTTTACGGGCGCCCTGCGTCAGCGCCGGGGGCGATTCGAAATGGCGAACCGAGGAACCTTGTTCCTTGACGAAATCGGCGAAATCTCGCCTGTGGTCCAGGTGAAACTCTTGCGTGTCCTGCAGGAGCGTACTTTCGAACGGGTCGGGAGCAATGAGCCGATCGAAACGGATGTGCGACTCGTCTGCGCCACGCAGAAGGACTTGCGCAAAGAGGTGGCGCAGGGGCGGTTCCGCGAAGACCTCTTTTACCGGCTCAATGTCGTGCCGATCGTCGTCCCGCCGCTCAGGCAACGGCAGGAAGACATTATGGTGATTGCCGATCATGTCCTCGAAACCTGTTCGGTAAAGCTGAACAAGCAACTGCGCGGGTTTTCCCAGCAGGCACGTGAATTGTTGCTCCGCTATTCGTATCCGGGAAACGTGCGAGAGTTGGAAAACATGGTTGAGCGGGCAGTGGCCCTCGGTAGAAATCGTGCCGCGGTTCATCCGGCCGACCTCTGTGGATTTCAATCCTGTCCTTACCTGGGGGGCGTCCCACAGGAATCTTGCGGCTTCTGTAGTGAAGGTTTGACCGGAGGAAAAAAGAAGAAAGATACAGCCTTAACATCGCTTGCCGCCGCGCGCGAAAGTTTTGAGAAGGACTATATCGTCTCCGTATTGGAACGTGTCAAGGGAAGCCGCACGACGGCGTCGAGAATCTTGGGATTGTCCAGAAAGGCTCTATGGGAAAAGTGCAAACGCTACGGTATTCCGTCGGCGTACGGTGGCGGAGAGGATGAAAGCTAGAGTCGTCATTTCTTACCGGCCGGAGTCAGCGCGACCGTACGATCCTGAAATTGAGCCGTTAAGATATAAGATATGCTTTTGAGTAACCTACATGGGGAGGGATCTGAACATGAATTTGTGGAGCCGAACCATCCATGGTTCACTTGGTCTTGTCGTATTGGTCGGACTGGCGTATGCCGCGGAACCGGTCGACATAGAAAAGTTTGTGAACGCCAGAATTGAGATCGGGGAGATGATGACGAACTATTTCAAGGGTAGCCAAAGCTATGGGGAGGGACAGCGGCCGTCTCCCGAACAAATAAACGAAATGAGAGCGGACATCAATACCAAACTCACGGCGCTTCTGGCGAAGCACGATCTGACCCTCGACGAATATCGCAAACGCAGCTCCGAAGTTTTTGCGGATGATGCGGCGGTCAAGCGCTATCTCAACGAGCATCCGGACCTCAAACAGCGTTATGATGCGCTCCCGCTCGATCGGATGGGCCGTGGCGGCAGCACGGGGCGGGGGTACTGAGCGCGAGGGAATGGCCTTGCAGTACGCGATTCGTCACTTGCTTGGTGTCGGTCCCCTCTCAGGAACTGCTGCTGAACAGAAGACGATTCAACGATGGAATACAGACATCTTGGTCGGTCAGGAGTGAAAGTGAGTCGGCTCTGTCTGGGCACAATGAATTTCGGGCCGCAGACGAATGAATCAGACAGCTTCGCGCTGATGGACCGAGCCTTGGAGCTCGGCATCAATTTTTTTGATACGGCGAATGTGTATGGCTGGAAGCTCGGTGAAGGCTGGACGGAGCAGATTATCGGCCGTTGGTTCGCACAAGGCGGAGGCCGCCGGGATAAGGTCGTGCTGGCTACAAAGGTATACGGTCGCATGGGCGAATGGCCCAATCAGTCGCGCCTCTCGGCCGTCCATATCAAGCGAGCGTGTGAGGACAGTCTGCGGCGGCTGAGGACAGACTGGATCGATGTGTATCAAATGCATCATGTCGATCGAGAAACACCATGGGAAGAGATCTGGCAGGCGATGGAGCAGTTAGTCAGAGAAGGCAAAATTGTGTATGTAGGCAGCAGCAATTTCGCCGGATGGCACTTAGCCCAGGCTCAGGAAACCGCGCGCAGCCGCCATTTATTGGGACTGGTGTCGGAGCAGAGTCTCTATAATCTTAATGAGCGCATGATTGAACTGGAGGTCATTCCTGCCTGTGAAGCCTATGGCATCGGTCTGATCCCGTGGAGTCCGTTAGGACGAGGACTTTTGGCCGGTGTCCTGCAGTCCGACAATATTGGTCGTCGCGCGGACGCAGAATTGAAACAAGAGGTGATCAAATCCCGTCCCAAATTGGAAGCGTACGAGGGGCTGTGCGTACGGATTGGTGAAAGACCGGCGGATGTTGCACTCGCGTGGCTGCTCCATCAACGAGCCGTCACGTCACCGATCATTGGTCCTCGCACGATGGAACAGCTGGAGGGGGCAATGAGAGCAGTGAGCCTTTCTCTCAGCAGCGACATCTTGAAACAACTGGATGAGCTTTTCCCAGGCCCTGGTGGTGCCGCACCGGAAGCCTATGCGTGGTAGATCAGTCTATCGTGCCTGCCTCTTTCTTCATTAATGATCAGTATCCGCCGTAAGCCTACCTTTGAGAGGGTGCTCTTCGCTATCGTCGTAAACCATGAGCGGGTATGGTCATGGACGCCACCAAAGTGGTCGCCTTGTCGGAAAGAGCGGACTACGTGCATTCGGACCGGTTGGTGTCGATCTGATCCGACGGACTTATGAAACATGCCACGAATTTTGATTGTATGATCGGCGGTTTGTTGAAACTCAGGGCGCAACGCGGGTCTCTAGGAGCGAGGGGCACGACTCCTTGAACGAGGGAAGAAGAGTAAAGTATTTACAAACCGTTTACCCCTCATAATACAAAGATAGATGGTGCTGACGCCGACCATTTGGCTCTGGCGGTAAGAAATTGGTCCCTAGCTTTTTCCCCTCGTCGATGGAGCCGTCTTTTTTTCAGCTCAGCCCTTGACAGATTTGAAACCTCGCTCCTGACGCGGAGCGTCACCATCCCCAGACCGACGTTGAACCTGTGGATAGTGATCCGAATGGTGGCAATAGCCATGACACCGGCGGGAGGCCAACCGGGCAGGTCAAGCAATCTGCCTAGGAATATGCAAGAAATAAAGGAACTTCTACTAGAACCGCTATTACTTGTGGTTCGGTCTGGATGGGGCGGATGCCTAAAAAATAGGCGAATTGACGAATCCGCAGGCTATTCGCACCATCTTTCCCGAATTCAGAGACTTGTGCACAAGGTTATCCACAGAAGGTGGGGAATGAAAAGTTTCATGCCAGCTTCGCCGATAATTCGTTTTCCATGGGAAATTAAATTTCCTCTCATGCGTCTTTCCCCGGGCTTGCGTGACTACCGCCGTTACTCGACGATCAAAGTCCCCATCATGTTGGCATGGCCCTTTCGACGACAGATGTAGAGGTACGTTCCTGCCGGAGGTGCCATGATAAGCTGCACGGACTTTCCTGGTTCGAGCACGATGCCGGTCTCTTTCATTGATACGGCTGAGAATCTGTTCCCAGCGTACATGAGAACTGGACTGTCAAATTCGTGCACCTCTCGTCCCGCGTTGTAGAGGGTCAGGACGAGCGGAGATGCTGAACTTACCCTTACGAGTTGAGGCGTGAAGCGAAAGTCTTCGGCGACAAGGGAGACAGAGTGAGTTCGGTCGCAGGCTACAAAAGTCGATGCAACAAAAAGGAAGAAAAGGAGAGGTAAGGCCAAGCAGCGATCAGCCGTCAGACGGCGCATGACCGGGCTTCCACTTGATGCTGCAGCCGATGCTGGGCCGCTGGTTTTTGTCGACCGGCTTGCCGTCAAGTACGGCTTGGATGGCGGAGCGGAGATCGCGTCCGGTTACCGGCTTATTATTACCTGGGCGGCTGTCATCTAGTTGCCCGCGATACACCAACCGTCTGTCACGATCAAAGAGATAAAAATCCGGAGTACAGGCGGCGTGATAGGCTTTCGCGACTTCCTGCGTCTCGTCGTGACAGAATGGAAAGGTGAAGCCAAGGCGCTGAGCCATGTCTTTGAGCTTGGGCGGTGCATCATCGGGATACCCAACTGGATCATTGCTGCTGATCGCGATCATACCTAAGCCCGTGTCCCTGTAGTCGCGTCCGATCCTGGCAAGCTCCTCTTGGACATGCACGACATAGGGACAGTGTCGGCAGATGAACATAACCAACAGGGCTGCTTTATCGGCAAATGAATCGAGCGAATAGGTTTGCCCCTTCACCACGTCACGGAGCTCAAACGCGGGAGCTGGGGTGCCGAGTGGCAGCATGGTCGAAGTCATAGCCATGAGAGAAAGATGCCGCATGTCTTCTGCCAGGTCAAGTGGGAGGGAGGAGACCGTGTTTCTTGTGTCATAGTCGAAGGAAAAGATATGCTGCCTCATATCGTTTTGATGTAGGAGCAAACCATGAGAGGGATGAGTTGGACCCGCCGATGAAGGGAGGACGTACATGAGAATCGTCTGGCTGTTAATGCTGCTGCTCGGAGTTCCGGCTGTGACACAGGCGCATGATGAGACGAGACTCGAAACGCCGACTCTCACGGTCAGCGATAGCGGGATGGTGCCGCACGCGCCGGACACGGCCTTCGTGACATTCGGCTTGGAAACTTCCGGTAAATCCCTCGCCGAGGCGCAGAAGCGGAACAGCGCCGTCATGAGCAAAGTCATGGACCGGCTGCGGGACCTGCAGATCGACAAGGAACGAATCCAAACCTTTTCCTTTACGGTCTCCCCTCAGTATCGACCGCCGGCTAACCGTGCCACCGATGCGCCGCCTGTCTCTCCGGAAATCATCGGCTATGTCGTCAGCAATATGGTGATGGTGGAAATCCGTGCCCTCGACAGAGTCGGTACGGTGATCGAAGAAGCCTTAAAAGCCGGCGCGAATAGCTTTCAGGGGTTGCATTGGGGGTTGCGCGATGAACAATCGATACGGCTCAGTGCCTTGAAACAAGCTGCCGCCAAGGCCAGGGAGAAAGCGGCCGTGCTGAGCGAGGCGCTGCGTGTGAAACTCGTGCGGGTGCTATCAGCCAATGAAGGCGGCCATGTGGTCAGGCCTGCCGCTCCTATGGCACGCATGGCTATGGAGGCGAGTGCT
>JBBIKN010000024.1:0-36186 GCA_037445435.1 Nitrospira sp. | reverse complement strand
CTGGTCCAGTCCTGTACCTCTGTCTTCACATTGCCGGAGCTGTACGTCCGCGTGCGGGACGTGGCGGACGATCCCAATTCGACCATGCAGGACCTTGCCAATGTCCTCAAGCTGGATCCGGCCATCTCGGCGAGGCTGCTCCGTACCGCCAACAGTCCTCTGTATGGGTCTCCTAAACAGATCGATACCATCTCCGGCGCCATGAGTCTGATCGGTGTTCAGGCTGTGAAGGAGCTCGTCGCTGCAACCACTGTCGGCCGAACCTTTTCCGGGATGCCGGTTCAACTCATGGACGGGCCCAAGTTCTGGCGCAAGAGTGTATTCTGTGCGTTGGTAGCCGAAAAGATGGCACAGTCGTGCGGCAGCGACGACAGCGAGCGCTTCTTCATCGAAGGCCTGCTGCGCGATATCGGCCATTTCGTTCTCTACCAAACCGTCCCGCAGCGGGCTCAGTCTGCTCTTGTTGAAGCAGGGTACCTTGAAGCCTCTCTGGCCGAGGTGGAGCAGTCCAATATCGGCTGCGACTTCGCCGAAGTCGGCGCCGAACTGATCTGGTCATGGGGTATGCCGGTGCACATTGAACAGGCTGTCCGCTGTCAACTGAGCCCCAAGGATGCCGGCGAATTCGCCCTTCATGCGTCCATCGTCCATCTGGCCGGTGTCGTTGCCGACAACGAAGAACTGGAGCCGAATCGGCGCCGTGACGTCTTGCCGTTTGCCCCCTCCGCCATCACCACCACACGGTTCGAGCTGGCCGACCTGCCGGCGCTGCTCACGGAAGCTCGAGCCCAGCTGCAAGGTACCTTGGCGCTCATTCACTCCGCCGCTATGGCAGCCTGACTCTTCAGAGCATTGCACGCGATCAGAAAAAGATTCCAGGTCCATTTACGGGAGTTCGTCGCTGTGTAGGTATGGTGATTGTCAATGGCCTTCCCATCGTTGGGCTGTCTCTAGGTGGCACTCGGTGACCGATCACCCCGCGGCGCATTGTCGCTCAGTACCACGATGGAGTAGGCCGGTAAAGAGAATGGAGGAAGAAAGGGAAGCGAAGGTCGTCAACGGCCGGTGAGTCACAGCCGGATGAAGTCATAGACGCCGGCTATTCAACCGAGCGGCCTTCCAAGAAGAGCGCTTGCTCCAGAGCGCGGAAAAACTGCTGGTAGGGCAGGGGATCCTCGACGGCACGAAGGTAAAACTGAGCACTGGCCCGGACGACGAGCTGGGAATCGTTGCGCTTACGAACGGTGGCCGTGAAGCGGACGAGATTGCTGCGGTGATGGAACGGGCCCCATGTCCGATAATTTCGGTTGAGGACGAGTAACGCATCAGGTTGATACAGCAGATAACTCACGTCGACGCCATAGATCTGCTCGTTCTCGACATATTTCTTTCCGGAGACGACGCCCAGTTCTTCATCAAGCACCTCCACTTTGAAATCCAAGTCCTGCAGGGTGGAAACAATCGTCGCGAGCAGCCGAAGTCGATCCACTGTATCGAACACACGCGATTGGGCGGCGCGAATCTTGACTTGGCTTTCTTGGGAGAGCCAGATTTGCTCTTGTGAGTTCCACTGGTTGACATGCCGTAATTCGTATGGCGTAGGACATCCTTGCAACAGAAGACAGAGGCCGACGAAGAACCAAACGTTCAACTGCCTCGATCCTACGAGAGGCGGAGTGTGGTCTTCAGGGGTTCTCTGGTGAGAGACCATGTCCATTAATTCTTGGTGACAAAGAGAGATCGCTCCAGTGTGGCGAAGAAATTCTGGTACACCTTGGGATCTTCGATAGGTTTGTTGTTGTAGATGGCGTTGGCGCGAATCATCATACGGCCTTCGGCTTCGGAGCGCACCGTGACGGTCACGCCTACGACATCGTAGAAGTTCGGCTCGGCGAAACGTGCAGCCGTCACCAGCCCCAAGGGCTCATTGGCCCGCTCGATGATGAAACCTAAGTCCTGGAGGGCGGCAATAACGCCGCGCATGGCCATTTGGCGATCCTTTATGTCGAAAGACCGAGTTTGCACACTCCTGATCTTCATCTGAGTCTCGGTCGGCGCGAGCAGGTCCGGACTGGGCTGCGGCGCGGCGCAGCCTTGCGCGACAACGAGGACTGCGATTGCGATGGTTCCCTTGATCGTCTGTTGCATTCTTCCTATGGTGCTCATAGCCTCATACCTAGAGTGCAAATGGTTCCAGAAAAACAGCTTTGGACAATTTCGCAAAGAAGGTCTGGTACATCACAGGGTCGCGCAGCATTTCCATCCGTTGCTCGCCCGGTGGGATTCCTTGTTGGCCAGCCGAACCCTCCCCTTTCCACACGACCCGGTAGAACACGACTCTGACTTCCTGACGTGTGGCATCTTGCGTCGCTGGTCTGGCCACGAGCGTGGCGGCGATTTTTTGATGCAGGTCTACGGGCATGACGATCGGAGGTTGTTGGACGAGTACCAGCGCCGAGCTCAGGAGAAAGACGACAAATCGGGTGATATCTTGACCGTATTCCCGAGCACTTCGTTCTTTCGTCGCTCGCAGAAAGCCCACCTCGCGCACGCTTTCTTCGACCTGGAAACCGAGATCCTGCAGGACAGCCGCTGAGGCGGACAATAACTCCGCTTCATCCTTGGTCTCGAAGAAGCGGGTTTGCATGGCGCGGTTGGCTGCACTCTCAGGTTCCAGCTGGAACAGTTCGTCCGGTTGTGTATGCGCAACACACCCGACGAACTGGCTCAGCATGGCAAGGCACACCACCGCCGGAAGCGTTCGTCGAACTCCGGAACCGTCCCTCGTGCTAGAACTGCGTGGCGTTGTAAGCAAAGTCGCGGACTTTCTTCTCTTCGTCATACTTGATGATGATGGTGAGGGTCCGCTGGCGTTGGGAGCTGGAGCTGTCGCGGGAGGTGCCGCCGAGAATAATAATGCTCGCAAAGGATGAGCTGGCCGTGTCCACCCGATCGGTCGAGACCTTGTCATAGATCCAGACCTCGCGCCGTTTCTCGTCCGTCGTCACAATATTGGGACTTCCCAAAAGCTCGGCAACCTGGGCGGCAGACATGCCGACCTTGATTTCGCCCTGCACCTTACCGACAGTGAGGCGGTCTTCCTTGATTTCAGCCTTGTTGCCACCGCAGCCTGCGGCGAATATGCACAGACCCAGGCACAGCATGCTCCATGAAAATTTCATCGCTGGGGTCCCTTTCTATAGTCTGAGTGTAAGACGGATTAGCCTTGGGGGATAGGCTACTGCTCCCCGTAAAAGTGTGTCAACGTGAAAAACCACAAAAGCACGTAATAGAAGGGCCCGTTTTCCCTTCTTCACGTAGCTTATCGCATGGCTTGGCGGAAAAACCAAACGCAATCGTGAAAATATCCAGCAGGCTGCGGAAAAACTGGATTGACGCGAACAATATGGCTGGAATTCTCCGTACGGTGCTAATGCCAGAATATTTCAGGATGCTCAAAAAGGCTGTCCAGCAAGGCCGCAGCGAGCGAAGAGGTGAGGCGTACGCTCCGGTACGTTGAGCCTCTGAGCGATGCGAGAACGCCGCTGGCGGACTTTTTCAGCATCCTGCTAGGTGAGTCCCTCGGCATGCCGCACTTGGATTTCAGAAGAATCTCAGCTGATGTGAAATGGTCTAGGAATTCAGCAGCCGGTTCAGTTCGTCGGCCCAGAGCCAGGGCGAGCCTTCGTCTTCGTGCTTACAGTAGACAAAGCAGTCTTGTCCCAGTTGCACAGCATTCTGAAAGCGGTCCGCCCAGCCCCTGAGCTCCGCCTGACCATATTCATTCTTGCGAAGTCGAACGTAGCGAAATCGAGCCGTGTTTCGGTGCTCCGCCTCATGCTCGTCCGTCTCAACTGCCGCCCACGCGACCGAATACTGACGCAAGATCCGTTCGATCTCGTCAGCCTGCCAACTCTCATGCCGGAATTCTACGGCCCACCGATGGGTCGTCGGCAGAGATCCAAGAAACGCCTCCAGCCGTGCATCATCGCGTTTCAAATTAGGAGGCAGTTGAATCAATATCGGACCGAGTTTGCCCGCCTGATGAAGCGGTTCCAGACGTTGGAGCATGGCCCTCAACATGGGAAGCCCTTCCGGCCTGAGGCGGCGGATATGGGTGATTTCTCGGTGGGCCTTGGGTGCATAGATGAAGTTAGCAGGAGTATCTGTTAGCCACGCTTGCACGGCTTTCTCGCTCGGGAGTCGATACCACACACTATCAAGCTCAACGGTCCGATATCTCGTGGCGTAGTAGCGAAGAAAAGCGATGGGTTTGATGTCGGGTGGATACAAGCGATCGCGTCCCTGCCAAGCCTTGTAGGAATAACCCGATAGGCCGATGTAACAAGCCATAACATTGAATCCTTAAACGATAACGCCATCTCCACTGAATCTTCGTGCAATGGCGTTACAAAGGACTATGCATGTCGCGGCCGTCTAAGGCTGTGAGCCATCACTCCGATCTGTGGTGAGCTTGCCTTTGATGGGCTCGCAGACAGTAGGCGGACCACAGGAAGCTGTTGGCCTATCCTCTAGCGGCTCCCCTTTCTTGCTCGCAACTACACCTTCCCAAACGTCCTCGTAAAAAACTCCTTCACTTTTCCCATGTGCTCCTGTACGTCCGTTTCCAAATGTCTGGCACCCGCTTGCCAGTCATCGGTGGTATAGCCAACTCGGCGGGCAAGAAAGATGAATTCATCGGAATCAACCGGTGGGAGGACACGGTCTTTGGCGTTGCCGCGGACCATGCGGAGACCGTCGATGAGCATCCGGATGAAGAAGTAGGCCTTGCGGAGAGTCTCGCCGTTTTGCCTCGTGACAATACCACAATCGACAAGGGCGGCCAGCGCCTGCATGGTATTGGGAGTGCGCAAGGCAGGAAGTCGATGACCATGCATGATTTGGAGATACTGGACGGCGTATTCGATATCGACAATTCCTCCGGGGCTATGTTTCAGGTTGACCGTGCCTCGTTCCACGAGTTGCTTCAACTGTTGCCGGCGCAAGTCGAGCGCGACACGAAGATCCCACGGCCTACCGCTGTAGACATAGCTGTCACGATGGGTTTCGACGCGCTTCCCGAGGGCTGCATCGCCAGCCACATGGCGCAATTTAATCAACGACTGACGTTCAAACGGGGCGGCGAGCCCTTCATCGCTATAGTAGGACTTGATTTCGTCAAATGGATTTGTCAACGACCCCTTCCCGCCGTGTGGCCGGAGGCGGACGTCGAGATGAAAGATGCCTTCTTGCTTCGCTTCAATCCACTGGAGAAGTTCCGCACCAAGCCGTTCAAAGTATTCGCTGTTCTCGATCGACTGCTTTCCTCCGGTGCGGCCCGTGTCGCCATACACGAACATCACTTCAATATCCGATGCATAGCCCAGTTCCTTCCCCCCGAACTTGCCTAAGCCGAGAACGGTGAAGGGACAGGATTTCTTGTTTGCCAAGCGCGGTGGACCATAGAGCTTGTTCAGTTTGGCTTGGCAGTCCTTTAAGCTTCGATCGACGATGACTTCAGCCAACTGAGTCAATGCAGCGGAGAAGTCGGGCAGGGCCGTATCCGGCTCGACGATGTGCTTCATGTCGATGCGGAACAGCTCGCGATCTTTAAAACTGTTGAGCGCGGCCTTCCGCGCTTCGTCGGTCTTGGCGCGGTTCACCAGGCGATCAAGTTCCTTGCGAAGCGTCGCCTGTGGCATCATGAGAGGCGCATCCCGGTAGTCTTGCAAGAGCGGTAGGAGATTGCTGTATTGACGACGCAGAAAGTCTTCCCAGAGAAAATCGCTGGCCCCGAGCAGGCGAGCGAGCAGAGGAAAGGTCTTCTTGTCGCTGAGGAACGCCAAGGTTTCTTGCTGAGCCTTTCCTTTGGCCTGTTGCATCGTGAGGTCAAGGAATTGGTCGAAGGCTTCCAGAGCTTTGGTCGGGTCTGGGGCCCAGGTGAGGGCGTGGGTGAACTGCTTGATGAGCACCGCGGTCAGGCGCAGTTGCTGCTGATCGGCCGTGTCGGTGAGCTTCTGCCCGTGACGGTTGCGGACAAAAAAGCGATCGTGAATCTTCCCGTCTTCGACGTCGAACTGCGCTTTGGAAATATACACATTGCGCATCGCCAGAGCGTTGGCGAAGGCGTACAAAAAGGCGGGGGTGTCGTCCGACCGAATGTCCATGACCGTGTCGGTGGGCGATTGGCTGTTGTCGAATGTGATCTGTACCGGATGGAGTAGACCGCTGAAGGACCCTCGTCGCTTGCCGAGTTGTTCGACCAGGCGCCGATTCACTGCGAAACGTGCCTCCTCGAATTGTCCGGTATCGAGCAGTGTGATCACCGAACGGAGCGCCTCGGTCAGTCGATGCTGTTGTTCCACGCCCAACTCTGCCCCTGATACCAGCCGCACCTGGAATACATCTACGATCTTTTTCTTGCTCGATCCCGGGCTACTCTTGGCTCGAACACGCGGGCCGTACCCGGTCCAACTGGTACGAGAGGAGGATGGAACAGCTTTTTCGCCGAACGTGTAGATATCGCCTTCTTCAATGTTGAGTCCGAATGCCGAAAGCAACCCGCAAATCATGGCGAATTCAGAGAAGTAATCATACGCCACGATCGTGATCTCAAACCGTTTGTTCGGCTGTTCGGCAAAGGCGATTTCGCAGAGGTGCTCCGATGTGAGTTGAGCCGACAACCGGATGTGTTCGGCAATCGTGGGAGGCTCGAACCGTCGGAAGTATTCCTGATCCATGCGGGCGAAAAAATCATGAAGCACATCGGATGGAATATCGGGACAGAGGGGACGAACTGAGGTGAGAAGAGATGTGTGATCAGGAGCGCCTATCGGCATAGGATTCAGTATACCCGAACGGGTTTCATTGTGCGTAGAGAAACCTGTCAGTATAATGCCGCGCCATGAGTCGACGCTCTGTACCGCCGGTATTCTCACGGCCGCAACCTGCAGCTCAGCATGGTGTTTCTAAGCCAGATCCCAGACCCGTTCTACTCGCTACCAAGCGGAACGTGGAGGAAGTGCGGGCCATCTTGTCCGCCTATGGCTTGCGTGATCTCGATCGAGCGGATCGCAACCTCGATGCGATGGCGGGTGACCTCCTCCAACGTCGGCGGCTGGCGGACATCCTGCCAATGTTGATGGAATCCATTTCCCGAACGGCTGACCCTGATCAGGCGCTGAGTCACTGGGAGCGCATGTTGGCGAGCGTCTCCCGCACGCCATTTCTCGACTATTTGCGCACGTGGCCCCGCATGCTCGACCTCCTCTGTATGATCTTCGGCAACAGCGATGCCTTGGCCTTTACGCTGATCCGTGACCCGACGTTGGTGTATTGGTTGGCTGAAGAGGAAGTCTTATCACGACCTCCGACGCGGAAAGGGATGGAGGACGCGCTTCGAAAGAGTATCGGGCACTTGACGTCCAAGGAAGTGAAGTTGGACGCTCTGCGCCGTTTTCGGCGACGGGAAATGTTGCGCATCGGTGTGCGGGATCTCCTCCGCCTCGCGACAGTACCGGAGACCACAGGCTCATTGTCCGACTTGGCCTGCCTGCTGATTCAAGCCGCCTACGAGATTGTCGATTCCGATCTCAGACGGCAGTATGGCGTTCCCATGCATCGAAATCGGCAGGGACGATGGGTGGAAACCAAGTTCACGGTCATCGGGATGGGTAAACTCGGGGGACATGAGTTGAATTACAGCTCCGACGTCGATCTGATCTACCTGTATGAATCGCATGACGGAGAAACCAGAGCACCGAGACATGGGCGTGCCGCCATACCGGTCGGCGTCGGCATTTCCAATGAAGAATATTTTGAAATTCTCGCCCGGGAATTGACGAGAGTCTTGATCGAACCGACCAGAGAAGGTCACGTCTTTCGGGTGGATTTGCGGTTACGAGCCGAGGGATCAGTTGGTCAATTGGCTCGGTCGTTGGAAGAGTATGAGAAGTACTATACAGCACGAGGGCAAGTGTGGGAGCGATTGGCTCTGCTGAAGGCCTCGCCGGTGGCCGGTTCCTACGAAGTCGGGCAGGCGTTTCTCAAATTGGTCAAGCGGTTCGTGTTGGGGGCAGGGGGGAAAATGGATCGTGAGAAGGCGTTGGCGATCGTGCAAGACGTGCGCGCCGTGAAGGACATGATCGACGCTAAAATGGCGGACCGAGGTCATGCACAGCGTAATGTGAAGTTGGGGACCGGTGGCATTCGAGAGATCGAATTTTTCGTCCAGACCGTTCAAGTCTTGGCAGGACGAAACGTGCCGGCGCTTCTAGATCGGAGCACGATCGGTTCGCTGAACCGGCTGGCTCAGAAAAAACTGGTTTCGACTGAAGCTCGCGATGCGCTGACTGCGGCCTATTTGTTCCTACGCGACGTCGAACATAAGTTGCAGATGGTCCATGATCTCCAAACTCATGCGCTTCCCGAAACTTCAGAAGAGTTGGAGCGTTGCGCAGTCCGGATGGGGTACGGGACTGATGATCGCAAGAAGGCGGTCGATCAGTTTCACATCGATTACCATCACCATACCGCGGTAGTGCATCGGACGTTCCGGTCGTTTTTCGTCGAGCCGACGACCTCGCCTGTTTTTAATGCAGCGCTCAGGATGATAAGGCTCAAGCATTAGCAGTAGAAAGGACAAAAACACAAAGGGCCCGGCGGTTTCCCGCCGAGCCCTTCAGTTCCCTCCAAGCTATTGGCTATGGGCCGTCAGCTCTTCAGTGTTAGTACATTCCCTCCATGCCGTGGCTGTGTCCACCGCCCGGCATAGCCGGCTCTTTCTTCTCCTCAGGGAGTTCGGTGATCATGACCTCGGTCGTGAGCATTAAACCGGCCACGCTGGCGGCATTCTGAAGCGCCGTCCGTGAGACCTTGGTCGGGTCGATGATACCGGCCTTGATCATGTCGACATACTCGTCTGTGGCGGCGTTGTACCCGCCATTGACGTTCTTCTCTTCCCGAACCTTGCCGACGATGACCGAGGCTTCCGCGCCGGCATTCGCCGCAATTTGCCTGATGGGCTCTTCGAGCGCACGCCTGACAATATCCAGTCCGACCTTCTGCTCCGTGGTGACATCTTTGATCCCGTCGAGGGCCTTGATGCAGCGGAGATAGGCCACGCCGCCACCGGGGACGATGCCTTCTTCCACCGCCGCCTTCGTGGCGTGCAGGGCGTCTTCGACACGAGCCTTCTTTTCCTTCATCTCGGTCTCGGTCGCTGCACCGACATTGATGACCGCGACGCCGCCCACGATCTTCGCCAGCCTTTCTTGCAATTTTTCACGATCGTAATCGGATGTGGTTTCTTCGATCTGGGTCTTGATCTGCTTGACGCGGCCTTCGATCTTCTTGGAATCGCCGTAGCCTTCCACGATCGTGGTGTTGTCCTTATCGATCGTGACACGCTTGGCGCGCCCAAGATCAGTCAGCTTCACGTTCTCGAGCTTGATACCGATATCTTCCGAAATCACCTGCCCCCCGGTGAGGATCGCGATGTCCTCCAGCATAGCCTTGCGACGATCGCCGAAGCCTGGGGCCTTCACCGCCGCGACGTTCAAGGTGCCGCGCAGCTTGTTCACTACGAGAGTGGCCAGGGCTTCGCCTTCGACTTCTTCGGCGATGATGACGAGAGGCTTGCCCATCTTAGCCACTTGCTCGAGCAGCGGAAGCAAATCCTTCATGCTGCTGATTTTCTTTTCATTGATCAGGATGAGCGGTTCCTCCAGGGAAGCTTCCATCCGCTCGGCGTTGGTGACGAAATAGGGGGAGATGTAGCCACGATCGAATTGCATGCCTTCGACGACGTCCAATGAGGTGGTCATTGACTTGGCTTCTTCCACCGTGATGACGCCATCCTTACCGACCTTTTCCATGGCTTCTGCGATCAGGTCGCCGATCGTTTTGTCGTTGTTGGCCGAAATCGTGCCGACCTGCGAGATTTCGGTCTTGCTTTGACAGGGCTTGCTGAGCTTCTTGAGCTCGGCAACGACGGCTTCAACCGCCTTGTCAATCCCTCGCTTGATTTCCATGGGATTGGCGCCGGCGGTGATGTTCTTTGCGCCTTCCCGGAAGATGGCTTGTGCCAACACGGTCGCAGTGGTGGTACCGTCACCGGCCGTGTCGCTGGTCTTGCTGGCCACTTCGCGAACCAGCTGAGCGCCCATGTTTTCATAGGGATTCTTCAGTTCGACTTCCTTGGCGACCGTCACACCGTCCTTGGTAATGGTCGGCGCGCCGAATTTTTTATCCAGAATCGCATTCCGGCCCTTCGGACCCAGTGTTGCCTTCACGGCGTCCGCCAGCTGGTTCACCCCTTTTAGGATGGAAGCTCGTGCCGTATCGCCGTACAAAAGTTGCTTTGCCATTGGATTCCTCCTGTTGTCGTGTTCTATTCCACTTGGTTCGTCAGGTTATTTTTGTGACATGGACTTAACTGGTGAAGATACCGAGGATGTCTTCTTCCTTCAGGATCAAACACTCTTCATCGTCGATTCGAAGCTTGCTGCCTGAATATTTGTCGAACAGGACCTGATCACCGACTTTGACATTCTCCACTTTCTTCCCGACTGCCTGGACGACTCCCCGTTGCGGCTTTTCTTTCGCTGAATCCGGCACATAAATCCCGCCGGCGGTCCGCTCCAACTCCTCGGTGTACGTGACAAACACCCGTTCACCCAAGGGCTGAAATCCCTTCGCCACATTCTTTTTTTCCTTCTCAGCAGTACCCATAGCAGACCTCCTCCTCGTGAAAGTTAACTCGTTAGGTGTTGACAATTGAAAGTTGGGCTGAACTCGCTACGATCCTGGCAGCCTATGACTCGGAGGAGATAGTCCCTAGTTTGTCCAAGTCAAGAGGGGATATCAGAGATTTTTTACTGCCCCGATATTCTCGTCACTGCGGAACGTCACGTATCCTAACCTATTGTGAAATCGATATTCTAAAGGTTTTTGTGAAGGATCTGGGGAATGGCCCGGATATTAGGCCCGTAAGCGGTCAAAGTCCTTGATGTCTTTTTTGAGGTAATCACGAAGACGTTTAATGATGCGCACTTCCAATTGACGGGTCCGCTCCTTCGTAATGCCATATTTATCGCCCAGATCATCAAGGGTCAACGGATGATCGGACAAAATGCGATTTCTTAGAATATCTTCGTCTCGTTCTTCCAGGGTCTTGATGAACTCGGAGAGCTTCGCCCTGAAGAGGGTCTTGAGCTGGTGATCGGCGAGTTGTTCGTCAGCCGGTTCTTGGTCGGACGGCAAGACATCCAGCAGCGTACTGTCCTGGTCTTCGCCGATCGGTTGATCGAGCGACAGCTCCCAGTTGCCGAGGCGTTGATCCATTTCGATCACGTCGCGCTCACGGACATTCAGACGATCCGCGAGCAACTTCGTGTCGGGTGAGAAACCATCCCGCTCGAGTTTGGCTTTTTCCTTTTTTAAGTTATAGAACAGTTTCCGCTGATCCTGAGTCGTTCCGACCTTGACCAGCCGAAAAGTGTGCAAGAGGTACCGAAGGATATAGGCCCGGGACCACCAGGCGGCATAGGCGTAGAAACGCACGTTTTTCGAGGGGTCGAATTTCTTGATGGCTTGCATCAAGCCGACGTTCCCCTCCTGGATCAGATCCATGTGGTCGGCGCCGGTATGGAGATACTCAGCCGCAATCGAGACCGACACACGCAAGTTGGCCATGATGAGTTTAACCGCCGCCTCGCGACTGCCATGCGTACGGTACTCCTGAAAAAGCTGAAGCTCTTCCTCCTTCGACAGATAGGGATATCGGCGGACTTCAGCAAGGTACTGCTGGAGGGCCGTAACCGGCACCACGGCTGTGGTGTCGGATCGGGGGGCTGTCCGATGTTCAGGAGCGGGACCCAGCTCGGGGGCAGGAAACTCGTTCTGGACCGTCTTAGAGGATTCCGCGTCTTCAGACTCGTCCGGCTGCATGTCTGTCTGGTCGAGGATGGACATATAGGTGGCAGACTACACTAGACTCCTAGGTCGCAACAATGCTGAAAGAACCCGAGTCCCTTATCGAGCCCCCCTTTATAGTGGACATAGAGACGGTAAAGGCACACACTTCTCTCGTGGATGGCGGGGATATTCGGCATTGAAACTCTCCTTGATCCGACAGAACTCAAAAACTCATAGGGATTTCGGTCTATTTTTTGGTTGACAGTCATGGCAGAAACAAGGTTATGTGTCACCCTCTTTGCCCGCATTATTCATATCATGAACGCTTCTGCTGCAATCGCGGATTCGCTGCTGCGACGAGCCTTGGGCGGGCAGGCTCGCCCCTCGCAACCTCGACATACTGTTTCAAGTATGCCTCGGTCTCTCAGGAGTCCACGTGCTTGTCTTGCAACGCGACTGCGCGATTTCGCCACGAACCGCTATGAATAATCCGGGCTAGTTGCTAAATCTTCGATGTTTAGTGGTAAATTGTCATACCTGACGGGTAGGACGTAGACATGGCCACTCCTTTCGATAGCATCGAAAATGCGATTCGCGACATCAAGAAGGGAAAGTGCATCATCTTGGTGGACGACGAGGATCGGGAGAATGAGGGCGACTTGGTCATTGCTGCGGAGAAAGTCACTCCGCAAGTGATCAACTTCATGGCCACGCATGCCCGAGGTCTCATTTGTCTGGCCCTAACGCCTGAGCGAGTGGAAGAACTCCAGTTGCCTCAGCAGGCTGCTGAGAATACCGCGACGTTTGGGACCGCCTTTACCGTATCGATCGATGCCCGCAAAGACATTACCACCGGGATCTCGGCTGCCGATCGCGCGACGACGATCCATGTGGCGATCGACCCCAAAACGAAGCCGAGCGATCTCGCTCGGCCCGGTCATGTGTTTCCGCTCAAAGCGCAAAAAGGGGGAGTGCTGCGTCGCGCCGGGCAAACGGAGGGATCGGTCGATCTCGCTAGGTTGGCTGGACTCCAGCCTGCCGGGGTGATCTGCGAGATCATGAATGCGGACGGCACCATGGCTCGGGTACCGGAGCTGACGAAATTTGCGAGGACCCATAAGCTGAGGATGGTGACCGTGAAGGCCTTGATCGAATACCGCATGAAAAGAGAGACCTTCGTCAAACGTATGGCGAGTGCGAGATTGCCGACTGTGTTCGGCGAATTTGAGGCAGTGGCGTTCGAGAATCAGATCGACGGAGTGACACACATCGCCTTGGTGAAGGGCCGTGTCGACGGCGGAGCCCCGACCCTCGTCCGTGTGCATTCCGGATGTTTGACGGCCGACGCGTTAGGATCGTTGCGTTGCGATTGTCGCGATCAATTGCACGCCGCGATGGAGATCATTCAAAAGGAAGGCCGAGGCGTTCTCCTGTACCTGAATCAAGAAGGTCGAGGAATCGGGTTGCTGAATAAGATCAAGGCCTACGGGCTGCAGGATCAAGGGAGCGATACGGTTGAAGCCAATCTGCAACTCGGATTCAAGGCTGATCTTCGTGATTATGGAGTTGGCGCACAAATTTTGGCGAATTTGGGCTTGCACCAGATCAAGCTGATTACGAATAACCCCCGGAAGATCGTTGGGATCGAAGGATATGGACTCAGGGTCGTCGAACGGGTTCCAATCGAGATCCCCCCGCGCGACGCGAATGTCCGGTATCTTCGGACGAAGAAGGCGAAGTTAGGCCATCTACTCAAGAAAGTGTGATCGCCACGCCGGCTGACCCAATCTCGGGTTGGGGTGGCTATTGAAGCATGAAGTGCGGAAAAATGGGACGCTCTGCGGCAGGATTTCGAATCGGTATTGTCGCTGCGAAGTTCAACAAACAGGTCACGGGCGCATTACTGAACGCCTGCGTCGATACACTGAGTGCCCATCGCGTCCGTAAAGAGGATATTCATGTCGTGCGGGTCCCGGGAGCGTTCGAAATTCCACTTGTAGCCCGCACGATGGCCCGGTCGAGTCGGTTCGATGCGATCATCTGTTTGGGGGCGGTGATCCGTGGTGATACGCCTCATTTCGACTACATCTGCTCGGAAGTGAGCCGGGGGATCGGCCAGGCCGCATTGGATACGGACGTGCCGGTCATCTTCGGCGTGTTGGCGACGGATACAGTCGCACAGGCAGAAGAGCGAGCGCACCCGGAGAAATTGAATCGCGGCGGGGCAGCAGCCAGAGCGGCGATCGAGATGGTGGCGGTGATGAGGCGAATGAAAATCGTGGGACAGAAATCGGATGCGGGCCCATCGGCTGCACCACGGCTGGCCAGGCGGCGGTTTGCAAGCTAGCGTATGGGAGCTCGTCATCAAGCGCGCGAGCGGGCGTTGCAAATCTTGTTTCAGCATGACATTCACGGGAAAGCCGAGATGCATCTTGACGAGTTTTGGCGCGAACACTCGGTATCTGATGAGTCGAAAGCGTTCGCGGAACGGTTGGTGCAGGGTGTGCTGGAGCACAAAAAAGAGCTCGATGCCGTTATCGGTAAATATGCCACCAACTGGACAGTGAACCGCATGCCGATCGTCGATCGCAATATCCTGCGTGCCGGACTGTACGAGTTGCTTTGGTTGGATGAGGTGCCGGCGAAGGTCACGATGGACGAGGCGATCGAATTGGCGAAAAGTTTCGGCGATGAGGATGCCTCGAAGTTCGTCAACGCGGTGCTCGATAAGGCCTTGGCGACCGAAGCCAGACTGGCCGCGAAACGGGCGGATCCGGATCGGGCGATCTGGAGGAGAACAGAGAGTGATTGAACGGTATACACGTCCTCGGATGAAGGCCATCTGGGATCTGAAGCACAAATATGAAATCTGGTTGGAGGTTGAACTGCACGCCTGTGCGGCCTTCGAACGGGGCGGACAGGTCCCGCGCGGCACAGCGGCAAAAATCCGAAGGAAGGCCAAAATCGATGTCGAACGCATCGCCGAGATTGAAAAGGTGACGAAGCACGACGTCATCGCCTTTCTGGAATCGCTCACGGACACGATTGGACCAGAACACCGGTTTCTCCATATGGGGCTGACATCGTCGGATGTCGTCGATACCTCGCTCGCGATCCAAATGACTGAGGCGTTGGACCTGATTCTGGAAGGTGTCGAAGAGTTCCTTGTCGTCCTGAAGAAGCAGGCGTTCCGCTACAAGGACCAAGTGATGGTGGGACGGTCACACGGTATTCACGGGGAGCCTATCTCATTTGGCTTGAAGATGGTTCTCTGGTACGAAGAAGTCCGACGTCATCAGGAACGACTGCAGCAGGTGCGGAGCGAGATCGCGGTCGGCAAGCTATCCGGGGCCATGGGGACCTTTGCCCATCAGGGGCCCGATATCGAAGACTATGTCTGTACCAAGCTTGGATTGAACGTTGATCCCGTCTCTAATCAGGTGGTCCAGCGGGATCGCCATGCTTCCTATGCCACGGCGCTCGCGTTGCTTGCGGCAAGTATTGAAAAGTTTGCCACCGAGATCCGTCATCTCCAGCGCACGGAAGTGCTCGAGGCGGAAGAGTATTTTTCCGAAGGCCAAAAGGGATCGTCGGCGATGCCCCACAAACGGAATCCCATTGTGTCCGAGAATCTCTGCGGTTTGGCGCGGCTGGTGCGGGCCAACAGCCTGGCGGCGATGGAAAACGTCGCGCTTTGGCATGAACGTGACATCAGCCATTCGTCGGTCGAGCGGGTGATCATGCCGGACAGCACGATTTTGATCGACTATATGCTTGCCAAGGTCACGGATCTGATCAAGCACTTGGTCGTCTATTCAGATCGGATGCGACAAAACCTGGAGTTGACCGGCGGGCTCATTTACTCGCAGCGGTTGTTGTTGGCCTTGGTTGAGAAGGGGGCACAGCGAAAAGAATCATATGAAGCGGTTCAGCGTAACGCGATGGCTTCCTGGAGGGGAGGTGGGGGATTGCAGGAACTGGCCGCTAAAGACCCGTTTATCTCACAGCATTTGAAGAGAAGCGAGATTGCGGCCTGTTTCGACCCGAAATACTACCTACGCCATCTGGATCAGATTTATCGCCGAGTGTTCGGGCGGGACAGACAACGTTCGGCAAGGGCTAAAGGAACGAGATCATGACTCGATCACTCATCACGGGGCTGATGCTTACGGGGTTGATGGTTGGTCCTTGGTTATCGAACGCGCAGGCGGCAGCGGATCGAGAAAAGCTTCTCACCGAACCGGGGGTTTATGGCACGTTTGCCGTCTTCGCGCTTAATGAGGAATGGGCCAAGCAAGACCCAGCAACGCGGATCGTTCGCTTGACGTCACTCAAAGGTGTGGTGGAGCAGCATCGGGAGCATGTCGCCATCGATCTGTATCTGCTTCGAGGTCTTTCCGATCGAGCCGATCTCTTGTTCCGAATTCATGCGGTGGAATTGCGCGAGACGCAGGAGTTTCTCATGGATTTGAAGAGCAGCCAATTCGGGAAGCACCTCAAGACGGTCGCGATCATGCATGGACTCACCAAAAAGCCGAATTATGTTCCGGGTTTCCCGGATCAGATGAAGGGTGATTTGAAGACAGTCAGTGAACCTGGGCAGAAACCTTACGCCATCGTGATCCCAGTCACAAAATCGGCCGAGTGGTGGGGATTGGACCAAGGAAAGCGGGTGGCGATGATGCAGGAACATACGGAAGCGACGCTGCCTTACCTCAAAACGGTCAAGCGGAAGCTCTATCACTCCAGCGGTCTGGACGATATGGACTTCATCACGTATTTCGAAACGTCCAAGTTGGAGGACTTTCACGGCTTGGTACTGTCGCTCGAAAAAGTGCAGGAATTTCACTATACGCGGCGATTCGGAAATCCGACCATACTTGGGACGATGAAATCGTTGGACGAGGTTGTAGAACTGTTGGCGCAGTAGGCTGAACCACTGAGGTCCGATCATGGAGACGGGCGAGCTCCTTTACGAAGGAAAGGCGAAGAAGATCTTTGCGACGGGAAATCCGGATCAGGTCGTGCAGTACTTCAAGGATGATGCGACGGCCTTCAATGCACAGAAACGCGGCACCATCGCCGAAAAGGGCATCATCAACAACAAGGTCTCCGAGCGACTTTTTCAGCTCTTGGAACAAAACGGGATACGGACACACTTTGTGGAGCGGTTGAATGATCGGGAAATGCTCACGAAGCGAGTCAGAATCGTGCCCGTGGAGGTCATTGTGCGGAACATCGTGGCGGGTAGTTTGGCCAAACGGCTTGGGCTGAAAGAAGGGAACCGGATCGATCCGGCAGTCGTCGAGTTCTACTACAAGAACGATGCGCTAGGCGATCCGCTGGTCAATGACGATCACCTGCGGCTGATGAACGTGGCGACACCGGGTGTTTTGCGTGAACTGCGTGAATTGGGCCACGCTGTGAACAAGATCCTCAAGCCGTTCTTCGCCGAGCGGAAGATGCAGCTCGTCGATTTCAAGCTCGAGTTCGGCGTGTTTCACAATAAGCTGGTCCTGGCGGACGAAATTTCTCCCGACACCTGCCGGTTTTGGGATATGGCGACCGGTGAGTCGATGGATAAGGACCGCTTTCGAAAGGATATGGGAAAGATCGAAGAAGCCTATCAAGAGGTGTTGAAGCGCGTGTGCGGGTGAAAAAGGGGACGGCGGGATCGTCCTCATTGCTCGTGCAACGCGCATGCGGGATTGATAGGAGTGTGATCAAAGCGGGCGATGCTCGTTGCATGCGCGCAGTTGAAGACAACCCCGCCATCCCCTTCAAGAAAGTAAGGGCTGGAGAAGAGAGATGCTGCGGGCGTATTTGAATTATGGCTTGATCGCCTCGGTGGTCATTTGGGCGGCCGTCGTGGGCATGATGGCCTATCGATTGAACGAATCGCCCTGGCGGTGGGCGTTCGTCGCCTTGGTGTTTTGCGGCGGACTCACCGTTGCGGTGATCCTCTGGATCAAGAAATATGTGGATCGGTTGAATGAAGCCGAGGCAAAACGGGAGAGCAAGTCGTGAAGGCAAAAATTCATGTCACGTTGAAGCCGGGCATTTTGGATCCACAGGGGAAAGCGATTGAGCATGCGCTGGACACGCTGGGGTTTAAGAACGCGGCGAATGTGCGCGTCGGCAAGTACATGGAGCTGGATCTTGATGAAAAAGATAAGGCAAAGGCCGAGGTCGCGGTGAAATCGATGTGCGAGAAGCTCCTGGCGAATACCACCATTGAAGAGTACCGGTACGAATTGCAAGGTTGAGGTTGAGGTCGAGGCTGAGGACCCGTCGCTCAGCCTTAACTCGACCTCGGCCTGCGTGAGGGTCTATGAACATCGGTGTGGTGGTTTTTCCCGGCAGTAATTGCGATCACGATTGTCGGCACGTGTTTCATGACGTGCTCGGGCAGAACGTGACGATGGTGTGGCATAAGGAGACCTCTTTAGCCGGATTGGATGCGGTGGTCCTGCCGGGTGGATTTTCGTACGGCGACTATCTCCGCACCGGGGCGATTGCGCGATTTTCTCCGGTCATGCAAGCAGTCACGCAGTTTGCCGCCGGTGGAGGAATGGTGCTTGGGATCTGTAATGGATTCCAGATTTTGCTGGAAGCGGGTTTATTGCCCGGCGCCATGTTGCGTAATAAGTCGCTGCACTTTATCTGCCGCGAAACCTACGTCAAGGTGGAGAACGCGGCGACGCCGTTTACGAATGCCTGTAGGTCTGGACAGGTGCTCAAAATCCCAATCGCTCATGCCGATGGAAATTACTACACCGATCCCGTGACATTAGCCGGTCTTCAAGCCAATGCACAGATCGTCTTCCGCTATTGCACAGCAGAGGGAAAGGTGACGCCTGAGGCTTGTCCGAACGGCTCGCTGGATAACATTGCCGGTATCCGCAGCGCCGAAGGCAATGTGCTGGGCATGATGCCGCACCCGGAGCGCTGTGCAGAGGCGATACTGGGGAATGAAGACGGGCGAGCGATCTTTCAATCGTTGATCGCCTCTTTGGAGAGAAAGAAGTTGGCAGGTGTGCAGTGAGCCTTCCGATGACGATCTAACGAGATGACTCTCTAGAGGATTGAAGACGAGGAAGTGGTCGCGGTAAAGTATTAGGTCAGTTCGTCCGTAGCAGTCTTACATTTCTTTCATAAATGAGGAGGATCGTGATGAGACGTGTAGGTGCGGTAGCGGGATTGGTAGGGGTCGGTTTATTGATCGGTGTATTGACCTGGGGTGTTGGTGTCAGTGTTTGGGCTTCGGTAGATGATGGCAGCAAAATTACGATAAAGAGCCCGGCAAATGGCGCGAAGGTGACGAGCGACGTCGAAGTAGTCTATGAACTCACGAAAGGGAGCCAGGCGACGCATGCCCATTGTTTCGTGGATGGAGAATATCAGAAGGGCTGGAAGGGGACGGTCAAAGGAATGTCACCCGGCACCCATGAGATCAAGGTCGTGGCGGCAGATAAGGATCATCAAACGTTAGCAGCGGAAGCCTCTGTGAAGGTCGAAGTTCAGTAGAGGTTTGCGACTTTCGCAATGAAATCGATTGACCGGCGAGGCGTGACTCTGGCGCCTCGTCGGTCAGGTTATGCAGCACCCGCACTTTCGGCTTGCATGTCTTTGGAGCTGGGTGGAAGTTTTAATCGCCATGATCGCTAAAGCATGATGCAGGCCGGCACACCGATCATTACCAAAGATCTCATCGCTCAGCATAATCTCACGGGCGAAGAATACCAAAAAATCATCGACATCCTCGGGCGTGAGCCCAACTTCACAGAGCTCGGCATGTTTTCCGTGATGTGGTCCGAGCACTGTTCCTATAAAAGTTCTCGAGTGCACTTGAAAAAGCTGCCGACGACCGGACCTCGTGTCGTGCAAGGGCCGGGGGAAAACGCGGGGGCGGTCGATATCGGCGATGGGCTGTGCGTGGTCTTCAAGATGGAATCGCACAACCATCCGTCGTTTATCGAACCCTATCAGGGAGCCGCCACAGGGGTCGGTGGAATTTTGCGTGACATCTTTACCATGGGGGCGAGGCCGATTGCGCTGCTCGATTCGCTGAGGTTCGGAGAATTGAACGCGCCGAAAAATCGCCATCTCATAAAGGGAGTGGTCTCCGGCATTGCTGGCTATGGCAATTGCATGGGAGTCCCGACGGTGGGAGGGGAGATCGTCTTCAACGAGATCTATTCGCTCAATCCGTTGGTCAACGTGTTCTGCCTCGGCCTGGCTCACAAGGATAAAATCTTTCGTGGTACCGCAGCGGGAGTCGGCAATCCCGTGATCTACTTCGGCTCAAAAACCGGCCGTGATGGAATTCACGGGGCCACGATGGCCTCCGATTCCTTTGATGATCAATCGGAGCAAAAGCGACCGACGGTGCAGGTCGGTGATCCCTTCACTGAGAAGTTGTTGTTGGAGGCGTGTCTTGAGCTGATGGAACGGAACCTGCTCGTCGGGATTCAAGACATGGGAGCGGCAGGGCTGACGAGTTCTTCCTGCGAAATGGCCTCCCGCGCCGGCAACGGGATCGAGTTGGATCTCACGGTGGTGCCGCGGCGCGAGCCTGGGATGACTCCGTACGAGATCATGCTGTCCGAGTCCCAAGAGCGGATGTTGATGGTGGCGAAGGCCGGTAAGGAAGACGAATGCATCGAGATTTGCCGGAAGTGGGATCTGGACGTCGCCGTGATCGGGAAAGTGACCGCCGACGGAATCTTGCGTGTCCTGGATCAAGGGAAGGTCGTTGCCGAGATTCCGGCGAAGGCATTGGCTGATGATGGCCCGCGCTATGAACGGCCCTACCAGCCGCCGTCATATCAGGATATGTTGACGAACCTAAATTATGATGCCATTCCGGATGTGAAAGATGGCGATGCAGCGTTGCTGGTGCTTTTGGAGTCGCCCACAATCGCCAGCAAGCGGTGGGTCTACGAACAGTATGATCATATGGTGCGGACCAACACCACGGTACGGCCCGGATCCGATGCGGCGGTGGTGCGAATCAAGGGTACGAAGAAGGCTGTGGCGATGACGGTGGATTGTAACAGCCGCTACTGTCTGCTGCACCCCTATGAAGGGGCTCGTCTAGCCGTAGCCGAAGCAGCACGCAATCTCCTGTGTGCCGGTGCCGTACCGATTGGGTTGACGGATTGTCTCAATTTCGGCAATCCTGAGCGGCCCGATATCATGTGGCAATTTGTTATGGCGATCGAAGGGATGAAAGACGCCTGCGAGCACTTCCAGATCCCTGTCGTGAGTGGAAACGTCAGCTTTTACAACGAAACCAATGGGCTCTCCATCTACCCGACACCGATGCTGGGCATGGTGGGACTTATCGAAGATACTGAACACACGATGACCCAATGGTTCAAACAGGAAGGCGACGATATTATTTTGCTGGGCTCCTCCCGTGAGGATCTGGGTGGATCGGAGTATCTCAAGGTCGTTCATGCACGTGAACAGGGATCACCGCCATACTTGAATCTGGATACGGAAAAGGCGCTGCACGATTGCCTGCTTTCGCTGATTCGTAGCGGTCTCCTTCAGTCCGCGCATGATTGCTCGGACGGTGGTCTCGCCGTCACGTTGTCTGAAAGCTGTTTCTCCGGACCCGAACGAGCCATGGGTGCTATGGTAAGATTGATGAGAGGTCGACTACGAAAAGACGCCGTGCTCTTCGGTGAAAGTCAATCGCGGGTGGTGATCTCCGCAAAGCCGGTTCATCGACAGGCCATTCTCGATCACGCGAAGCGTTTCGGTGTCCCGGTTGAAGTGATCGGAACCGTCACCGGCGACCGGCTGACCGTATCCATGGGAGATGAGGATTCGGCGAAGCCGGTGATTGATCAGCCGGTGTCTATACTGCACGATCGATGGGCATTTTCCCTGGAACGAACCCTGAACCAAGTTTAGTCTACTGGGCGGTTGAGGATCATGCATAAAGAACTGCCGATGCTCTCGCCAGATAAGTTTCACGACGAATGCGCCGTCTTCGGTGTCTACGGCCATGAAGAAGCCGCTAATCTGACGTACCTGGGACTCTACGCGCTGCAGCACCGCGGGCAAGAAGCATCCGGGATTGTCGCGGGAGACGGTGATCAATTCTTCATGCAGAAAGGGATGGGCTTGGTCGCCGACATTTTCCACAAGTCAGTGCTGGAGAAGCTGCCGGGCCATATGGCCATCGGGCATAATCGCTACTCCACGACCGGCGGTCACGATCTGAAGAACGTCCAGCCGCTGACCGTGAACTTCGCACTCGGTAACTTGGCGTTGGCGCACAACGGCAATCTCATCAATGCCCAGATGCTCCGGCACGAACTTGAGGCTTACGGGGCGATCTTCCAGTCTACGTCGGACAGCGAAGTCATTATTCACCTTATCGCGCACTCGCGAGCGGGCTCCTTTCTCGCACGAGTCGTCGATGCGCTGAGTCAAGTCCGAGGCGCGTTCTCCGTTGTGCTGATGACCGACAACGGTCTGATTGCCGCGCGTGATCCCTATGGGCTCAGACCGCTGTGTATCGGGCGTTTGCGCAGCAGCTGGATCGTGGCGTCCGAGACCTGTGCGTTTGACTTGCTCGATGCCGAGTATGTTCGAGAGGTCGAACCGGGTGAGCTGATCGTGATCAGCGATCGAGGGCTCGACAGCCACCATCCGTTTCCCAAGAAAAATCCGGCGATGTGCGTGTTTGAATATGTCTATTTTGCGAGACCGGACAGCCGCATCTTCGGGGCTAATGCCGTGTATGCCACGCGTAAGGCATTGGGGCGGCAGTTGGCCCAAGAGGCGTGGGTACCGGCGGATGTCGTTATTCCCGTTCCCGACTCGGGCGTACCGGCAGCGCTTGGCTATTCCGAGGGGGCGGGAATCCGGTTTGAAACCGGTTTGATCCGCAACCACTATGTCGGGCGAACGTTCATTGAGCCTGAACAGTCGATTCGCCATTTCGGGGTCAAAGTCAAGCTGAACGCCGTGCCCGAAGTGTTGGATGGGAAACGGGTCGTCGTCATCGACGATTCGTTGGTGCGCGGCACGACGAGCCGTAAGATCGTGAAAATGATCCGACAGGCCGGGGCCAAGGAAGTTCACATGCGGATCAGTTCCCCGCCGATCATCTCACCCTGTTTCTATGGAATCGATACTCCGACCAAAAGAGAGCTGATCGCCTCCGATCATTCGACGGAAGAGATCCGCAAGTACATCACAGCCGACAGTTTGGCGTATCTGAGCCTTGACGGCATGTTGAAATCTGCCCCCAGGACGCCCGATCACTACTGTACGGCCTGTTTTACCGAGCGCTATCCTATCCCCTTTACCCGTGCAGAAGAGCTTCAGCTCGGTCTGTTTGAATCAACGCGCTGAGCGATTCTGTACGGCAACATGGCACTTCCCAAAAAAGGCGATAAGAAAGGGCATGACCCCAGAGGACGGCTCAGAGTGCCGGTCGACTATCCAGCTCAATTCACGGCAGATGAAGGATCCGGCCATGGGACGGTGATGAATCTGACGCTTGCCGGAGGCGAGATCGAAAGCCATGTCCAACTTCCCGTCGGAGCCCGCTTGTGTCTTCATGTACAACCTTCTGGTGCCCGTCGTCCACTCACCATTGCCCTTGCCATCGTCCGTTGGAAGCGAGGTGATCGATTCGGGATCGAATTCGTCCGATTTGAGGGCAGGGCCAAGGAACAGCTCAAGGATATGCTGAATCAACGTGAAGGCCCTGCGGAAGATTGATTCTCTCCTGTCCCTAGGTTGCCGCTCAAAAAATTGCCATGGTAGGATACATCGGTAGCTGTAGGCAGCTGCAACGGGGTTGTACGATGACCACTCATATCATGGTTGAGCGCTTGCGAGGACATGATTGCTGGTGGAAGGGGAGATTGTGATGAGACGGCTTGTCCTGATCTTCGGGCTGCTGGTCCTCCCGGTACTGGGTACGACGCCGCTTTCAGCAGCGGGATTATTCCAGGTGGGAGAGAAAGCCCCCTCGTTCACCCTTACTGCCCTCACCGGCGAAACCGTGTCGCTCGAATCCCATAAAGGTAAAGTTGTGGTGCTGGGACTCTTTCACATCTGTGAACCTTGTCTGATACAGGGCAGCGCCATGCAGAAGGTTTATGAGTCAACTCAAGGCAAAAACGTGGCGGTGCTGGGAGTCAATTCGTCCGGGAATACGAAAAAAGAGGTTGAGGAGTTCCTCTCCACTTTCCCGGTGAAGGTTACCTATCCTTACCTGTTGGACCCCAACAAGACGACGGATCAACTCTACGGAGGGGGGAGATTTATTCCGAATGTCTATGTGATCGACCAAAACGGAGTGATCCGCTGGCAGCGGGTTGGAAATATGGACCTGGCTGGAGCCGATGTCATAGTCGCGGAGGTTCAGAAGTTATCGGCGGTGAGGTGAATAAAATGTAGCGGGCCTGTTGCGAACGAGCCCGTTGGTCCTCTAACCCCACTCGGTGTGGAATTCATGAGCGGTCAAATGGGCATCAGGTTCACACCACACGCCATGTCGAGTGTAGAAAGGGAAAGAGAGAAAGATGGATGAGATGGAGGAGGGGAAGCAGAGGTTTATAGAGATGGTTCGGGGCATCGATGAAACAGTGCAAGTGGTGATTCCCGTGACTCCGTCCAATAGCATGTTTTTAATCTCCCTGACGAAGGGATCGAACCGGAAATTCATCACTGTGCCGGAAGATGACATTATCGACTTGCCCAGCGAAGTAAGCATTCAGACAAAAGTCGCCAAAACGATCAAGGACGCCATCTCCAGCCTGTGATTGCTCTGTACCATAAGTCGTCAACGATACACTCTACGCATCGTCCCTTGCCATGAAACAAATTTTGCCCGGCATTTGGCAATGGTCGTGGTTTTCGGATGAGAAGCAGCTCGACTTCAACGGTCTGTTCCTGCTGATCGGCGAGCACAAGATTCTGATTGATCCACCTCCGATGACCGCTGAGGCGAGAGAGGTCCTCCGGCGCCATGAGCCGATCGACTACATCATTGTCACGAACCGAGATCACCTCCGAGAGGCTGCCGCCTATCAGGTTGAGTTGAAATGTCAGCTGCAGGTGCCGGAAGCTGATGCCACACAGATGGATGTGACGCCGACGAAAACCTACAAAGACGGTGAACTCTTGCCCGGCGGACTGTGGGTCATCCATCTCAAAGACCAGAAGTCACCAGGAGAGAGCGCTCTATTCATTCAACGGGGACGAGGGATCTTGATCGTAGGAGACGCGGTGATCGGCAAACCGCCGGGGGCGGTGAGCATGCTCCCCTCTGAGAAGTATACGGACATTGCGAAGGCCAAGGAAGGACTCCGGCGTCTTCTGAAGTACGAATTCGATAGCCTTCTCGTGGGAGACGGCGTTTCCGTCCTTACTGGGGGAAAGCAGCAGGTGGAGCGGCTGCTGTCGGTGTCATGATGGTGCTACGTAACGGCCTTTCTGAAGAATTGAATCGTCAAGGCAACGAGCATTTCTCCCGCGGATACTATACAGAGGCCTATGCCTGCTACGTCAAGGCTCTGGAGTGCGATCGGCTCACCGGTGACCAACGCGCACTCGTGGCGACTCTGGGCAATCTGGGTAATATCTGCGCAGTGAGCGGACGACGGGATTCTGCGCAGGCACATTATCAAGAGGTTTTGGAGCTGCAAAAAAATCTCGGTGATGAGAAGGGGATTGGAACGACGCTGGCGAATCTGGGTAATCTCCGGGCTGATGCCGGAGAATGGGATCGGGCGCGGGCCTATTATTTGGAGGCCCTCGACCTCATGGTCAAAACGCATGATGAGCCGGCTCAAGCCGTCCTGTTTTCCGACCTTGGTCTGGTCGCCCGTGAGACCGGTCAGTTTGGCCAGGCCATTGAGTTGTATGAACGGTCGTTGGAGTTGATGCGTCGATTGGGCAATCTGGGCGGTGTGGCGGACGCCTGGCGCATGATCGGCCGCACGTTCTTGATGCAACAACGTTACGAGGAAGCGACTGCCTGTTGCCAAACCAGCCAGTCGATCGCTGAACGGTTACGGGACGAACTTCGTGTCGGTGGCGCCCGATACGTGCTGGCGCAATGTTATGAGGAAATGGGTCGTTTACAGGATGCGGCGGATCTTCTCGAACAGGTGGTACACATGGATCGCAAGTATGGACTGCCGAAACTTGAAGAAAACACTCTCCGTTTAAAAACACTTCGTGCACGCCTCACCGATCCGAATCAGTCGCGACCTCGAGGGATGCAGGCATGACGGAGCAAGCTTCCCCAAGCTGGACCCAGCTGCGTGCCGATCTCAAAAGGTCATTCCCCCAGTTTTACGAATTGGAGCCCGACGGTCCGCTCCTCATGGATCTTGGTGGAGATGGCTGGCTCTTAGAAGTCAGACCGGACGGGAGGGTCCTGTGCCAGTATGGGATGGCAATGGATGAGGTGATGGCCCTCATGTCGGAAGGCACGCCGGAGGACTTAGGAACCGATGAAGTGGCAAAGCAAGCCAAGTACTTCATTCAGCCCGCTGTCGCCAAATACCGGACGCTCCTCCTGCAATCGGGGTTCGTTGAGGAGACCGAGATGACCGATGAGTTTGTGGCGGTCACGTTTGCACGAGGTGCGGATCTGCAGAATCGCACCAAGTTGGAAGATCTTCTCCGATGGTGCTGCCAACAAATCGGAAGTGCATCGTGACTCAACGAATCACGACATTCGACGAATTTCGGGATGCTGTCACAGCTTATCGATTGCCACGAGTATTGCTGGCCGCGCTGGAGCTGGATCTCTTTACGGCCGTCGGAAAGCGATCGTGGACGATTCCCGATTTGGCCAAGGAGCTCAAGGTCAGCGAAAGAGGTCTCAGCATCCTGTGTCGTAATCTCGCGGCGGCGGGGGTCTTACAGAAAAAAGGCGTCAGATATAGGAATAGCCGGCTGGGGGCAACGGCGCTGAATGCCGACCATCGCTCCTATCGGGGCGGGTATTTGAATCTGATCACACGTCATTGGGCGGACTGGGTACGACTGTTGGAATCCGTGCGGAGCGGCTTGCCGATCGACCATGACATTCCCGACAGTCCCGACTATCGTCGACAGTTCACATGGGCCATGCACCACAGGACCTTAGAAATTGCCCCGGCGATTGCGGCCCAGATTCCTCTAGCTCGTGCCACAACACTTTTGGACCTCGGTGGAGGGCCAGGCACCTATGCCATGGCATTTCTCGCAAAAAATCCCATGCTCCGCGCCACCGTTTGTGATCGAGAAGCCGCCCTTGAGGTGGCCAAAGAAATCGCCGCCACTCACAAAGCGAGGCGGCGACTCTCTTATCTCACGCTCGATTTTTCGAATAACCCTATCCCAGGCACGTATGATGTCATCTGGTATTCGAATGTACTGCACATTTATTCGCCCGAAGAGAACCGCGCCATTTTTCGCCGGGCTTTGGCGGCATTGAGGCCTGGTGGGCGATTCATCATTCAAGACGCGTTTCTGCACGATCGCGAAGGGTTGTACCCGGCAGAGGCAAGCTTGTTTGCCGTGTCGATGTTGTTGTTTACGGAAGGCGGAAACACCTACTCGGCTTCAGAGACGACAAAATGGCTGACAGAAGCCGGATTTGTGGGTGTCAGACCGCTCCGCATCAAGAAGGGAACGGAGGACTGGGAGGACGGGATTCTGGAGGCATCGGTCCCTGGTCCGCGTCTAAAAACGACCGACCGCCAAACACGATCAAGCAGAGATAGAAAAGCCCGCTGACTCCATTGGCCGTCATGGACACAATACCTTCTGTATCCTTTGCCAGTTTCTGAACGATCGTAGCGATATCCATTGCCAAGCCGACCGTGGCGTAGATCACGCACACCATGGCGGCCCATCGAAGTTGAAGCCAAATCAAGACCGCGAGTGCCAGAGGCATGAGGATGAAAAAGCCGATTCTCCACGCCATGCCCGGCCTTGAGGATACGTCGCTTGCTATCAGGAGAAATCCTGCCTCGACGATGAGTGTGCCGATCAATAGATTCAGCAAGACGGTTTGTTTCATCTCAAGACTATAGACCGGGAGGGAAAACATCGGCAATGGCTGTCTTGTTGCCTGCGGTTCAGAGTGCTAACTTTCTTCCATCATGGAGTCCAAGAAGCCAAGCGATGGTCGGTCATCTACGCAAGTCCGGCTATTGGTCTATGATGGAGAATGCCGATTGTGCGTTTCCACAAAACAGAAACTCGAAAAGCTGGGAGTCGGGCAAGGAGAATCCGACGTGAGGTTCCTTGCATATCAGAGTGAAGCGGCAAAACGGATCTTAGGGCCGGATTATCGTTCTGGCCGCCCTGATATAGCTTTCTTGATTCAACCTTCCGGGGAAGTACTTCAGGGACTCGAGGCGTTTCTTCCTCTCGTTCATTACATACGCGGCGGGAAGCTTCTGTTGTGGTGGTTACGATTCTTTTCTGCAAAGCGACTGGCCGAATGGGGTTATCGCAGGATTGCACGCCATCGGTATCGATGGTTTGGCGAGGCCAAGCTTCCCAGTCAACAAGACTGAGATAAGATAAGTGGGGGTTCTTCCTTTTCGAGATCCCCTCTTTGGGGGGGATCCTGCCTACAGCGAGGAATTTACCAACAATCTATCCTCTTCCAGAATGCGCTCAGCTTTTGGAGGGTAGATATATGTTGCGCAGATCTGTCGCATTGCAGAATTGTTCCGGCCTCGTTCATGTGACTAATCAACCGCAGGACTGGCCCCCCCATGATCCTTCGAAGGTTCTGCGCTGGCTATTGGCTTTCGTCCTATGTTTCTCCTTCTCTATTGGTCCGGCCTGGTGCGAAGTCGGCACAGGAGAAAGCCGGTCGATTGTGGCCGCAGGGTTCGGGTACCAAATCGGTACCGTTTCCACGATCGCGGTAAAGGTGTATGACGCTGAATCCGGCGACGTCTTGTCTGATGACGTCTACGAACTGGCCGTCAAGGAAAGCGATGGAGTGAGATCGAGTCGCGGGCCGCGCATTTTTGCCGGTGGAGTGGGGCTTGGTGCTACAGATCTCTCCAATTTTGTGTTGCGGGTATACGACGCGAATACCGGTGTGTTTCAATGGGAGGGGCGACTCAATCTTGTGCAGCCTGATCGGAAAGCAGGCGGACAAGTCGTATCGACCGCGCTGCCGCGGCGAGCGACTCTGACGAGTGGACCGGTGGCTGAAGCGCCTATGGAGCAGCCGGTGTTTTTACTGCGCGCAATGGACGCGGCCACCGGCATACTTATGTGGGAAGATGAGTTTACGACCATCCGGACACGAATTCCGCAAGTCCACCGAATCGTAGATCGAACGATCCATCCGGACAGCCTTCCGCCGGCGAGTGCCCACACCTTTAATTTCCGAATTCGCATGTATGATCCCACTGGAAGGAACGTTCTTTGGGAAGACCAGCTATCTCAGGTGGATTCCGATGAAGCGCCCGAGCAGTCGCACCGCGATCAGGCCTATAGGCTTCCCGCCTGGCCTCATGTCCCACAGGGAGAGTCCGCAGCCGGATCGATCTAACGGCGCGAGTATCCATGACCGATCGACCGGCGAGGAAGCCGACAAAGTTACGATCGGTTTCGTTCGAAGCCCTCGAGCCATTGCCGGTGGAACTGTTCGTAGGAAATAAACAGTGTGTTTTGAAGCGCGGCCGCTACCGACGACTTGGCGTGGAAAGCATTCAGCAATTCATCAACGCGTGCCATCCCCCATCGCTCAATCAAATACCGTGTTGCCGAATGAGCCTCTAAATAGGCGACCGTCGACGTACCGGCCGGCAATGCGGCCCAAGAGCCTTCCAGATACGTCAAGGGAATTACTGTGATATCCCCGCTCATGGCCTGATCAAGGTCGGGCCACGCATCTCCGGCCAATTGCATGGCCAGGCCTTCGTTCAGCCAGGTCGGCAGCGTCCCACTGCTTGCTCCTAGGCGGTCGTGGAGCAGGGCGTGGACATATTCGTGACGGAGGACGCTCGCCAACCACTTCCGATCCGTGGTGGCCCCTTGTGTGGGAATCTGAATGCGTCCAAGAGTCGGGTCGTAAAGGCCATCGGCCCAAGCCGGGCTTCCAGTGGCTCCTTGAAACGAATCCTTGGTATGGAGGACGACCATGATCGGTTTCGAGGGGAAATGACTGAACTTTTGTCCAATCTCTCGATACGCTTCTTCAAGAAGCTCCAACACTGCGACCCAGGTATTCTGGTCTTCCTCACCGTCGAACTTTACGACAAAATGAGTGCTGCTTCTCGCAGTCATGTGGGATTCGACCGACCGAGTGCGGCGAATCTTCGTTGTGACGGCGATGAGATAAGACTGCAATCCTGGATCATGCCGCGCTCGGTTGGCAGCCTGGTTTAAATGTTGGGTCGCTTCTTCCAGTTTGTCCTGTTCTTGTAACAAGTCCGCCATGGCCAAGTGGGGGAATGGCTCCTGTGGGGCCGCCTTCATCAATTTCATCAAGAATTCTTCATTCAGTGAGCGATCCCGCTGCTCCCAGTAGGCATGGGCCAGATTCATGAGGATCACGGGATTCGACTCGTCAAGATCCGCGGCTCGCTTGAACGCTTTAACCGAAGCCAGAGTCCCATTGAGCCGTTCCTGCTGCAAGCCTAAATTGTTCCACAGGATGGCGACGAAAGACTTGGACTTCGCGTCGGACAGAACGGCTGGAGGGAGTTCTTTCAGTTTCGTCTCGGCGAGCGACAAGTTATGCTTTTCAATTTCATCGCGAATGGCTTCCAGCAAGCCCTCATGCGGGGTCGACGGTACCGCGTTCTGATCGAGCACGCGAACCGACGGTGTCTCACGTTCGGGCGACCTGTTCACGGGTGGAGAGGGAGGAGGAGCGACCGGTTCGACGGTTTCGGTGAGCTGCGACGTCCGGGGTGGCTGGACAGGCCGCAAGAATAGATTGTATCCAATCACCAGTACCAGGCCGACTGCGAGCGGTATCAGGATATGTCTGATGTTGCGACGGTACATGTGTGTGAGACCGAGTGTAGCACCCTAGGAAAATGTGACCAAGCAATCCGGTAAAACAAGCCGCGCACTCTGACATGAGGTTTGCCTGGTTCGTTGAGCGCTGAGAAACGCTGTGCTACGATCCCTTCCCATATGCAGGCTCCCACTGGATCGAACCAGCACATGCCGTTTCAAGAGTGGCTGGACCGCATTGCGCGGCCGATCGAGTTTGCGAGCCGAGATGATTGTGCCCACCTCAGGGCTGTCACAAATCTAAGTTCATTTATCTCCTCCCAGGTCTTGTCTGCCCTTCGCCAAGAGGTGTATCCGAAGGCTATAGAAGCCCGCCTGATTTCGTTGCGTGACCTCTTCATCGATTTTCAACCGGCACTACCCTTTGATGAGCAGCGCCGACGGTTGCAGGCGGCTGCGTTGCTCATAAAGGCGCTGCGAGCCGTTGATCAAGCGAAGCCTGTTCGGATGAAAGATTCGCCAAGGCAACTTCCTTATCACTCCGAAGGGAAGAGTGCCGGCCGGTCCGATCTTTGG
This sequence comes from Nitrospira sp., assembly GCA_037445435.1. Taxonomy (GTDB): domain Bacteria; phylum Nitrospirota; class Nitrospiria; order Nitrospirales; family Nitrospiraceae; genus Nitrospira_D. The sequence goes on along the minus strand of JBBIKN010000024.1, from coordinate 4,725 downwards.
AATCTTCCAGTCCGGTTCATCAAAGGGGTCGGACCGAAGCGCACCAATATTTTGCAACGATTGCACATCGCGACGGTGGAGGATGCGCTCTGGACCGTTCCCTGGCGTTATGAGGACCGATCAGTCATGACACCGATCGGGAATCTTGTGCCGGGGATGATCGCCTCGATTTGTGGAATGATCGGAACATGTAAGGCGAAACGGACAAGAAATCGGCGCTTGAGTGTGTTGGAAGTCGGCGTCGAAGATGAGTCTGGACGAATGCAGGTGGTCTTCTTCAATCAACCGTATTTAGAGGAGATGCTGACGGTTGGGACTCGCGTAATGATGAGCGGTCGGGTGCTCTCAGGTCGACAAGGATGGATGGTTCCGCGAATGGATGTGACACAATATGAAATCATCGGGGAAGATACCGAATCGACGCTGCATGTCGGTCGAATCGTTCCGATCTATCACGAGACCAAGGGATGGACCTCTCGCCAGATGCGGGTGCTGGTGAAAAATCTATTGGTGGACCATAGAATGGAACTTCTTGACCATTTGCCTGTGCCCCTTCGATCGCGGCAGCGCCTGATCCCGATTCATGAAGCCTTCCATGATATCCATTACCCCAAGGCCGGCACCGATCTTCACCTCCTGGAGCAAGGGAAGACAGTGGCGCATCGACGATTGGCGTTTGAGGAACTCCTGCTGCTCCAACTGGCCTTAGCGACCAGACATCGCTCGGTGCACGAAGAGCCGAAGGACCTACGGTTCAACCCACGGACGCCCCTCTTGCCACAGCTCGGTCGTCTCTTGCCGTTTCGTCTCACGGCGGCGCAGGATCGCGTCATCCGTGAAATATTCCGGGACATGATTTCGCCGCGTCCCATGAATCGTCTGGTCCAAGGCGATGTGGGATCAGGGAAAACGGCGGTCGCTTTGCATGCTCTGGTGATGGCTTGTGGGTCAGGCTATCAGGCCGCGCTGATGGCACCGACCGAGATTCTAGCGGAGCAGCATTATCGAAACCTGTCCGGAATGTTGCAGGCTCTTGGACTCCGTACGATTCTCATGCGGGGAGGAGAGAAAACTTCGGTGAAGAAGGCGCAGGCTGAGGAGCTGGTCTCGGGAAACATTCAGGTGGCGATCGGAACTCATGCCCTCATTCAACAGGGAGTACAGTTCAAGAACCTGGGGTTGGCGGTGATCGATGAACAACACAGGTTCGGCGTCCTGCAGCGCAAGACCTTGATCGACAAGGGCTACAAGCCGGACGTGCTGGTCTTGACCGCCACACCCATTCCCCGGACATTGGCGATGACGGTGTACGGTGACCTTGATGTCTCGGTGATCGACGTCCTGCCGCCTGGACGAAAGCCGGTGCGGACGTTTCTTTTTCATGAAACGCAGCGACGGCGTGCCTATCAAATTGTGCGAGATGAATTACGTGCCGGACGGCAAGCGTATGTCGTGTATCCGCTGGTGGACGAATCGGAAAAGTCCGACCTCCAGGCCGCAATTCAGGGAGCCAAACAGTTGCAGCACGGGGAATTGTCTGAATTCCGTGTCGGCCTGCTGCATGGACGCATGAAAGCCGCCGAAAAGGAAGCCGTGATGGCCGACTTTAAGGCCGGAACGATTCACGTGTTGGTCGCGACAACGGTGATCGAAGTCGGAGTCGATGTGCCGAATGCGACGGTCATCTTGATCGAGCATGCCGAGCGGTTTGGCCTCGCACAACTGCATCAATTGCGCGGACGGGTGGGGCGGAGCCACCAGCAATCCTACTGCCTCTTGATGGCTCAGCATCTCGGACGGGGAAGGACGTTGTCGGGAAGGCGCCTGATCGGAAGTGAGGAGTCCGGGTCTACGGCAAGAGAGCGGCTGGAGGCGCTTGTTCGGTCAAACGATGGATTTGTGATTGCCGAGGATGATTTGCGGATCAGAGGCCCCGGGGAGTTCTTTGGATTGCGCCAATGGGGAATGCCGGAGTTTCGTGTGGCGAATCTGGTGCGAGATGGAGACCTGTTGCAACAGGCCAGGGAAGAGGCATTTTCGCTGCTAAAATCTGACCCAGGATTGAAAGAACCGGCCCATCAGGGGATGCGCGAGGCCATGTTGCGCAAATGGGAGAAAAAACTCGAACTGGGATCCATAAGTTAAGGCATCGGTGGGACTCTTTCAGCGAATAAAAGATGATCTGCGAGCCGGGATTGCCACCCTGCGGCTGGGAACCGTCCATGCTGCCGGCCGTGCCTTGGAAGAGACGGAACTGCTTCGAATGAGGCTGGAGGTCCGCAAGCTCGACCAACAACTTTCCGATCTGTACAAAGATATCGGCGAACGTGCCGTCGACATGAAGGAGCGGGGCGAGACGGCGGAGCGGGTCTTGTACGATGCCGAGATCGTGCGGCTCGTCAAAGAGGTTGAGGTGCTCAAGGAATCGAGGAAGAAACTGGAAGCCGACATGGAAGAAATCCGGAACGAGCAATGACTGCTCCGCCTCAGCGCACCCACCGCTTGGCAGGCATTGATATCGGCACTCTCACCTGCCGTTTGTTGATCGCAGATCTAAGCCCTGGGCGTCCCCTCACAGAACTTCGATCAGACCGGCGTATTCTCCGCTTGGGCGAGGGCGTTGATCAGACCAAACGACTGAGGTCTGCGGCGATTGATCGGGTCATTCACTGCCTCCAAGAATGGCGGAATGTCATCAATAGCTATCATGTCGAGGCCACCTCGGTCGTGGCGACAAGCGCCGTCCGAGACGCGGCGAATCGGGATGAGTTTCTTACACGAGTGCGACGCGAGGCCGGGTTCGAGGTTGAAATCATCACGGGGGACGAGGAGGCTCGGCGCACTCTACTTGGCATTCGTTCCGGACTTCCTCCGAGTATGGCTGACATTCTGGCGTTGGACATCGGCGGTGGGAGTACCGAGTTCATTCTGGATCGTCCAGGCCAGAAGCCCGTCATCCAGTCGATCGATATCGGAGTCGTTCGTCTTTGCGAGCGGGTGTTGCACCATGATCCTCCGACTGTCGAGGAACTCCAACAGGCACGCGAGTGGGTGATTCGAGAAACGAAAGCAGCCGTTGCCGATATGGGTGACTATCGACAGGTAACATTCGTCGGCACCGCCGGTACGGTTACCAGCCTCGCCGCCATGGCTCAGAAGCTTCCCACCTACGAGCCGGCACGCATCCATAACTACCGACTGAGATTGGAAACGATTCGTGAATTGGAGCAGACACTGCTCAGCAAAGCGAAAGCCGAACGGGTCGGCTTGCCAGGCTTAGAGAAAAACCGCGAAGAAGTCATCGCCGCCGGCGCGATCATCATCCGGACGATTATGGAGATGCTGGGTCGAGAAGAGTGTCTGGTGAGTGATCTAGGTCTAAGAGAAGGGGTGCTGATTAATCTAGCGATGCGAACAGAAAATCGGAGAGCAGGGAAACACGAGTAAAGTTGCTCATGCTCAACTGGTGGACTACAATGCATCTCGTTGGGAGGAACCGTCATGGCAATTTCAAGGACGACCCGTCGTCGAGGGAAAGGACCCAAGATCATGGTTGCTGAACCTCTATTGACGGTTCTTCTTGCGAAGGACAACGGCCACTATTGCGCCAAGTGTCCAGAGTTGGATCTTGTGACGGAACTTCCGACCGTCGACGCTGCGCTGGAAGACCTGATCGATGCAATTCGAGACTACGCGAAAGAGTATCTCCGAGACCGTGATCGATATGCGGCGAGTCCTAACCGAGCTCACCATTTACCCTATATCGAAGCCATAGATGCTTGTAAGACTGATTGGGAGTTGCGCACGTTGATCGAGATCAAGCATGGCCTCGTTCACGTATAGCGACTTCCGCATTGTACTCAAGCGTGCAGGGTTCGAACATCTCCGATCGGAAAAACACGAAACCTGGCGAAAGTTCCTGCCGAATGGGTCGATTCTGCGCGTCCGGATCAGTCATCAGCACAAGCGCGACATTCCCAAGTGGCTCTTTCACGAAATGCTTCGACAGGCAGGGCTGACGCTTGAAGAATTTCGTGCGCTGCTCAACTCGTGACAGTCAAGAGGGCAAAAATCATCGCCGGCAGCGCGATCATTATCTGGGCGACTATGGAGGCTGGATCAGAGGAGTATTTGGTGGGCGATCTGGGAGTGAGCGAAGGCGTGTTGATTAATCTAGCTACGCGAATCGCGGTACAGTGAACCTAATCCCACTTGCACAGTAGGTGCTGGTGAGAATCGCACCTCAATCTCGTACAGCCTAGTGAATATATGACGGACCTAAGTGTGACACCCGATAAGACGGTGTACGAGGAGTATTCAGAGCTGATGCACTATACAACTGCCGATGGGCTTATGGGGATTGTCACGAGCAAAACGCTGTGGGCGACTCATGCCCGATTTCTTAATGATTCAGAAGAGGTGATCGGTTTTTTAGTAATCGGTTACGGATGATTCTGAAGCCGGAACTTCCGAGGTATGTTTCTGAATCGCCGGAACAATGCTTATCAGAGTTTCTTGCAGCTTTCAGAGAGGCACAAGAGCAAACGCAGGATCATTATGTGACTTCATTTTGTACAGCTTGTGACGAATGGGTTCCTCAAAATGGGTTATTGAGTCAGTGGCGGGGGTATGGCCAGGATGGAGGCTATGCCATCGTGTTTGACACTAAGGGGCTAGGAGCCTGTCCGACATTAGGCCCAACGCACTTGTGTGCAGGCACTGACT
>JBBIKN010000023.1:0-36656 GCA_037445435.1 Nitrospira sp. | reverse complement strand
GGTACGTCGAGACCTGGTGGCCACGCTGGAGGCCGCATGACAAGGTCGATGGTCGTGAATTGGCAGCCGCTTGAAGGGTGGCCCCCCAAAGACAACGCCCACAATGGGCGGTGGAGCGCCGATCGCCGACCAAGGCGCCCTGGCGGTCAGGTCCACGACGGCAAGAACCGTGTCCAAGAAATCGGGAGCGGTACAGTGCCGCGCCCACCGTTCCCGACCAGTCTCCGAGAATTCCAGCGGCAGTTCGCCGAGGAGGCAGCCTGCCGGGCGTACCTGGAGGCATGTCGGTGGCCCGAGGGCTTTCGCTGTCTACGGTGCGGCGGAGCGCGCGCGTACCCGCTGCGAGAATGGCCTCGCAGCGAATGCGCCCAGTGCCGATACCAGGTATCGCTGACGGCGGGCACCGTGTTTCACCGAACCCGGACGCCATTGACCACGTGGTTTTGGCCTGCGTACCTGATGACGACCGACAAGCGTGGCATCTCGGCGTTGCTGCTGCAACGACAACTGGGCATTCGGCGCTACGAGACAGCGTGGGTAATCCTGCATAAGCTGCGTCGCGCCATGGTCAACGTGGGTCGCGAGCCTCTGCATGGCGATGTGGAAATCGATGACACCTGGTTGGCGGCCCACAGCAGGGGCTGCGGGGGAGTCGGCAACTGAAAGGCCGCAAAGCCGTGATCGTGCTGGTGGCGGTGGAGAAACGTGCGGAACGTACGGGCCGCGTGCGCCTGGCCGTAGCGCCTGACTTTACCCAAGCTACGATGTTGCACTTCGTCCGTCAACATGTCGCGCCAGGGTCGACCGTTTGTACCGACGCGCCGAAAGGGTGGGACAGCGTGCAAGCCGCCGACGTCCGGCATGTGCCCCGCAAGCAACCGACCCGGAGCGCTCTGCGGCGCGGCACCCCATCGGTCGTGCCCATGGCGGACCGGGCGATCGGGAATCTGCAACAGTGGCTCATCGGGACATATCATGGGGTCGGCCGCCACCACCTGCAGATGTATCTGGACGAGTTCGCGTTCTGGCAGAACCGCCGGAAGATCCCGATGGCTGCGTTTCAGACGTTGCTTAGGCTTGGCAGCGCACACGGGCTGACGCCCGGCCGCGTTATCCGCTGCGCACAAGAGTTGCCACAGTTTCCGATCAGGAGCTGACCACAACATATTGAGGGCATCCTGACTTAAGCGGAGATGCAAGAGCCGGCTAGGTGAGTTTTGAGAGGATCCTGAAGATTTCATGAACTCTCTTATTACAGACCGCACGAGGCAATGTCCCGTCTATGACGATATCAGCCGAGCGAGCCTTCTTCGACAATGGCATCTGACTTCTGATCCGACGAAGCGCTTCAGCTCTCGTAAGTCCGTTGCGTTTTTTGAGACGGGCGATCTGAGCTTCACGATCAGCCGTCACGACGATGATCTGATCCACGCGTGTGTCGATGCCAGCCTCGAAGAGGAGAGGAACATCGTAGATCACGATCGCCTTTGGATCTTTCTTTGCGGCTTGTTTGGCCAATCTGGTCTGCTCACGCGAGACGCGGGGGTGGATAATTCGTTCAAGTCGGCGAAGTTTCTTTTCGTCGTGAAAGACGATCGTGCCCAAAGCGTGGCGATCGATGGTGCGATCACGGTTCAAGATGCCCCTGCCGAACGCTCTGACGATCTCCCTCCAGGCCGGTTTGCCGGGTTGGACAACCGTTCGGGCCAATTCATCGGCGTCAATGACGATGGCGCCGCAACGCCTAAACATTTTTGCGACCGTGCTTTTGCCTGTCGCCACGCCACCAGTCAAGCCGACGAGTATCATGGCGGCGGAGCTTATCATGCGGTCTTTCGTACGACAAAGGGTGATTGACAGTGTAGACTGCCAACTTGTATGAAATTCTCCATGCGGTCTGCCTTTCTCACGGCGATGGTCCTCGGATTAACCAATACTGGGCTTCTAGCTGCCCTTGCCGAGCCACCTGCAGCATCACCTAGAACAATCACCGTCGCCCTTGATGGATCTGGGGATTTCTCTTCAATTCAAGAGGCGGTTGATAACGCCGGGAAGGGCGATACGGTGTTGATCAAGGCCGGGACCTATGCGCAGAACGTAACGATTCATAGTAAAGACAAGCTCAAGATTGTCGGTGTTGGGGTCGATAAAGTTGTCCTGCTGGGAGGTGGGACGATGGTTGGTGTGCTGCATGTGGGTAAGTGGCCGTATGGAGCAACGGATATTGAGATCAGCGGTCTCACGATCCACGAGCATGGAGGACATGCTCTCGGTATTTTTAACGGAAACCGCATCACACTGCGTCAGGTTCATGTGAAAGGGATGGTCTTCGGCCAACAGGTACAAGATGTTCGTATCGAAGACTGTGTGATCGGGGGGAGTGAGACGACGGGCGTGCACTTTTCTGATTCTCAGGCCATTCTGATAGGAAATTTCATCCATGACAACGACCACGGTGTCAATGTGACCGGCAAGTCTTTGGTTCGGCTTGAGCGCAATATCATCACCAGAAATTTGTTCGAGGCCGTCGTGATCAGCGACCAGGCAAGAGCGGTCTTGATCAATAATACCCTGGTCAAGAACGGTGGCGGAGCGGCATTCTTAGGCTTGTCCACGATCGAGGCATCGGGGAATATTCTGAGCCTCAATAAAGTCGGCTTTCTCATTGCCGCGTCGAGTCAGACCAAGACATCGTACAACGCGTTATTCAATAGTGAGGTGAACTATATGAGGGCCGGGTCCCCGAACATTCATGCGCCGGAACTCCAGGCTGAGTCGGATATGACGGCCGATCCACGTTTTGTCGATGCCGAGCATGACGACTTCCGGTTGAAGCCTGACACGACGCTGCTCAATCGCGGAGCATTTCGTTACCTTGGCGCGCTTCCTCCTCTTCTGACTCCCACGAAAAATCGCTAAGGACCATTGTGGAACAATAGGATAGGTGATGCCCATGAGGTGGGCATTTTGTATGGTATGCTATCTCTATAGCGCGTGTCCTTCCAATTTATTCCTCAACTAAAGTAAGGCCACAAACGCGCCGACAAAGGATTCAACCAGGAGGTCTCCGTTGGCTAGCTTTCGCAGCAATCTTGAAAAGCCGTCGGGTGAAGGCATCCCCTCGCTCATGGATATGGAATCCGGCAAGTTGGTCGGCGCCGTGCTCCCCATGTCCGAGCAAGCACAGATCCAGATGCGGAACAGCATCGAAGTCATCGAATATCTCTTAAATCAAGAACGAGTAGTCTGGAGCTAAGCATTCGTTCTCAGTGGCCTGCCCGTTTTTCAGTCCAATCTCCTTCAGCGCCTCCTCTGTTCTCGACGATTCCGTGTAATACTATCGCTTTCTTCTCGACTCACGATCGATGCGTTCTTCAGGTAAACATCTGAGAGACCGAAGAGAGGAGTGAGCTCAGGTCTTGGTATCAAGCGAACACCGGCTTGATTCTTGCTTGAAGTGGGTGCATCGTAGCTTCTTTGGCTTCTATCTCGTGCCATGTAAGAGGTCCGGTGGTGAAAACAGTTCAAACATCTTCTCGCCCTCAAAATTCCCGAAATGCTGAGCGGCAACGGCTTGGTGAAGATGCGGTTCGTAAGCAACACTGGAAACGGTGGGGCCCCTACTTGAGCGAACGTGCCTGGGGAACGGTACGCGAAGACTACAGTCCCCACGGAACGGCGTGGGAAGCCTTTCCTCATGATCATGCCCGCTCGCGCGCCTACCGATGGAACGAAGACGGGCTGGCCGGGATTTCAGATCGTCACCAATACATCTGCTTTGCCGTCGCTCTTTGGAATGGACGCGATCCCATTCTGAAGGAGCGCGTATTCGGTTTGACAGGTAACGAAGGCAATCACGGGGAAGATGCAAAAGAATACTATTTCTATTTAGATTCAACGCCGACCCATTCATACATGAAGTATCTTTATAAGTATCCACAGATAGAGTTTCCGTATGCCGAGCTGGTAGAGGAAAATCGCCGTCGCAGACGTGGAGAGTTGGAATACGAGCTGATCGACACCGGAGTGTTTAATGAGAACCGCTATTTCGATGTATTGGTGGAGTATGCGAAGGCCACGCCTGAAGATCTGTTCATTCGTATCCAGGCCATCAATCGAGGGCCAGATCATGCCGAGTTGACGCTGTTACCCACTCTCTGGTTTCGGAATACCTGGTCGTGGGGAATCGATGCGCGTCGGCCGAGAATGCGTGAAGGAACATCTGTCGGAGACATGAGTGTGATTGAATTGGATCACGAATATTATGGAGAACGTCGCCTATGGTGTGAAGGGAAGCCACCGGTTCTCTTTACTGAAAATGAGACGAATACCCGCCGATTATACGGTGATCGGGATGGCGCCAAATACGTGAAAGATAGTTTTCATGACTACATAATCCATGGCCAAAAGGATGCGGTGAATCCCGCTAGGATCGGCTCAAAAGCTGCAGCGCAGTATCAATTATCACTTTCTCCTGGAGCATCAAAGACCATTCGCCTGCGTCTAACTAATAGAACAGAGGTGATAGGATTTGAAGTTCCAGCGTTCGATGAACTCTTCGAGCAACGTCTCCAAGAGGCCGATGAGTTTTATGACGAACTGGCTCCGGTTCATCTCTCCGAGGATGCAAGGCGAGTCCAGCGACAGGCGTTTGCTGGATTATTGTGGAGCAAACAGTTCTATCATTATGACCTGAAACGCTGGCTCGTCGGCGATCCTGGAATGCCCGAGCCTCCCAAGGAACGGCTGCATGGGCGAAACTCCGATTGGACGCACCTCTACAATGCCGACGTGATCTCGATGCCGGATAAATGGGAGTATCCCTGGTATGCAGCTTGGGACCTCGCCTTCCATTGCATTCCGCTCGCCCTTGTTGATGCGACCTTTGCCAAAGAACAGCTGATCCTGATGCTCAGAGAATGGTACATGCACCCGAATGGTCAGATTCCCGCGTATGAGTGGGCCTTTGGCGATGTTAATCCACCGGTCCATGCCTGGGCTGCCTGGCGTGTGTATAAGATCGAAAGAAAGCGGAGAGGAGTCGGTGACCGAGTGTTCCTCGAGCGAGTGTTCCATAAGCTGTTATTGAACTTCACCTGGTGGGTCAATCGAAAAGATGCCGAGGGTAAGAACATCTTTCAAGGTGGGTTTTTAGGACTCGATAACATCGGCGTTTTTGATCGAAGTGCGCCCTTACCGACCGGCGGCCATATCGAACAATCAGATGCGACCAGTTGGATGGGGATGTATTGCCTCAACATGCTCTCGATCGCACTGGAGCTGGCACGGGATAATCGGGCGTACGAAGATGTAGCAAGCAAGTTTTTTGAACACTTCGTGTATATCTGTCGGGCCATGAACAACATCGGCGGGGAAAAAATCGAACTCTGGAACAAAGACGATGGATTTTTCTATGATGTACTACATCTTCCCAACGGACAAACCTTTCCGCTCAAGGTCCGATCTCTCGTCGGACTGATCCCGCTCTTCGCCGTAGAAACATTGGACTCTGAGTTAATCGATAGCCTCCCCCGGTTTAAGCACCGCATGCAGTGGTTCATTGAAAATCGCCACGATTTCAGTGCGCACGTCGAGACCCAATCACATGACGGCGAGGTACGGCGGTTTTTGTCCCTGGTTAATCCCACGCGACTGAAGTCGGTGTTGCGGTACATGCTTGACGAAGAAGAGTTTCTTTCCCCCTACGGCATCCGCGCACTTTCACGCTACCACAAGGACCATCCCTATGTGCTATCCATCATGGGACAGGACTATCGGGTAGACTATGAGCCTGCCGAATCGAGCACGGGACTGTTCGGAGGCAATTCAAACTGGCGAGGCCCTATTTGGTTTCCAGTCAACTATCTCCTGATCGAATCGCTCCAGAAGTTCCACTACTATCTCGGCGATGAGTACAAGGTTGAGTATCCGGTACGCTCCGGTCGATTCATCTCCTTATACGAGGTTGCTTCCGAACTGTCCCGCCGGCTGACTCATATTTTCCTCCGTGATAAAACAGGCCGACGTGCTGTCTATGGAGGTACGAACAAATTCCAGGAAGATCCTTTCTGGCGAGACGCCATTCTGTTCTACGAGTACTTTCATGGCGATAACGGTGCCGGTATCGGCGCCAGCCATCAGACTGGGTGGACCGGACTTGTCGCTAAGTTGATTCAGCAGTCGGGGGAATAGAAACGTGAAGCGTCATTCATGAAGCGTATCTCGCGGACGACAAGGTGCGAGTGACGAGATATGGACTATGTTGATCAGCAAAGGCCACTGCAGAAACCTGGATCGCGCGTTGAGTCTCGAGTGGCTGGAAGTGAACGCTCGCGGCGGGTTTGCTTCAGGGACCGTTGCCGGCGCCAATACGCGCCGGTATCATGCACTCTTGCTGACGGCGCGTCGACCGCCCAGTGATCGATACGTGCTGGTCAACCACCTGGAGGAGTGGATTCACGTCGAGGAAGGGGAGTTTTCTCTCTCAACAAATCTGTATCCGGGCGCAGTCCATCCTTGCGGATACACCCATTGCACATCGTTTACGCCGATCCCTTGGCCGACATGGACATTCTCCTATAAGGGTTGTAAGGTTCAACGTGAAATCTTGTGCATTCAGGGCCGCGACGTCGTCATTGTTCGATGGAAGACGATTGGTACAAAAAACCGTCATGTGGTTCTTCGGGTACGGCCGATGTTGACAGGCCGTGATTACCATGGCCTACATCACGAGAATGGAAGCCTTTCGAGGGTGGCCAAGATCGAGGGACAACAGGTGACCTGGCAGCCCTACCATTGTCTGCCGGCTGTCCAAGTCTTTCATTCTGGAAGCTATCGCCATGAACCGGATTGGTATCGACATGTGCAGTATCCGACGGAACAGCAGCGAGGACTGGATTGTGAGGAAGACTGGTGGTCACCAGGGGAGTTTTTGTTCGGGCTGGAGTCAGGTAAGGCGCAAACGTTGGCATTGACCAGTGAAACGGCCGACAAGCTTGATATCGCGGATCTTGCTCACAAGGAACGCCTCCGACGTATCCGGCCGTCGAAGGTGACACCGAGTCCCGACCCTTTAGTCAGGATGCTACGGCAGGCGACAGAAGCCTTTTTGGTCCAGCGAGACACGAAGCAGACGGTGATCGCGGGCTACCCCTGGTTCACCGATTGGGGGCGAGATACGTTCATCTCGCTACCGGGACTTTGTCTCGTCACTGGGCGGTATGAAATAGCCTGGCGGATCATCGAGTCATTTTCAGCCCATGTGTCGGAAGGAATGGTGCCTAATCGCTTTCCTGATGCTGGCGAGAACCCAGAGTACAATACGGTTGATGCATCACTGTGGTTCGTGTATGCCATTGATCGGTATCTTGCATACAGCAAAGATGCAACCCGAGTCCGGTTAGTCGCTTGGCCGGTGATCAAACGGATTCTCGACGGCTATCGTCGAGGTACTCGATACAACATCCATATGGATGGAGATGGGCTCATCGCGGGTGGAACGCCTGGTATCCAACTTACCTGGATGGATGTAAAAATCGGTGAATGGGTCGTCACACCACGGTACGGTAAGCCGGTAGAGATTCAGGCATTGTGGCTTAGGGCCCTGGACGTCGGCGCTCGATTTGCCGTCCAATTTGGCGAACCGGATTATGCCACGCGGTGCCAGGAAGATAGAGTGCGAGCGGTGGAGTCTTTTCGTGAAAAATTTTGGTACAAAGAAGGGCAGTATTTGTACGATACGATCAATGGACCGGAGGGCAATGACCCATCGATTCGCCCCAATCAAGTGTTTGCGATATCCCTGTGTGATGATCTCCTGACGAAGGAACAGGCACAACAGGTCCTCCAAATTATCGAGGATCATCTCCTCACGCCGGTAGGACTGAGAACGTTGTCTCCGACGGACGTTCGATACCGTGCTCGGTACGAAGGGAGCCCCTCGGAACGAGATGGTGCATATCATCAGGGAACCGTCTGGCCGTTCCTGTTGGGTCCGTTTGTGACATCGTGGTTGAAAATTTTTGGACATACAGACGAAACGAGAACTAAGGCGCGATCGTTTCTTAATGGACTAGAAGCCCACCTTCGGGAAGCCTGTCTGGGACAGGTATCCGAAATTTTCGATGGGGATCCTCCACACCATCCGCGAGGCTGTCCGGCTCAAGCATGGTCTGTCGCGGAACCCCTCCGTACGTTGGTTGAAGACCTGGGGATATCGATGACCACCCAAATGGTACGACCAACCCGCAGAAAACGGGCTGCTGCCCCTTCGCAGCAATGCTAAATTTGAGTTGCCCGTCTCTTGCTCTCTTGACAGAATTCATTGGATATCCATAGGCTGAACATAAAATGGTGGAGGACAAAGTATCATGGCATGCTTCATACCGAACCGAAATCGTCGGGTAATTGTCGCCTGCATCATGGCGTTTTCTCTGTTGGGCTTAGAAGCACCGATGGTGATCTTCGCCGACGAGATGCCGAAGGAGTCAGTACTGCCGCTTGGCATAGCCAACAAGGCGATTCAAGCAGCATTGGACGCTTGCAAGAAGGACGGATATCGAGTGAGCGTTTCTGTGGTGGATCGTGCGGGCATCCTTCGTGCGATGGGGCGTGCCGACGGAGCCGGGCCCCATACGGTCGATAGCAGTCGGAAAAAAGCCTATACGGCTGCAAGCGTGAGGAGACCAACGAGCGAATTAGCCGATCTCATTACGAAAGTGCCCACGCTTCAGGCCCTTCGTGACATCAACGGCGATATGCTTATTTTGGGCGGGGGGCTACCCATCGAAATGGGAGGAGAAGTGGTTGGGGGAATCGGTGTCGGTGGAGCACCGGGTGCCCATCTGGATGATGCTTGCGCCCAGGAAGGGCTCGATGTCATCGGAGCAGCCCCAAAGCTTCCTACGTCCAAGTGAGAAAGCGACGGTGGCTCACCATTCTTGGATGTTCAACGCTGTCGTGCTTCGGCTGTAACAGTAGTGCTCCTGAGCCTGCCTCCATGGAGATCTCTTCTGCGCAACTTCGCCTGACCATCGTCAGAACCGCGACAGATCCATTCCTCCCACGATTCAATCTCACCTTGAATGTAAAAGGATCAGGACGGTGTTCGTCGACCACGGAGTTGTTCCCAGATACCGGCCATGTTGGTCGCAGAAATATTTATTACGCGCCAAGAAACATGATTTACGTGATCGGACAGTACGATGCACGTATCATCGATTCACAAAGTTGTCATGCGAGCCTCGCAGAATTTCGTCATCTTGAGCGGGATGTCATTTTTATCGGAAGCTTTGATCAAAACGAAGACCGACGGTGGACCTACTTCTCGGCCGCCCAACGGTCAGAATTGCCATTCGAGAAACGTTAAGCCTCGCCTACACCGGTATTTGAAGCAACTGGAGCAGCATGCAGCAACCGATCGTCGGGTATCATCAGGATGAATACGGAGATTGGGTGGCGGACCTGGCATGCGGTCATGGGCAACATGTGCGGCACCAGCCTCCTTTCACGAATCGTCCGTGGGTGCTCACTGTCGTCGGACGTGAGCAGCATGTGGGTACCCGTTTGAATTGCAAGAAGTGCGAGGAACCGACTGTTGATCGTCCTCCGGTTTCGGGATAATTCTGCATCATCTTGTCTCCTCCGTCGCGAACGTTCCGTAGCCATGGCTGGCGAAAGGCCTGTATAGCGGCAGTGCAGGTGGTTCCCCCGCCGGAGCCACGAACTGTCCCATCATTCATAGAAAAAATCGACTCGTTTGGCATGAGGATCGTCTCCAAGCGCGGTCCAATCGGACTATGTCCTGAGGCAGAGCCGTTCGGACCTCTTGACAGAACTTGAGTGTTTGTTTGACAACCGTCCCAATTATCGGTGAGAGCCGGTCAGAACCATGTTGTCCCAACGATACCAAATTGCCGTTCTGCTTGGGTTGGTAGCTCTCTTGAGCTGCTATTTGCTGTTGCCGCTGGCTGCCTCCTATCTGTTGGCGAACAAACTTCGTGACTATGGGTACAGCAACGTCATCCTCCAGCTCGGCTATCCGGGCTGGGCGCACATGCGCATTCCGGTGGTCTCGTTTCAGCAGGATTTGGGCGAAGAACGACTGATGGTTTCGCTGACAGATGCAGAAATACGATATGACCTGGCCCAGCTGCTTCAAGGGCGTGTAAGCCGCATCGTATTGCGAGATGCGGCAATCCATGTGCTGAACGTGCACCCCACCGAGCCCGCTGCGCAAGATGACAGAGACTCGGATCGGCCCGACGATGTGCAATCCCCGTGGCGATTGTTGACGGCAGGGGATCTCTTACGCAGTCTTCCGATCCTTCCATTCGACGAGTTGCAACTGGATCATCTCACCATTTTTCGTGAACAGGCGACAGGGCCGCTTCGCAGAGTGACGATTGATGGAAATTTGACGTATAGCGGCAGAGAAGTCGGTGGTCACCTCGCGTTTCGCGGGCGTGATACGGCGTCCTATGGGCTGGTCGTCGCGGGGCATTCCGCCAGTACCTGGTCGGTGACGTTGGCCTCGCAGCGCCCACAGGCGGCACCGATTGTGTCCTGGCAATCGCAGGCGCATCCAAACGGCTCACAGATTCAGGTCAATGGGCGGCTCCAGATCAATGTACAAGAACTGGCTCCATTCATCGCCCTCCTTGTCCCGATCGGTCCGGAACTGGAGAAGGTCATGGGAGAGGTGGCGATAGATTGGGCGGGAATTGCAGCCGCGGAGGCCACCCTCGGTTCTTTGTGGGAAGACGAACGCACACATCTGGACGGCAATATGCGAGTCAATGTCACGTTGCCGGCTCTGAAAGGTGTGGCAAAGGATATTGCGGTCGCCTACGAGGGTCGATTCGGAGGCAACGCCACTCAAGCGGAATGGGCCGTGAGTCCCGGTGTCTTGCTCACCGCGACGATCAATACCCAGCCGCGTATTATTCCTGAAGCGGTCCGATGGATACTTCCTCATGGGGATCAGCCCGTGCGGATTGACAACAGGAAGCCTGTGCAGGGGACGCTCTATTGGAAGGAGACGCCCATACGTACGGTGGCGCATGGACCATTACATGTGACGTATGGTCGGACACCAGGACCATTGGTGGCGCAGTTCGAGACTACCCGTGCGGAGGGCCGTGGCAATGAGCTGGTCTTGGCCGAAGGGGCTTATCGACTGGAGGGTCTTCTCCCGAAGACCATGACCGAGCGGCTTTCAGCGAGAGAGGCAATGGGGGAAGTTCAAGGAACGGTGAAGTTGGCTCGGACACATGTGCGAGGAGTCCTCTTGCCGTCATCTTCACTGACGGCGAAACAGATCGGACAGGGTCCCACGCTCGTTTCACGTATCACGCTGAATCTGTCGGAACCGCTGACAGTTGAATGCGATCTGACGGCGATCCATTGCAGTGGAGGACCGATGGTCGCAACGATTCGAGCTCCGGCCGTGAGAATAAGCGGCCGGAACATTCGCATCACGCAAGGGATCTTGAGAATCCAGGCGGCGGAAACGACTAAAACCGCATGGGCTGCACAAGGGACGTTGTCGGCCGTCGGGGTCATTCCGGAATCCGGTTCTTGGTGGCCGTCCACGAGTGATTGGACCGTCAAATTCTCCGCGGATCAAGACGGCATCAAGGCCGGTCTTCGAATCGATACGCCGACGCACGAAGGATTCGTGACGGCCAAGGTCGAACAGCCGCTGCAGACGGCGCAAGGCGTGATGCATGGAGTCATCGGTCCGCTGACGTTTAACGGCACCGACCGGCGGCTCAGTAAGATGATCATGGGGCTTCCTCCTTCAAGCGATCTGGTCGATGGGATGTTCACCGCCACCGTCGATGCGTCCTGGTCGAGCAGCTTCCGTGACCGACTCAATATGATGAACGCGGTATCGCTCACCGCGAAGGTGGTGGCCGAGAAACTGTCCGGCCACTACTATGATTATGTCGTGAAGGGCTTGAGCACCACGATGGTGTTCTACACCCGGGGGCTTGAATTAATCGCTATGAGCCAGCCGGCCTCGATTTCTGTGGCGACAGTGCAGAACGGTATTGACGTCACCAATCTTGCGGCCTTCTACCAGATCAGATGGAACGTGGCGGATGATCTGCCGATCGTCGAGGTACGAGACTTCCAGTGCGAAGTATTTGGAGGCACGATTAGTAATCCTGGTCCTGTGGCAGACTTAGCCAAACCACCGATTACGGCGACGTTTTCGCTACGGAATCTTGATCTTGCGAAAATTCTCAGCGTGGACCAACAGAAGGGACTTCAGGGAACCGGGACACTCAACGGGACACTTCCAGTTACACTTACGTCGAGTGGGATCATCGTGAAAGATGGAATAATCGAGGCACAGCCTCCAGGTGGGGTCATACGGTATGCCTCAACGCCGGAATCGTCAAAGACGCTCTCGGAGTCAGAACGACAACTCCAGCTCGTTGCGCAAGCCCTCAATAATTTTCATTACTCGCTGCTGCGGGTCGGTGTCAAATACGGCGAAACTGGAATGTTGGACCTGAATGCTCGGTTGGAAGGCAGGAATCCTGACCTCAGGAATACTCCTCCGATTCACTTCAACCTGACCGTGCAGGAGCACATCCCGACGCTTCTTAAAAGTCTCCGCTTGGTCGAAGACATCCATGGGACCATCGAAAGAAAGTATAAACGACTAGGACCATTGTGAGGCGGACCATGCAGAGTGGAACCATACAGGTAGGCGTTAGCGTGCTGCCGTGGGTAACGCTGTTCCTGACCTTAGGCGCCTGTACGCCACGGGTAGAGGTTGCCGCTCCGGAGAAGCCGATTACCATCAACCTCAATGTGAAGATTGATCATGAGATTCGGCTCAAAGTCGACAAGGACTTGGATCAGGTCTTGTCGAATGACAGCGGATTGTTCTAGCTGCTGGAGGGAATGATGCTCATCGTACGGCTGACAGTCGCGGCGTGTATGGCGATGCTATGGGTCATGGTCGTGTCTTCCGCGTTCGCGCTGTCGTTGGATGACGCGAAAGCAAAGGGATTGGTCGGAGAGAAGACCAACGGCTATCTGGGAGCAGTGCACCCTTCCAATGCTGAAGCCCAAGCATTGGTCGAGGATGTCAATCGAAAGCGGCGGCAAGCCTATGAAGATATCGCGAAGCGAAACGGCACCAGCGTCCAGGCCGTTGAAACGCTCGCCGGAGAAAAAGCCATCCAAAATACTAGGCCGGGAAACTTCGTTGAAGGTCCTGGTGGGTGGATCAAGAAATAATCGCTAGCCGTAGCGATCATTCTTCCACGGAAGCGCGGTGTTCGAATACCCACGGACTTCCCAAAACCCCTTCTCATCTTTGTCTGAAAACGTTATTTCCTTCACCCACTTCGCCCCCTTCCATGCATACCGTTTCGGAACGATCACACGTACCGGCCCACCATGGTCTCGTGAGAGAGGTTTGCCGTTCCAGCTATGCGCGAGTAACACATCGTCATCGTCACAGGCATCAAGCGGGAGATTCGTCGTGTAATCGTCGTAGGATTTGAACAGGACGAATCGGGCAAGCGACAGCGGTTTCACGATGGACATGACTTGCTTGAAGCTCACGCCTTCCCAGTCGTTGTCGTAACGGCTCCACGAAGTGACACAGTGAAAGTCTGACCGATCTTTAAATTGAGGTTGTGCCAGGAATTGCTCCCATGTCCACATTACAGGGGCTGCGACGAATCCCCCAATGCGAAGCGTCCATTCGTTTAAAGGAATCTCCGGCTTGAAACCGAGGTCCAGTACGGGAAAGTTATCGACGAGGTGTTGACCTGGAGGTAAACGATCATCGCCTTCATAAAAGACTTCTCGCTCGTCTCCTCCTCGCCGAGCTCTGGCCCATTGTTCTTTGGTTCTTGTCAGTCTGCTCGATTCATCCATTCCATCCTCCCTCTCTGGACAGACTACGGGAATTGAAGCGAATCTGGCAACCCACCACCAGGCGGTCGGGCTTGCGTCGGCATTCTGACACCTGCCCATTTCATCACACAGCGGCCTCCGTAGGCACGTAAGCCCCTGTGCGCTCCTCACTCAGCATGTAAGACTTCTCGGCCTACTCGGACATACGTGCAAGCAGCTTATCTCATTGACAGAACAAAGAGGAGCCACCATGATACGCCACGACGCCGCTATGATCACCCCTGTCGCGAATCAAAGTGAGTCCAGCAGTTCGAATTTAGGCAAGATCTCCATCGCCGTGGGTATCGCCTTGGCCATCGGCGCGTTCTTTTATTTCGATCTCGGACGGTACTTGTCGTTGGCCGCGCTGAAAGAAAATCGAGACAGTCTGTTGGCGTTCACTGAGGCAAACTTTGCCGCGGCGGTAGGGATCTTCATTGTGGCCTACGTGATTGTGACTGGATTGTCGCTTCCGGGTGCGGTGATTCTCACACTGGCCGGCGGGTTCTTGTTTGGTGCCATTGGAGCAACTGTGTTTGTGAACATCGGAGCGACGACGGGAGCAACCCTCGCATTTCTCACCGCCCGGTATTTGCTGCGGGATACGGTCGAACAGAAGTTCGGGAAGTGGCTGGGGCCATTCCAAGAAGGGTTCGGCAAAAACGCATTCAGCTACCTGTTGACCTTGCGACTTATCCCACTCTTTCCATTCTTTGTCGTGAATCTCGTGTCGGGGCTCACGCGTGTGAACGTCGGAACATATGTTGCCGCCACGGCGATTGGAATCATTCCTGGTTCATTCGTCTATGCCTATGCGGGACGCCAACTGGGTACGATCAACTCACTGAAAGAAATCGCTTCGCCTAATGTGATCGCTGCTTTTGTGCTCCTGGGACTGCTGGCGCTGGTACCGGTTGTGTATAAGCGGTTTGCAGCGAAATCTGTGTGATGAACCTCTCATCGATTGACGACACACAGCAAAGGATGCCAGGCTATGATCACACAACCTCTCTCAACGGTCATCGGAATGAGTGAGCAGGACCAATCTCTGATCCTTCCGAACGACGAATTCAATCAAGACCTCGTCGCCAATGTGCATCCTGCCGATTGGGTCAATCCAGAGCCGACTGGACGCTACAACATCGTCGTCATCGGAGCGGGGACCGCGGGATTGATCACGGCTGTCGTCGCCGCGAGCCTTGGAGCGAAGGTCGCATTGATCGAGAAACATCTGATGGGAGGAGACTGTCTCAATGTCGGGTGTGTGCCGTCGAAAGGCGTGATTCGAGCCGCCAAAGCCTGGGCCGATCTACGGAAGGCCTCGGAGTTCGGCCTCTATATTCCCGCCGGTGTGAAATATGACTTTGGCGCTGTGATGGCGCGCATGAGGAAACTGCGGGCCCGCATCAGCCGGAATGACTCCGCCCGACGATATACGAAACTTGGCGTCGACGTCTATATCGGCAGCGGGCGGTTTCTCGGTGCCGATACCGTCCAAGTGACCGGACCTTCGGGCGATCGGACCCTGACTTTTGCGAAGGCCGCTGTCTGTACCGGTGCTCGAGCGTCGGCACCTCCGACCCCCGGCCTTGAGGAAGCTGGGTATCTTACGAACGAAACGGTCTTTTCACTGACGGAGTTGCCGCAGCGTCTCGGAGTGATCGGCGCCGGTCCTATCGGGTGTGAGCTGGCGCAGTCGTTCGCCCGCTTTGGGAGCCACGTCTACCTCATCGAAGCCATGCACGGCATCATGCCGAACGAAGACCGTGACGCGGCGGATATCGTCGAACAACAGATGCTTCGCGACGGTGTGAAACTGCTTTGTTGCGGAAAAGACCTGAAGGTACACAAGAAGGATAACGGCAAGCACCTGACGGTCGACTCGCACGGCCAACAGTACGATGTGGCAGTCGACGAAATCCTTGTCGGAGTCGGACGCACACCCAACGTGGAGAAGATAGGATTGGAGACTGCTGGAGTCGATTACGATGCGAACGGGATCAAGGTCAATGCTAAATTGCAGACATCAAACCCTCACATCTATGCGGCCGGTGATGTCTGTTCACGCTACAAGTTCACACATGCCGCCGATGCCATGGCGCAAATCGTCATTCAGAACGCGCTGTTCCCTCATCCCTTCGGTTTGGGGTATGCCAGTGTCGAGTCGTTGAATATGCCTTGGTGCACCTTCACCGAACCGGAAATCGCCCATGTCGGAATGTACGAAAGAGACGCAAAGGAAAAGGGGATCGAAGTGGAAACCTATACGTACAAACTGGATGATGTGGATAGGGCGATTCTTGACGGGGAAGAGGAAGGCTTTGCGCGGGTTCATATTCAAAAGGGGACGGACAAGATCCTCGGTGCCACGATCGTGGCTGCCCATGCAGGCGATATGCTCAACGAATTCTCAGTCGTCATGAAAGCGGGTGCAGGAGCCAAAACAATCGCCGGGACAATCCATCCTTATCCGACCCAGGCCGAAGTGAATAAGAAAGTGATCAATCTTTGGCGAAAAGCGCATTTCTCACAGAGAACCAAGAAGCTTTTAAGCAAATTATTTGAGTGGATGAGACGCTGAGTCGTGGCCCATGAGTGACCATCGTGTTCAACCGGCCTCTGTCGGGCTTTTCGGAGTGATCGTGATGGTTTTCGCCGGGTCTCTGCCCGCCTGGGCTCAGACCGGTGCGGCGGTTGAAGTCGGGACATTTTCTCGTGCGACGGTCGGCCAATCTGTTCCCGACGGATGGAAGCCGCTTACCTTCAAGAAGATTCCAAAGCAGACAACGTACGAGGTGGTGCAAGACGGCGACGGACCGGTTATCAAAGCGAGCAGTGATGCGTCGGCCTCGGGACTGATCAAAGAAGTCAAGATCGACCCACGTCAGTATCCGATCGTCCGTTGGCGTTGGAAGGTGGAGAATTTGCTCAAGAACAGCGATGCCACGCGTAAAGACGGCGACGACTATCCAGGTCGGCTCTACATCACCTTTGAATATGACGCGGACAAGGTGAGCGTGGGGAAAAAACTAAAGTACAAGACCGGCCGAGCGTTGTTCGGGGACATTCCGATCGCCGCGATCAACTATGTGTGGGAAAGGAAGGCGCCGGTCGGTGCGATCATCGAAAATGCCTATACGGATTTCGTCAAAATGGTGGTCGTTGAAAGCGGACCGCAAAAACTCGGCAAGTGGATCGACGAAGAACGGAATATTTACGAAGACTATAAGAAGGCATTCGGGGAAGAGCCACCGATGATCAACGGTGTGGCGATCATGAGCGATACCGATAACACCAAAGAGCGAGCGGTGGCCTATTACGGTGATATTATCTTTAAAAAAGCGGCCGAATAAGCTGTCCTCCCTTATCTTCCACGTCTGGCGCAAGCTTTCCCACGGGATTCCTGTGGAGAAGTACCCCTCCAATTGTCCGTGATGCTTTTGTGATGATCGCTTGCTATCCTGGCGATCATGGTCGACGAAGCCCAACACCATCGGCACGCCACAAAGCCTCACACGATTCTTGTGATTGAGGATGATCGAGATATTGCACGTCTCCTGGAACTGCATCTACGCGACGTGGGCTATGACGTCCAGGTGGCGGAGGATGGTGTGACGGGTTTCCAACAGGCCCTCTCCCAGCCGTATGACTTAATTATCCTCGATCTGATGCTTCCGGGAATGGAAGGATTGGATATCTGTCGAACTCTGCGAATGAAATCACACTACACGCCCATTCTGATGCTCACTGCCAAATCGACGGAGCTGGATCGCGTACTCGGTCTCGAGGTGGGCGCCGACGATTATGTGACCAAACCGTTCAGCATTCGTGAACTTCTGGCTCGGGTGAAAGCCTTGTTCCGCCGCGTAGAGGTGCTCAAGGCGCCAGCGGGTATAGGCGAGCAGAAACTGATTTGCGCCGGTGATCTGGTGATTGACAACGAGAAACGTAAAGTGACGCTGTCTGGCAAGACGATCGACCTGACCGCAAAAGAGTTCGATCTCTTACTGCACTTCGCCCGGCACCCTGGCCGAGTCTATACCCGCTCTCAACTGTTGGATGTGGTGTGGGGGTATACACACCCAGGCTACGAGCACACCGTGAATTCCCATATCAATCGGTTGAGGGCCAAAATTGAGCGAGATACCGGCCGCCCTAGATATATTTTGACGGTCTGGGGGATTGGCTATAGCTTTTCAGAAGAACACACAAGCAAGTAGCGCTATGTTCACAACCCTGTATGGAAAGCTGGCGATTGTGCTCATCGGGCTGTTTTGCTTCCTCGGTGCTGGAGTTATCATATTGTCCCTGTATACGACCAAGCTGTATTTCCAAGAAGTAAATCAGAAGCTCAACCAGACTTTGGCTGAACGTATCGTGTCTGAAAAGATTCTGATGCAGGACGGACAGGTAAACGAGGGGGCGATCAAGGAAATCTTTCACCAGCTCATGGTCATCAACCCCAGTATCGAGGTCTATCTGCTCGATGCAGAGGGAGCCATCTTGAATTATTCGGCCCCTCCTTCAAAGGTCAAGCGGCAACGGATCTCTCTCGACCCACTGGAGCGGTTCTTGTCTGGAGCTGAAGATTTCCCAATACTGGGTGATGACCCGCGAGATCTGAGCCGCAAGAAAATCTTTTCTGCGTTCCCTGTACAAACCTTAGGCGGAGAAATCGAGGGCTATCTCTACGTGATTCTCGGTGGAGAGGAGTTTGACTCAGTCGCACAGATGCTAGAAGGCAGTTACATTCTCCGCGTGAGCACGTGGGCGGTCGTTGCAACCCTGCTGTTTGCGCTTTTGACCGCCCTCCTCATTTTTAAGTTGTTGACCCGAAGGCTCAGAACGCTCGCCTTGATGATTGAGACCTTCCGGCGCGACGATTTTTCTGAACAATCAGATTTGTCGCGCATGTCTTCGCTTCGACCATTGACTACTCAGCGACGAGATGAAATCGACAAGTTAGGGACGACCTTCATCCAAATGGCAGATCGCATCCACCAGCAGGTACGGCAGCTCAAACAGACCGATCAATTGCGGCGCGAATTGATGGCCAATGTCTCTCACGATCTTCGTACGCCATTGACATCCCTTCAGGGATATCTCGAGACCCTGAGCCTGAAAGAAGGAACTCTGTCACCAGAAGAGCAGCGGAAATATCTTGGAATCGCCACCGCGCACAGTAAGCAGTTAGGGAGATTGATTGCTGAGCTGTTTGAACTGACTAAATTGAATTCTCAGGAGATGCGGCCTCATATCGAACCCTTCTCCCTCAGCGAACTCGTGCAAGATGTGGTTCAAAAGCTCAAGTTAGTTGCAGAGAAGAAGCAAGTGAACCTTCAAACGAATAATCTGGCGGATCTCCCGTTTGTGTCTGGTGATATCGGACTCATTGAGCGGGTCCTTGAAAACCTCATCGAGAATGCCATCCGACACACTCCGGAAAGCGGCACGGTCACGGTAGCCTTGAATCTAAAAGATAAGGAGATTGTTGTTCGGGTGTCCGATACCGGCCGCGGAATTGATCCGGAGGCTCTCCCGCATATTTTCGACCGATACTATCAAGGCGAGCATAATCAGCAAAGAAATTCGACAGGAGCAGGGCTTGGTCTTGCGATTACAAAACGGATTCTTGAGCTTCATGGAAGCACCATTGAGGTTCACAGTATCCTCAATAGCGGAACAACCTTCACGTTTCGTCTGTGCACGATCTGACCTTCCACCGAAGTGGTGGATTCTTCCCGCTCTGCCTGATCTCTCCACATCGTCTCCGGGCCGCATTTGTCTTCCAGCTTCTCTCCGACGTTTATGATCAAGATGCCATGATTTTGTGACGGTTCCGTGACCAATTCCAGCGATAGTCGTTCTGAGCCGTCGTCGATGCGGTCGGAGGTTGGCCATGATTGCCAAAGTCAGAGATCCTCCGTATCGACTCGTGAGAATACGCGAGGTAGGCAAGCATCCCGCATTTATGGACGTCGAAGAAAAGCTGCTTACGAGACTTCGGCTTAGCGAAGAGGAGACTTTGGGTCGGTTCGTGACTCATCGGCATGTAAGGATGATCCGCATCGCGATGCGATATGTCGCTGGCCGACACGTGGCAGAGGAGGGCGAAACCAACCTCTATGTGAGGTTACAACGGGCTCGGGAACGAGTATGGGTGGCGGTTGAGACCACTCTTTGGTGAGAGGTGTTCAGCTGTGTACAAATCTGAGTTCGCCATTTTGTGATGCATATGTGATTAATGCGTGAACCTTTTGTGAGATGTCCTGACTACGATGGATCATCCATGATGTATCCACACAGCCATTAATTACTACCAGGGGGATCTATGATTCATCACGCACGGTACGTTCTATTTTCGTTGGGAGCGTTGATGTCGAGTCTGGCTTTTTATCCGGTCTATGGGCAAGAACCTTCCGCTATCGAAGCAAGCAAAGAACAGGAGGATGGAGACGATCATTGGACCGGTGGGAGTCGGCTTGAAATTACGGTGACCAATCTTACGAAAGGCCAGCAGTTCACTCCCATCTTGATTGCCACCCATAAGCGAGGCCTAAAGATCTTTGAGGCAGGGCAATCGGCCACGTCTCAGTTGGCGACTCTGGCAGAGGAGGGAAATACCGGACCCCTTTCTGCTCTCTTGAATGGCAATCCAAACGTCGGATCGGTAGTCACGGGCCAAGGTCTTACCAATCCGGGACAATCTTCGACCATCGTGATCGAGCGTCGAGGCATGTTTCCGCAGATAAGTATAGCCGCCATGTTGATTCCGACGAATGACGCATTCTTTTCAGTCACGGATGTACCAGGACCGCGTGGCCGAGGTGAAGTGGTGCTCTACTCTCCGGCGTATGATGCAGGAAGCGAAAGAAACGACGAACAGTGCGGTTCCATTCCAGGACCGTCGTTCAATGAGTGCGGAGGAGCAGGTGGCGGCGGTCGAATCGGGCAGGGAGAAGGATTTGTGCATATTCATGCCGGTATTCATGGCATTGGGAGTTTCAAGCCGAGCAATCGTGACTGGAGAAACCCTGTAGCAAAAATCGTGATTCGACAGGTACGAGAGGGGCGATAAAACGTGAGCGACTGAGACGGGCGGCGGTATCAGCTTAGAGGCCATGCCTTGCATAGCGGGGATGGGTAAAATGACAGCACAGCCCGTCTTGCATGGACAATGGCTAACGCCTAATGGTACTGATATTCGTGAAACGCAGAATCAGGGCACCGTGTCAGCTACCGTGCTTCAGCCTCTATTGATAATTGTGCCCAGACTGTAAGAAAGGGGAGGAGCGGACGACTCAGCTCCTGATAGCCAAGCTTGCCTCCATGGAGGCAAGCTTGGATTCCATAGGAGTTCATACGAAAAGATCACTGGATGGAATTGGCGAAACCGCTGTGGGTGATCTCGGCGCGGACGCGGTCGCCAACTTTCTTGTTGCCGCGCAATTGCTTGGTTTCTCGGCTTATGTAGAGCTGGACCTGATTTCCTTCGTAGTCCTCGACAGTGTAGACATCGCCCTTGATGTGCTTGATCGTTCCGCCGATCGTCCTCCATGCCGGACCCGGCTTACGGTCGGACCGGTCAGCCGTGGAGGGGGAGGTCGTTTCCCGTGTTGAAGCCATCACCTCTGCGGCAGCTGCGGCTGACGAATAGACACCCGATCTTTTCCCGTCCTTTGAGACTGCGGTTGCCATAAGAGGTGTCACCATAGAGAGAACCACTATGCCTCCAAGGATAGCCGGCAGGCTGTTCTTCAGACCATTGTCCATCACGTACCTCCTGGTAGAGAGCCCTGGATATGGAACCATTGTTCGCTCAGCAAAGGATATGCCGATCAAGATTCGTAAAGAGTTCATGACTCTCAACAGGTTGCGAACCGAGGCCGATGGAACACAGGGAGTCTTGAAGAGCCCAGGGAAAAAAACGGCAAGTCACTGAGCAGAACTGCACAGCAACCGTTACTCAATCAGGTCATGCTGATACAGATTGAACGAGCACAGCACCGCACGATCGACCAGATTGACGGACACTCTCGGGGGAAGAGTGAACGGCCGGGACTCTACCGAGCTCTATGGGGTGGGCTGAGGAATCTGGTTCTGAAACGTCCATTGTTGGCGGTATTTCAAGTGAACCTTCGTTGTAATTCTTCCTGTGGCTACTGCAACCTTCCGTTGAATGTTGGCCGGTATGAGATGTCGCGGCAAGAGATCCGGGATGTCTTTACCGGCCTCTATGAGGAAGGAATGCGGTTTGTGTTTGTTCAAGGCGGTGAACCGCTTTTGCGCCGAGATTTGCCGGATATCCTTCAAGATTTAGTGGAGATTGGATTTCATCTGACGTTGATTACGAACGGAACCAAGCTGACCCCACCCCTCGTTCGGCAACTCGACGATCTCTCGGTATGTCTCTCGATTAGCCTCGATACGCTGGATCGTGACAAGTACCAACGCATCCGGGGTGCTGATCAACTTCACGCGGTCCTTGCCGGCCTTGATCTTCTCCATCACTATCACCGTCCGAAATTCCTAACCTGCATCGTCAGTGAGATCAACCAAGATGAGGTGAACGAGGTTGTTGCGTTTGCTAAGGAACGGGGGTTCTTGGCGGTCATTGGTGCGTACCATTGGGATGTGGGGCTGTATGGCAAACAGGATGCGACGCTGATGTATGACCGTCAACAGGCCGGACTCGTTTTCGGGCGACTGCTTAAGGAGGACGTCTTACCTCCCGGATATCTTCGGCAATATGTGAAGGATAACGTGATATGGCTAGAGGGAGGGTCACTGAAGCCATGCGATGCCGGAAAGTACAGTATCGCGATCGATGCTTCCGGAAATGTCTCTCCCTGTTTGTCACTTCCTGAGGTAGGAAATCTCCTCCATTCGTCACTCAGTGAAATACTTGGGCGGTTCGATCGACTACAGATTCAGCGTTGTTCCGATCGGTCATCGTGCAACCGGGTAGATGGGCGGGTCATTGGTTCTGTGCTCCGACACCCGATCTTAGCGTGGCGAACACCAGTGTCATGGTGAAGAAGGAAGGTGGCTGATGCAGTGGGTCATACTGAGCGTGGTCATTCTGGCAGCAGGTTGTTCAGTTATTCCCACAAGGTTCACACCCGCCGAACCTATTCCAGCTAATGAATTTTCACACAGACTGTTTGGTCGAGTATTGGAGGCACATGTGAGTAATGGAGTCGTCGATTACCGAGCGATTCAAATCGATGATCGACTGCCGGCTTATCTTGCACAGGTAGACCGAGTTGATCCCAACACATTTGCCACGCGAAACGAGCGGTTGGCCTTCTGGATCAATGCATACAACGCCTTCGCTATCAAAGGCATCCTCGATCGCTACTCCCCGGTGAGCTATGTGGGACGCTATCGCTACTTCATTGGGAGGAACTATCGGGTTGGGGGAGCCACCATCAATCTCTACGACCTGGAACGGCAGGTGCTGATCAAGCAGTTTCAGGAACCGTTGATCCATTTTGCCATTGTCTGCGCCTCCACATCCTGCCCCAAGCTCCAGTCTTGGGTATACGAACCGGATCAGCTTGAACACCAGCTGGATCGTGTCGCCAGGGACTTCATTAACGATCCCACGCGCAATCGTTTCGACCGCATGCAGAAAATTGCGTCCCTCTCGATGATCTTCAAGTGGTTTGACGATGATTTCAGCAGAGCTGCGGGATCCGTCTTATCCTACATCTCCCGCTATGTGAGTGATCCTGAACTGGTTCAAGACCTGATGCGATCGGAGTATCGTATCGAGTATCTCGACTATGATTGGAGCTTGAACGGGATCCCACCCAAGGAGCGTTCCGATGCTGGTTAGTCATGATGAAAGAGTACCCATCGCCAGGCTCCTGACGTTTTTAGAGCATGGCGAACGGATGGCCCATGATTGCGCAAAGGCGCAAGCCATTTTGTCTGAAGATCCTCGGACGCGCCGATTTCTTTATAGCCAAGCCAAACAAGAAGCGATGCATGCACGGGTCTTTCAAGGAGCCATTGCCTGGCTTGCACCAAAACACCTCCGTGACGCGCCGGTTCTCCCTGCTCTGGAAGAATATCGCAGGATTTTGGAGGACGCGCTGACCCGCCGCGACCTTATCGAAACGTTTCTTGCCGAGCAAGTGGTTCTCGAAGGTTTAGGCGAAGCCATCCTCACACGTATCGAACAAGGGTTGGTGAAACGTGCTGCACCCTTCGGATCCCTTCGCCGTATCCTGCTCAAGCAAGAGGAAGCGCACCATGGCTTTGGTCGCCGCCAGATCGAGCAGGCAATCGAGCGCGGCGAGACAGATCCTGAGTCGCTCGGGCGCCGGGCGCAACGTTACCTCGCGTTGACCGACGCCATGGTCCTCACTCTCTGTGATCTGTTTGAGAGCATTGATGAAGACGCTACGGCATGGGCGCAGGATGTGCGGACATTCCTGCCGTCGTGGTGCGCGGCATGACATGATCAGCGTCATTATTCCCGCCTATAATGAAGAAAAGGTATTGCCTGGCACGTTGTGCGCACTGTTCGCACAGCCAGGCCAGTTTGAAGTGGTTGTGGTCGATGGCGGCAGCACCGATCGGACGTGCGCGATCGTCGAAGGATTGGCGCTCAGTCCTCAGTCCTCAGCGCTCGGCACTGTTCGTCTTCTCTCTTCCCCGAAGGGGCGTGCCTCACAGATGAATGCCGGCGCCAAACAGGCGACCGGCGAGTGGCTGCTCTTTCTCCATGCCGATACGGTGTTGCCGGACGGTGTCATCCAACGTCTCAATGAAATGGAGAACGATCATGCAATTCAAGCCGGTGGCTTCATGCACCGGTTTTCTGGCGATGACTGGCGGCTTCGGTTCATTTCCTTCTTGGATAATTTCCGCTGCACCCGCAGCCGAATTATCTATGGAGACCAAGCGCTCTTCGTCCGGCGTGCCCTGTTTGAACAGTTAGGCGGATTTCCCAATCAGCCGATATTGGAAGATGTGGCCTTCTGTGAACGACTCATCACGCACACGACTCCTCTCCTGCTCTCTCCGCCGGTCATCACCGATGCACGAAAGTTCTTGAAGATGGGAGTGTGGCGCAGTTTTATACGTGTGCTCATGATTATTCTCCACGTTGAGTTCCGTCTGCCGATTCTGCCGCGTATCTTTTTCCAAGATGTACGCTAGTTTGTCTTCCTTACCTGGTTCGCACTAGGGCTGTTGTTGTTTTCTCTTGCTGGCATTTGTTAGATCGTCTACAGTGCGCACCCAGCATAGTAACAGGTAGGTAGGTCGTTCGGCCTGCGCCAACCAACTCACATAGGAGAGGACAAATGGGGAGAAGGGTCTTGCACCTTGTACGATCTTGTCTTGTTAGTACAGTGATTCTCGCTGCCGGCTCATTGATGAACCAGGCACAGGCAAGCGATCCGCGCATCATTTTTGAACTGACCGATGAACCGGGGGCTTGGTTCCGAAATGCAGCGGGACCAGTTTCGGGCTTTCGGTCGCTGGCTGTTGCGACCCCAGGGACGGAAGTGCGGTTCACAGGGAAGTCAAATACGGTGCACACCCGCACCAGTCTGATTTTCCCGACCGGGGCGATTAATATGCCGTTCGACACGGCGCCACGCAAGGGATCAGATGAAGTCGTACTTCATACGCCAGGCCTCTATGTCTTCACGTGCAAGATTCACCCGTACATGTTTGGAGCTGTGATCGTGGATGATCCCTCGACGCCCGGCCTCGATCTAGGGGACAACATTTCGTTGGTCAACGGTATCACCGTGCCGACCAGTAGTGATCTCGCCACTCGCTTGTTGCGCACCTTCTTCATCGCAACGCATCCGGCAAATTGGCTTGATTATGCTGCGGCTGGTCCTTGGCATATCACCTATCCTGGCGAACCGAATACACCTAGTGCTGATGTCAGGGTAAGGATTACTGGTGGGGCAGTCGTCAATCTATATGATGTGTTGACAGCACGATATGGCAATGATCAACCCAAGGCCCCTCTGGTCAACCCAGCAACACCGGCGGTGGGCGAAATCTGGGTCGACACCCAATTCGAAAAGACTCGTGGTAAGAGCAAGCCAGGAACAGCCACCGCGATCAGCGGTCAGACGTGGCAGCCGACTCGCAAGGTGGCGCTGCCCCAGATCAATATGAACAATCCCCACAATATGTGGACGGATAAGAACCAGAACCTGATCTACCAAACCCAATGGTTCGACAGTAAGCTGACCGTCTTCAATCGTACGACTGGCCAATTCCTGAACAACATTTCGGTCGGAGAATCACCAGCACACGTCATGACCAGAACCGATACCGATCAGGTCCATGTGACGTTGAATGGTTCGCCCAACAATGATTCCGTAGTGGAACTCGCTCCAATGGCGAACGGGGTGCAGCGGCGGATCAACATCGGGCGCGGTGCGCCGCACGCCCATTGGATGAGCCACGATGGCAAAAAGATGGTGACGCCGAATGTGTTTTCGGCCGACAGCACGCAATACAATTTTCCGAATAATTCGATCGATGCCATCCTGCCGACCGGCAACATTCCCATTGCCACTGGCATGACTCCGGACTCGAAGAAGTCGTATGTCGCCAGCTTGCTCGACAGCACCATCACGGTGATCGACACACAGAATAAGACCGTCGTGGACACGATCAATTTGCTGGCGAATTATAATGCGGAGACCGGCGTGGTCTCGCCGGACCCAGTCAGCGGTGTGACCTTCGTTGGCGGGTTGCCGATTCAAACACCGGTCAGTCCAGATGGGAAAAGCATGGTCACAGCCAACACACTCACGGCGACGATTACGATTGTCAATCCGGTCAGGAATAAAGTGGTGGCGATGTTGCCCTGTGGTCCGGGCTGCCACGGCGTGCAGTATGGGGCCAAGCAGGGCGGCGGCTACTACGCCTACGTCTCGAGCAAGTTCTCGAACGACCTCATCGTTGTCGATCCGGATCCAAGCAATGACGGCAATCCGACCGATGCGACGATTGTCGGGCGAATCTTGCTGATATCTGTGGCTGGAACAGTTTCGGATGATACCGTGACCGCCAATCGCGGCATGGGCGGTCAGGGTCTGCTGGCCATTCCCGTCGTCTACAATGGGTGGGTGCAGAATCTCCCGGACACCTGGAAGAATCAGCTAACATCTGCTCAGCGGAATCCAATTCAGTAATAAGTACATCGCCCGGGCCAGGACCAGGCCAGTCTGGGGCTCACCCAGGCTGGCCTTCCATCCCCCCACCTTTGCGGGAATAAAGCTTCTCTACACCCCGTTTACCATTCCCTCCTTCTTCCGTCTAACCCATCAGACAGGGTTTGAAGGAGGGAGTTATGCAACCGTTCTGTTCAAGCGTGAGCGCCTATCTGCTTTCAGCGGCACTGCTGCTATCGGGCTGTACCTCAACATTGGTTCGCGATGATGTGAAACGGACGGCTGGGGTGGACGGTCATTGCTCAGGGAGTGAATGGGTCGATGATTCCTCGATTGCGGTCCTGCCGGTGCCGATCGTTGCGTTTGTGACCCCTCACGTCGATCTCCACAACATATCTAGTGAGCCGTATGTGAATCGGTGTGGCGCGTCCACGCGTGTCATCAATCGTGAGGTGTTGGTCAGCCGCCTCGCCTGCATTCCTGCCGGGCTAACCAGGATCATCAGCTTGGGTGTCTGGCAGTGGTGTCCGGCGCGTGTCATCTGGTCGGCGGATGTCTTGGCCGATCTGCCACGACCAGCCGGCGCCTCGACCGACGGTGAAAAGCTCGAAATCGCAGCAACCATTTTTTAACAAGGAACACACCATGAACACATCACGATTGATTTGCAGTCTTGTGGCTATGACGGGATTGATCGGGATCCTTGCAGGGTGCGGCAGCGAAGGGGCGCCATCGGTATCTGCGAGCGGATCGGGAAGTGGGTCGGCGTCCGCATCCGGTACGATTACCGACTTCGGCAGCATCTATATTAACGGGAAGAAGTTCGAATCGAACGATGTGGAAGTGATTCGAGATGGCCAGTCGAGCCGATGCAGCATCAGCTCGAGCACGACATGCGGATTCAAGAAAGGGATGACGGTTACGGCCAATGGGTCATTCAACGGGAGTCTCCGCACGGCCAGTTCGGTCCTTCAACATGAGGCTGTGGAAGGGCTGGTACAGTCAGTGGCCGCCGATCGCCTAATTGTGATGGGTCAAACGGTCTTGTTCGACGATACGACGATTTTTGACGATAACTTCACGCCTGTGGCCGGTATCTTCGTTGAGGTTCATGGCCATGTCCGCTCCAACGGAGTGATCCAAGCGACATTCATTGAACCCAAGAATCCATCGGAAGTGACACCGGAGGTGCGAGGATATGTCGGCAGCCATAACGATGGTACCAAGACTTTTCGAATCGGGAACCTCACCGTCAACTATGGTGGACCTGGGGTAGATATCAGCGATATGCCGACGCCGAACAGCAGCAATTGGAACGATCGTTTTGTCGAAGTGAAAGGGACCGTCGCAGGTTTTGACAATGCCACGACCACGCTCATCGCCACCAAAGTCGAACAGGAGAATCGCGGGTTCAGCGGCGATGTGGATAAATTAGAAGTTGAAGGATTTGTGACACAAGCCGGTACGCCGAGTGGGAACGTCATGACTTTTACCATCGGTACCACGCCCGTGCGAACGACAGCGAGCACGGAGTTCCGGCGCGGCACGATCGATGAGATCGTGGTCGGTGCCAAGATGTCCGCCGAAGGCCGGTTCGACGGCGGCACGCTCATTGCGAAGCACGTGAAGTTCCATGAGAGCGTGCGGCTTGAAGGCGACGTTGAGACGGTCGGTGCAAACTCGTTCAGGCTCACGGGTTTACCCGGTGTCACGGTTACTGTGAACGGTCAAACGGAGTTCAAGGATACCAACTTCGGTGGACTATCGTCCGGTGACCACGTCCGCGTGCGCGGTCGCGTGAGCGGCCTCAATTCCGTGGTGGCTACGCGCGTGGAGCTGCGCTCGGCAGACAACGACGTCGATCTGCAGGGGCTGGTGCAAGCGATTACCGGAAACGATCTCGTGATCCTCGGGGTGGCGGTTGATACCGACACGATCACGCAGTTTGAGAGCGTGAGCGGTTCATCGATGAGTCGTGCGAGCTTCTTGGCTGAGGTGCGTGTGAATTCATTGGTGAAGGTAAAGGGGAAACTGAACGGTCCGACCGTGAGATGGGAAGAAGCAGAGTTGGAGGATTGATTTGGAGCATGTAGGTTCGCTCGCTATACTGAGTCGACAAGACTATCATCGAAAAGGAGATGAACGATGAATCGAACGAGTTGGAAAGAAATCATGTTGGGCGCGATCGCTGGGTTGTCGCTTCTAACCTCCCCGGCCATTGCTAAGATAAGCAGTCCCGATGACGAGTTGACCGTTCGGGTGGATAACCGGGGGCATGGCTCACTCAATAGCGGGTCAGGATCGCTGAATAGTGGTCCTGGGTCCATGAACAGCGGGCGTGATGACGGCCACAGCCACGATCGAGGACATCGTGGTGGACACGATATCTCTGTGGCGCAGGCTAGAGACATCCGCCAGGAGGACCGGCGGGAAGATCGCCGTGTTGATCGCCCTGAAGACCGCAGGGAAGACCGACAGCTGGATCGGCAGGAGGACCGTCGAGAAGATCGACAGATGGATAGGCGTGAAGATAGGAGAGCGGAGCGACAGGCCGATCGCCGAGAGGATCATCGATCTAATGCAGGCGGTGAACTTCGCGGGCTCGATCGGGCTGATCATGTGGCCGGAGAACATGGTAGGGAGGGGAGAGCAAATGCCCGTATGATGCAGATGGATCGGCTGAACCGACCTGAACGGATCGAGCGATTTGAACGACCGGATCGCCCGGAAAAACTGGAGCGGCCGGAACGCCCCGAGAGACCTGAACGCTCTGGAAGAAACTAGATCGAGTCAACCAGCACGGTGTGGAGTGGCAACGGCGTCGAGAGAATCTCGACGCCGTTTTGCTGTAAGTGCCGACTGTCCATCGGATAGGTGCACGTCACAAGGGCCGTTGTTAGTCTAGAAACTATGTATTGGTTCGTAAGAGATGATATGGCAGAAGAGGTCTGCAGCCAGAAAGGGATGGTGAGTGAAGATGCGGATACGGATGGTCGCGGTGGCGATAATGCTCGGGATCGTTGGATTGTGGATGGGACAACTGTTTGCAGCAGATCCGAGCGACAAGCGGCCACAGCCCACGTCTGAACGAAACTGGCAGATCGGGGTTACCCCCAGTTACAGCAGCGGCAACTTCGGCACCGATACCACCAGCGAATTTGTGTACGTCCCGTTTTCGGTGCGTCGGTACTTTCGAGACGGTGATGTGTCGTTGGTCATTCCGTTTGTGTCCGTAACCAGTAACGGCACGGCGACGCTGGTCGGCGGTCAGCCGATTCAGACCTTGCCTGGACGGTGCCTCAAGAAGGGTGGGACGGAAATCGATACCGACAAGCCGGAGTGTCTTGCCTTGCTCAATGCCGGTCAGGGAGTCGCAGGGCAGGCGGCACAAAGGGTCACCAATTCAGGTCTCGGCGATATTATCCTCAGGGGGCGGTATTATCTCGTGGAAGAACGTGACTATGTTCCACTGATTGCGATCACAGGGCGACTAAAACTTCCCACCGCCAGTGAAGGAAAAGGGTTGGGAACCGGTGCTTTGGATCACGGGTATGGGATCGAAATATCCAAACTCATAGGGGAGAAGTGGTTGGCCTTCCTCGATGGCGGATACAATTTCATCGGGAATCCCGATGGCGTGGAGTTACAGAACCAGTATTGGTATGACGTCGGTGCCGGCTACTACTTTACCAAGAACCTGTTGGCGAGCGTCTATTTTGAGGAGTATCGGGCATTGGTCCCAGGGCTTGTGAATATTCGAGATTTCTTTTTCGCGATGAATTACAAAGCGTCCGCTGCCTGGAGATTCAACGGTGGAGTGGCGGTCGGCGTCTCCAACGGCGCCCCGGATTATGTCGTCTCAATCGGCACCAGCTACCGATTCTAGCCAGACTGTCCATCTTTTGAGGCTGTTTACACCCCTCAGCGCCTTGCGTCTAATGAGATGTGTAGGCCAAAGCAGACGGTCCTGTGGCATTAGACCAGGATGACCGGAGACCGAGTATGCCACTGGATCAGCATGCAGAACCCAAGGATGCTCGACTGGTTGCCCGCAGTCTCAAGCAGGACCATGAAGCATTCGGACAACTCATCGATCGGCATGCAACCGCGATCGTGAACTTGGCCTACCGGATGGTGGGAAATCGTGCTGAAGCGGAAGATCTGGCTCAAGAGGCATTTCTCACGGCTTTCAAGGCATTGTCGACGTTCCGTGCCGACTCAAAGTTTTCGACCTGGCTGTACCGGATTGCCGCCAATAAGTGCAAGGATTGGCTTCGAGCCAAGCGCCCTGGGCAGGGGCCGTACGACCTCGATGCTCAGGAGGTATTGGACAGTCATGTGGCTGAGCACCGGACCCCTGAAGTCCTGTTGTCTCAACAACAGGTTGCGCAGGAATTAGAACAGGCAATTCAGCGTTTGCCGCCTCTGTATCGCGAAGCGTTCGTACTCAAACATGTCGAAGGGCTCAGTTATGAAGAGATGGAAGAGATCCTTGGGGTGAATGGTGACACGTTGAAAATGCGTGTCTATAAAGGACGCCTACAACTCAGCCGTGAATTGGCGTCTCTCAATCCAGCGCGATAACAATGGTTGGATCAGTGCGGTGACCGTATGGATGAACACGAACTGTCAGTTCAACGATTTTTGGATCACGATTTGACCCCCGAGGAACGAGTGGCGTTTCTGCAAGCGGTGGATACCGATCCTGCCTTACGCCGGTGCTGGCTCAATCTTGAAATGGTAGTCGCCGAAGCTCACCGGTTGCCAAGGATTATTCCATCCACCAAATTCTTCAGTGAGTTGAACGCCAAGCTCACTCCACCTTCCCTGGGTTGGTGGGAGCGAATGCGTGCGGTGGTCACCGCTCCCCGGACCTTGGAATGGAATCTTGCTGGAGCACTGGCGGCGGCTTGCGTCGCCATTGTGGCGGTGGTGGGACTGTACACCATGGTACCGAGGCGAGTCGTAGAAGTGCCGGTCATGAATGTCCCTGCACAGACGATTGCCGGTATGAAGCAGGAGCCGACGGTATTTGTACGGTTGGTTTTGCTTCAGCCGGATGCACAGTCGGTTTCTGTTGCGGGGGACTTCAACGGATGGAACCCGTCGCAAACACCGTTGGAGCGATCGGACGGCGGTATGTGGACTGCCACGATTCCTCTGAAACCCGGACGATACCAATATATGTTCGTCATTGACGGCAAACAATGGATCGCTGATCCGCTGGCGACTGAAGAAGCCACAGACGGATTCGGCTCACACAATGCGGTGCTTGATGTGGAAATTTAGTGTGCGCTCGGAAATCCTTGCAACAGGCCTAGTCCTTCGGTACTCTCCCGCCTATGGGAATGGGGCTGAAGAGGGTGAGCAGCTTGTCCTGGAACGCCGTCATTGCAATCATGCTGCTCTGTGGTGTGTGGACCTGTGCCAGACCACCGCTGATGAAACCGAGCGTGCCCATGCCGGTGGCTGGGGCCGTACGATTCACGGTGCTCATACCTGGAGCGAAACAGGTGTTTCTCGTCGGGTCCTTCAATGGCTGGGCCAAGGAGTCGACGCCGATGAAGATCGTGGACGGCTCCTCGCTCTGGTCGGTGGATGTGCCGCTGGCACAAGGGGAATACACGTTCATGTATGTGATCGATGGAGTTCGATGGATAACGCCGCCCCACGCCGAAGATTTTGTCACTGATGGGTTTGGGCAAACCAATGGAGTCCTGATCGTGCGGTAAGCGGCAAGACGATGAGAAAGCGGATCAACATTGTGATGGGGGTGCTGGGCGTGATTGTGGCGTTGACCACCGGCTCGGCCTGGGCTGAACCGCTCTCGATCCAGGACCGAGAAGCGATCACTCGGCTTGGCTTGGCGCAGGGCCGTCCGGCAAACGAGATTACTCCCTTGCTCGAACAAGTGAACAAGGCCGGCGAGAGAGGGCTTCCCACGGAATCGTTGCTGAACAAAGTGAAGGAAGGGCTGGCGAAGGGCATCGAACCCAAGCGCATCGATCCGGTGCTACGGCAGATGACGTTGCGGCTCGAATCCGCTCATGAAGCCTTGGAAGACGCGAAAGGCCGTGGCATAGGGGAGGGAAATCGGCAGCGCGCGCTGGAAACACTGGCGGAAGCGTTCGCGCGTGGAGTCACGGTCGATGAGGTACGTGAACTGAGTCGATTGTCGCAAGAGGGCCGACACAAGGCGACTCAGGAAGACCTCGCGGCCGGCGCAAAGGGCTTGGCCGTGATGAAGGAGGGTAGAATTTCGTCGAAAGAGGGAACAGCTTTGATCGGCGAGGGAATCAAACAAGGGTATCGACCCTCTGATCTCCTGGATCTCAGTCGAGAGGTGAAACGGCGTGGGTCAGATTTTGAAGAAGGCCGTGCAAGCCTCAAAGCGCTTCGCGAGCAAGTGAGCCGGGGAGAACGGAGCGATCGCCTCTTCAAAGATGAGGATCGGAGCGGGTCTGGTGACAGAGACCGGAACGAACGAGGTGGACGTGGAGATCGAGGAGGCCGGGAAGACCGAGAAGATGCTTCACGAGATCGATCCGACCGCCAAGACCGGTCCGATGGAGGTGATCGTTCAGACCGAATCGATCGTCCCGACAAAATAGACCGCGCGGATCGCCCTGAGCGCCTTGAAAAGATGGATCGTTTTGAACGGCCGGACCGTTCAGGACACGGGAGAGATTGATAGACTGACAGTCTTCCCCGACATTCTTTTCAGCAAACGCATCTACAGAATCTCCAGCTCCATCATAATCGGCATGACGCTGAGATGAGAGTATGAACTGCTAATGAGCTTCCGTTTCGTCTATCGGAAGACCCTGCTAGAATGCCTTCATGGAAGTCATCGCCACGCACGGCAATGCAGATTTCGACGGCCTTGCCTCCATGGTCGCGGCCCGCAAGCTCTTTCCAGAAGCCAAGTTGGTCTTGCCGGCAGGCGGCCAGGAGGCGGTTCGGAATTTTCTTGCCGTGCACGATCTCGACATCAGCAAACTCAAAGATATTGACCTTTCGCAGGTCACCAGGCTGGTGCTGGTCGATACGCAAGAGCCGGATCGGATCGGCACGCTCAAATCGTGCGCGGAGAATCCCGCGGTTGAGGTCGTGGTGTTCGATCACCACCCTGAACCAGACTCATCCCTCGTCGACCGTTCGAAACAGTCGATAATTGAATCGGTCGGGGCCACGACGACGCTTCTGATCGAGCAACTCCGGCGACGACATATTCCCGTGACGCCGTTCGAGGCGACCGTGATGGCCCTGGGCCTCTATGAAGAAACCGGGTCGTTCGTCTTTGCCTCCACGACCAGTCGGGATTTTGAAGCCGGGGCGTTTCTCGTTGCAGCCGGCGCGGATCTGAATGTGGTGGCGGAGGTCCTGCACCAGCCGCTGGATCCTGATGCCGTCGCGTTGCTGAACGATTTTTTGGATCACAGCGAAGTGCATTACCTGGAAGGCCGCAAGGTACTCGTGGCCACGAGCACGGTGGACCGCTGTCGCGGAGAAGCAGCCGGTGTTGTGCACAGACTCGCTGACTTGCAGGGGGTCGATGCCGTCATTGTCGCGGTGATGATGGAGGATCGGGTACAGGTGATCGGTCGAAGCCGACGGCCCGAGATCGACGTCGGCTGGGTCGCACGGGAATTTGGAGGGGGAGGGCATGCCGTGGCGGCAGCCGCCACGGTCAAAGGACAGACCCTTGTGGAGGTCAAAGAAAAGGTCGTTCGGCTGCTGACCACACACTATCGTCCGACTCTGCTGGCTCAGGATGTCATGACCCACCCCGTCAAAGCGATCGAGGTCAATACCAGCGTGACTGAAGCAGGACAGCGGATGACGGCCTATGGGCTGAATGTCTTTCCGATCTTGGACGAGAAAGATCGGTATACGGGGATCGTCAGCCGGGAGGCGATTCAGAAAGCCTTGTTTCATCGGCTCGGCAAGATGACTGTGCGCGACATCATGCAAACCGACGCCTATGTCGCGCAGCCGGACACCCCGTTTCATGAGATCGAAACGGCCATGATCGAGCGAAACCAGCGGTTTGTTCCGATCATCAAAGACGCGAAAATCGTGGGCGTCGTTACGAGGACGGATCTGTTGCGGACCTTGCACGACGATGTGCTGAAGGTGGCTCGAATGCGCACGATGCGTACGAGCGACGCCGACACTCAGATCGGAGGGCCGCGCCGCAACGTCAAGGGGCTGTTGCGGAGCCGGTTGCCGCATCGCCTCGTGACATTGCTGGAAGACGCGGGTCAACTGGCCGACCGCTGCGAGGTCTCGCTCTTTGTCGTCGGCGGCTGCGTGCGGGACCTCTTGCTGGGCATTGAGAATCTGGATTTGGACCTTGTGGTCGAAGGCGACGGAATTGCCTTTGCGCGCAAGCTTGGTGACATGCTGCATGCGCGCGTCAAGGTGCATGAACGATTCGGCACGGCAATCCTCTTGTTGCCGGATGGTTTCAAGCTCGACATCGCCACGGCGCGGACGGAATACTATGAGTATCCCACGGCCTTGCCGACGGTCGAACAGGGCTCCATCAAGAAAGACTTGTATCGTCGTGACTTCACGATCAATGCCTTGGCCGTTCGGTTGAACGGGAAGGGGTTTGGCGACGTGCTGGACTTCTATGGCGGGCAACGAGATCTGAATGACAAGGTGATCCGGGTGTTGCACGGGTTGAGTTTTGTCGAAGATCCGACCCGAGTGTTCCGGGCGATCCGATTTGAAACCCGATTCGGGTTTCGTTTGGGCAAGGATACCGCGGCGTTGATTGCCGGCGCCGTCAAAATGAATCTGTTTCACCGATTGTCCGGTCACCGTCTCCTGGAGGAATTGAAACTGCTGCTGAGCGAGCGTGACCCGAAACAGACGATCAAACGATTGGCGGAGTTCGGCCTGCTCCGGTTCATCCATCCCAAGCTGAGTTGGTCCGACCGGTTGGACCGGTTGTTGATCGCACTCGACGAAGCCGTGAATTGGTATCGACTGCTGTACTTGGATCGAAAGATGGACGTCTGGTTGGTCTACATGATGGGATTTCTCGAGATGTTGCCTGAGCGTGCCGTGAAAGATGTGCTGAAGCGGTTTCCTTTCTCCGAACAAGAAGCCACCAGGCTCAAAATGGCCCGTGTGGGCTGTCACAATGTGATCCGTCGACTCGCGTCGCAACGACCGATCAAACCGGCAGAGGTGTACCATCTCTTGTCAGGACTATCTGATGAAACGCTGTTGATCCTGATGGCGAAGAGTAAAGCTGAGGCCGTGAAGCGCCAGGTCTCGGCCTTCCTCACGACGTATCAGCATGTGAAGCCGATCTTGACGGGGAGAGATCTAAAAGCGATGGGGCTTAAACCTGGACCTAAATTCAAGCAAATCCTTGATCAACTCCTAGACGCACGCTTGAATGAGGAGGTCAAAACGGAGGCAGAAGAAAGGCAATTAGTTCAGCACCGAACGGTCTGAGATCGAGGGGAAAGCTGAACGTATATTCAATTTGCTTAGTCTTGGCCTGTACTTTGAGCTTCATGGAGTCTGAAGACTCTTGCAATAACCTGCAGGTAA
>JBBIKN010000022.1:20116-38219 GCA_037445435.1 Nitrospira sp. | reverse complement strand
GCCAGATTCAATTCACCCAAGACGCGAGAGAGGCCGAATCCGACCACTAATCCGTCGAATGCCATGCAGATGCGTCGAAAAGTTTCAGGGTCCATCAACCGAATCACATAGGTCCCGAGAGGGATTCCTATTATGACGCTGGGAATGATATAGGGAATGATTTCCATACTCCCAGCGCTGTAAAATCCGATAAACCAATAGGCGATGGCAGTGAGAGAGGATTCCGCGACGCGGATGACCCCCAAGGCAGCGCGGAAATCCTGTTTCGCATATCCTTGATTGTTGAATAGAAGAGCGAGTGGGGGACCGGAAATAGTCGTGACGGAGTAGAGCGTGCCGATGCCTACTCCAAACGGGATCCCGATCGCCTTTTCAGCCTGAATGGGTTTGCGGATACCGGCGGCCTGGAGAAGAATCAATGGCAAGAGGAAGAAATACGTCACAAACTTGATCCACGCTGGTTGCACTAAAGAGAGAATGTAGCTGCCGATCCCGATTCCGACGACGAGGCCGATCAGTATGGGAGCAACCCTCCACCAGATATTGGGAATGCTTTTCCGATTGATGAACAGCACGTAACTGTTAATGACCAGTTCGATGAGTACAAGGGCGGGATTCAGGATTTTGTTGGTGTAAAAGAGTAAGGCAACGGGAACGGTGATGGAGGAAAACCCGTATCCTAGTGCACCATTCACCGTGGCGGCGACAAACGTAATGAGGACAAGAACGACGGTGTCCATGAGTGGTTAGCTCTTAGGATAGCCAGCGGCAAAGTTGGCAAGGGAATAGTGATCGAGGATGCCAGCAATCGCATCA
The DNA here is from genome assembly GCA_037445435.1 of Nitrospira sp. Lineage (GTDB taxonomy): Bacteria > Nitrospirota > Nitrospiria > Nitrospirales > Nitrospiraceae > Nitrospira_D. The sequence goes on along the minus strand of JBBIKN010000022.1, from coordinate 37,403 downwards.
CGGACCGTCCCCATGACTTGTTGTACTGGACACCGCGCCTTATTCGCATAAGGACAATCGCTGCATTTCCGGTACGCCGTCTTACTGACGCAGCCGATCGGCGCCAGTGGACCATCGAGTATGCGTATGACTTGACCGAGTGTAATGTCATTCGGCTGTTTAATGAGGACATATCCACCATTGACCCCGCGTCGGCTGGAAATGAGTCCAGCTCGTTTGAGGGTGAGAAGAATCTGCTCCAGGAATTCAATGGGGATGTGCTGGCGAGCGGCAATGTCGTGGCGCTGTAGCGTCTTTCCATGGGCCAGCGTGAGCTCAAGCAGCGCGCGGAGGCCATATTCACTTTTCTTCGAGAGTTTCATAAAAGTAAAGTGAGTTAATCAACAATTGTCAAAATAATGGAAATCTTGATCGCCCGTCAAGGTCAAAGTTTCTGCGGGAGTACACAGTCAGAAGTGGACAGTCGATGATTGTTCTGCGGCAACTCCAATGCCATTGTGAGTCGCCGTGGGTTTACTACCTATCGCCGGCCTATGAGGCGGCTCAGGGCCTCACTTTCTTATAGACCCACTTTTCTTCGCTTTTATTCCCCTTGTGGATTCATTAAGATTGGCGAAGTTCCTTCTCCACCAGGCTATTCACGAGGCTATTCTTGAAATCTAAGATTGTCTTTTCCTGCCAATCCTGTGGGCATCAGGCGCCACGATGGCTCGGCCGCTGTCCCGACTGCGGTGGTTGGAATACGATGAAAGAGGAGCGACAAGCGGCGACTGGCAAGGGGCGCCCGGCTGCTATAAAGGCAGTTCAGGCCAAGGCCACGCCCATCGGTGAAATCGAAGTCGTGGGAGAGGATCGTCGGCTCACTCGTATCGGTGAATTCGATCGAGTTCTGGGAGGTGGAGTCATTCCCGGCGCGGTAATCTTAATCGGAGGCGATCCCGGAATTGGGAAGACGACGCTGCTCTTGCAAGCCTTGCCGCGGTTGGCCACGAAGGAAGCGCCGGTTCTCTACGTCTCCGGAGAAGAGTCTCCCCGGCAGATCAAGATGCGGGGGCAGCGGCTAGGCATTGAGCATCCGCATCTGTTCATTCTCGCCGAAACTTCCCTTGAACAGATTCTGAAAGCAGTCCAGGAAATTGGGCCGGCTGCCGTCGTGGTCGATTCGATTCAGACGGTGTATACGGAACAAATTACCTCCGCTCCCGGAAGCATCAGCCAAGTTCAGGAAGTCGCCGGGCAACTGATGTGGTTCGCAAAACGAGCCGGTGTCCCGGTCTTCATCATCGGGCACGTGACGAAAGAGGGGGCGATTGCCGGCCCGCGGTTGCTGGAACATATCGTCGATACCGTCTTGTACTTTGAAGGAGATAAAGGGCACAGCTACAGGATTCTTCGCGCCGTGAAGAATCGTTTTGGATCAACGAATGAAATTGGGGTGTTCGAAATGAAGGATGCGGGGCTTGAAGAGGTGAGCAATCCTTCAGAATTGTTTCTCGCAGAACGCCCTCAACGGAGTACCGGATCTGTGGTGGTGTCGAGTCTCGAAGGTACGAGACCGATACTGGTTGAATTGCAAGCGTTGGTTTCCTCGACCACCTATGCCATGCCGAGACGAATGGCGAACGGAGTGGAGGTCAATCGAGTATCGCTGTTGCTCGCCGTCATGGAGAAACGGCTGGGAGTGCATCTTTCCGGACAAGATGTGTACGTGAATGTCGTTGGAGGAATGCATATCGATGAACCGGCGATTGACTTGGGGATCGTCGCAGCCGTCACATCGAGCTTACGGGAGATGCCTGTCGAGCCGGGGACGTTGCTCTTGGGAGAGGTAGGACTGGGCGGTGAGGTACGTGCCGTGAGTCAGGCTGACTTACGCATCCGCGAGAGCGCCAAGATGGGGTTCAAACGATGCATTTTGCCTGAACGAAATCTAGCGAAGCTCGACCCTATGGACGGGATGGAGCTGATCGGTATTCAAGCAGTGCGAGAGGCATTGAATGTGGTATTGGCGTAGGAAATCGAGGGGGAAACAAGCACGGGTACACTTCGTGGTATCCTGTCTTGCCGTCATATCATTTGCAGGTTGTGCGCTCGTGATGCCGAAGGAAGAGTTACCGCTCAAGTCAGTCACGGCCGAAGAATTAACGACTCTCTTGCGCAAGCGGGAAGCGTCCGTCCAGTCAATGAAGGGGCTATTTAGTGCGAAGGTACGGGGAGGACTGATTCCGATCGTGTCCCGAGTCGAGGGCACGGTCTACTACCGTCGGCCGAACGCGTTGCGACTGAGGGGGTTTACTCCTCTCGGAAACGAGCTGTTCGACTTCGTTCAAGCTGATGATCTGTATAAGCTCCGGTTGCCTCTCGAAGGGAAAACCTATGCCGGTCATCAGGCCGACATGAAGGATTTTGGGAAGTTGGCGCGCTTCTCTCGGTTGAGTGTATGGGCGGTCGGCGGTGTGTTGGGAACGAACTCAATTGCCAAGGACGAAATGGTCAAGGTCGCGGAAGAGAGTGGCCGATATCGGCTTGACGTCTATGGACCGGCAACTGCTGGAACGAGCCCATCTCGTTCGCCGATCCGCCGTGTGTGGTTTGACCGCCGGTTGCTCGTGGTGCAAGAAGATTGGCTTGGGTCGAGCGGAGAGGTCGAGGCGACGATTCAGTATGACGATTTTCGGCCGCTCGATGAGTTGGGAAGTATTCCAGTCCAGGCCACGGGCGATCAGGATGTTCGGCTATTCCGTCCATTCAAGATTTCTCTGGAAGACGGTCGTGGACAAGGCACAGTGCAAGTCACCTTCCATGAGATGCATCATAATGAAGCCATAAAGGAAGAAGACTTAGGTCAGCTCTCATAGTCGTCGATGAGAATCCTCGCGGTTGAAACAGCCACGACGTGGCAGAGTGTCGCCATTCTGGAAGATAGCCATATCCTTGCCACACTTGAGCAAGAGGCTCGGGGTGCTCATGGCACACTACTCTTACCTGCTATCGATCGGCTGTTCTCTCAGTCCGGATTGCGGTTTAGCGACCTCAGTGGTCTTGCCTGTTCGGTCGGGCCCGGGTCGTTTACCGGTATCCGCGTGGGTATTGCTACGTGCCTAGGACTTCGTCAAGCCACTGGTCTTCCTCTTGTTCTGGTACCGACACTGGAAGCCATGGCGATGAATCTGGAAGCGACAACTATTCCTGTCTGTCCGATGTTGATCAGTCGTCGCGGTGAAGTGTACTGGGCGATCTTCCGTTGGACAGGGGACGGCGGACTGGATCGAGTGGTCGATGAACAGGTGGGCCCCCCCGAAGCCTTCGCGCAGAGTCTTACCGAACCTACGTTGGTGTTCGGGCCTGGCTGGTCCTCAATGGAAGCGGAGATTCGAGCAACATTGTCGGAGTCGGGCATTGTGACGGTTGGACCTGATCAGGTGTCCAAGCTCTCGGCCGTTCCGGTCGCGCGTATCGGGATGGAACGACTCAGGCGAGGAGAGATTGCCGGCGACGTGGTGGCACCTCTGTACGTTCAGCGAGCCGAAGCGGAAATCCACTACGAGCGGTGGGGAGGCGCTTCGCCCGTTGCAAGACGCCGACAGCGGGTTGAAACCAAGGTTGCCGAGCGATTGGCTCGTGCCCGCCGGCGGTCACATCTGTAGCCAATGAGAGCAGCCCCATGGTGATTTCTAGATTGCAGATTGTCCCGGCGACACCGGATATGTTACCGGACATCCTCGCGTTGGAAGAGGCTTGCTTCTCCTCCCCTTGGACGCGCAAAATGCTGGAAGCTGAATTAACGAGCAACCAATTCGCGCACTTTCTCGTCGCGAGGCGCCAAGCGGAGTCGACCACCGAGGCAGAGCCTACGATTATCGGGTATCATTGCTTCTGGATCGTCTTTGAAGAGCTGCGATTGATGAATTTAGCGGTGCGAGAATCGATGCGAAGGAGGGGCGTCGGAGCAACGCTTGTTACCGAAGCCCTTCGTCTGGGGGTAAACCAGGCGGCAACACGAGCCGTCCTCGAAGTCAGAGCGTCGAATAACCCGGCGCGTTCCCTTTATACTCGCCTAGGTTTTGTTCAGGTCAGTCGTCGCCCTCATTACTACACGAATCCCATCGAAGATGCCGTATTGATGGAAATGAATCCGCTGTTGTTATCGAGCAGTCAGCAGCGGGACAGGGGCTTTGCCTCAGGAGGTGAATCAGCTTCGAGGGACGTACATTAACCAGGAGGTGTCGTTATGTTGACGGAAGATGCGATTGTTGAACAGCTTCGCCACTCCAACACCGAATTCCGGGAACTAGAAGCGTCCCACCATCGCCTGGATCTTGAACTCAACGAGTTGCAGAAGCGCCATGTCCTGACCCCGTCCGAAGAGATCGAGAAAAAACGGATCCAAAAGGAAAAATTGGCGAAGAAGGACAAGCTTGCAGAACTGATTCGTCTCTACCGCGAGCAAAAGCTCGAGCCGTCGCGCTAGAAGGCTGATCAGCCGGACTCTGCAAGCGGCTGAATCCATCCTATGGAACAGACCATCCATCCGCTTGCCGCCCACATCCAAGCGGTGAAGCGGCGACTGCTCATTATTGGCGCGACGGTCTTGGGTTCGTTGGTGCTGACCTTCTCTTTTTCCGCTGAAATGGTGGCGTGGCTCAACCGGCCCTTTTCAAACCAACTGGCGTTTTATGGTCCCACGGAGGCGTTGTTCGCTTCCATCAAGGTGTCATTGTTGGCAGCCCTCATCCTCAGTTTACCGGTCATCTTTTATCAGTGCTGGAAGTTCATTGAACCAGCCCTGTTACCGAAGGAGCAGCGTTGGGCGATCCCGCTGTTCCTGGTGGCCGGTGGGCTATTCGCGCTCGGGCTGGTTTTCTGCAATGTGGTGATTTTGCCGCTGGTGATCGACTGGTTCGTGAGTTTCGGGCTCGATCGCGACGTCACCCCCCAGCTGGGTGTCGGCACCTACATCGATTTCAACGTGAAATTCTTGCTCATCTTCGGTTGTGCCTTCGAATTGCCCTTGGCCATGACTTTAGCTGCCATGACCGGCGCCGTATCGGGGCCGGTGTTTGGGCGTTTTCGGAAACATGCGATATTGGCATGTCTCATCGTCTCGGCCATCGTAACGCCGGATGCGACGCTCTTTACGATGCTTTTGATGGCGGTTCCGTTAATGATGCTATACGAGGTTGGGATTCTCGGTGCCCGCATCTTCGGACGGAAGAGCGATCAAGATGGAATCGACTTGCCGCTTGATCCAGATCTGCCGATCAACACAGCCGGAACGAGGGTACGATGAGAAGTCAGGCCCTGATGACCCATCGGATACGAACCATCATGTCCGTGATACTGCTGTGGGTTGGTCTTTGGGATTCCGCCGATGCGCAGTTCTCACAGACTCTCACTCCTTCGGTGCCACTGACGACCTCAGAGCCTTTGGCAACATCGGGACCCCCAGAGCAATCAGCAGCTAGTGTACAGGCTCTCGTGATGGGGGAAAGCGGTGTCATTTATGCCGGATCGTTTGGACATGGGATATTTCGCACCGAGGACCGAGGCGCCACGTGGCTACCGGTCGGCGGAGGTGTGACGGATCCCTTTATTTTGAGTTTGGCCTCTGGAAAAGATGGGGCGATCTATGCCGGTACGTTTCGCGGCGGAGTCTTTCGCTCACGCGACGCAGGGCACACGTGGCAGCCCGTGAATTCAGGGCTCAAACGGCTTGAAGTGAAGGCCCTCATGGCCGTTGACCGCGAGTTGTATGCAGGAACCGGCGACGGAGTCTATCATCTGCATGGCTCCGAGGAGCATTGGACGCCCGTGACGGCTGGACTGGACGATATCCTGGTCCATGCGTTAGCTCGCTCTGCAGACGGTACCTTGTTCGCGGGAACATCCGGGAAAGGCGTCTTTCGATTCAGCCCTCGTTCGGCCGGTTGGGTGCGGATGCATCATGGGTTGAAAGATCACGAGGGGATGATTGAAAATTTCATTCGTGTTCTGGTGATCGACCAGGATCAGAGTATTTTTGCCGGTACGTTCGATGGAGGAGTCTTTCGTAGTGCCGATGGCGGCCTGACGTGGCGCCCGATCAGTCGGGCATTGCCTAACGACTCCATTCGGGGGATTGTGTTCAGCGACCGAGCATTGGTTGTCGCGACTGGGAACGGGATTTTTAAGACAGTGGACAAAGGGAGACAATGGATTCCCATGAATAAAGGGCTTACCAACCTGGCCGTGCAGGTGCTGATCGGTTCCGGGGATAAAGGGCTCTATGCGGGGACGAGTTCGGGGGTGTTTCGCAGCGATGACGGTGTCTCGTGGATAGCCGTCAACCAGGGGTTGGAGGCTGGAATAGCGCCTCCGCCGTTTCTCTTTCGCTAAACCTTAGAAAGGATGATTGAAATGGCCGATATAGGCGAGAAGACACGGGCAACGATAGCGGTGACGAGTAAGGGGCAACTTGTGGGAGAAATCGTGCTGAGGTTTTTCCCGGATGTGGCGCCCGGCCACGTCAACAACTTCGTCAAGCTATCCCAAGAAGGGTTTTATAATGGGACGACGTTTCACCGCGTCATCCCCGGGTTCATGATCCAGGGAGGGGATCCCAACAGTAAGAATTCCGATCGTGCGTCACACGGCATGGGTGGACCGGGGTATAAGGTCAAGGCTGAGTTCAACAGTAAACCGCATAAGCGAGGCGTTGTGTCGATGGCTCGCGCGAACGATCCGGATAGCGCTGGGTCACAGTTCTTTATTTGCGTCGCAGACGCCAATTTCCTCGATTGGCAATATACGGTATTTGGAGAGGTGGTCAGTGGAATGGAGGTTGCCGATAAGATCGTCAATATGAAGCGTGACGGGCGAGACAATCCGCTGGAGCGAGCGGAGATGACCGTCACGATTAATGAAGGTTAATGCTCAGGCTGAGCAAAGTAAAAATGCATCTGAACTCACGCTCCAGGACCTTGGCCTTTACCTTCACTTCAGCCTTGTTGTTGGTCGGTTGTGCCGCTCCTCATGTGCCCTCGCGAATTATCTACGAGGATCCGGTCAATTTCGTGCGGTTAGAAGAGGATTCGGAAGTGCTCCCGGAATGGCCGCCGAGCCACCATAGCCATCCGTTCACGATCGAACCGGAAAAATTGCGGACGATTTTGTCGGGATTGAAAGTGCAGGAGCATTGGATTGCGCTGGAGCGGTGGTGGCGGGGAGAGTCCCCCTTGGTTCCGGCCTTCACGGATGACGAATTGGACCTCTTGTCCGTACGCATCTCGGAGGCGTTGGCGGAGGCGAAAGAGAACGAGCGAGTGACCTTTTATTTAAGCCAACCGCAAACGTTCGCGAGGCGAATAATCACGACGGGCGGATTGTACGTTCATGGGACCGAGCTGCATATCCTCCTGGGAAACTGGCGGATCATTTACGGCATCCCGGCTTATGGGATGATCTATGACCGGCGTTATCCTATGCGGCCGACCGCAGCGAAAGGTTTTGATTTAAAGTTTCAACCAGCTGAAGCTGTGATTCCTACGAAGAGTAGCCTACTGGACGGAATTTTGGCCAATGCCAAAGACGAACTCGTCATTGATTTAACCAAACTTGACCCGCCCGACCCTTTAGAATCAGAGGTTTCTCTCCTAAGGTCTTGTGCCACTCATGGGTCTCTATGTTGACGATTGTGGGTGACGCGGTTCGTGTTCCATTGAAGGGAGAGGTCACTGGAAGAACGGGTAGGGGAGGTCTTATCGACCACCCTGACCCAGAAGATACATTTTGGGCACTTCCACCAGCGCTTCCGTGATGGACTGCCAGCCGAGCTTACTCTGTCCTCGGACACGATCGGTGAACCGGATGGGGAGCTCGGTAATATCCGCACCAACCTGAACAGCCCGCCAAGCGAGCTCTACTTGAAAGATGTACCCTTTTGCTTGGACCGTTGGAAGATTCATCCGTGTCAAGAGCTCACGGCGATAGCAGCGGAATCCTCCTGTCCAGTCGTGTATGGCCGAACCCAGAAAGAGGCAGACGTAGTTGTTGCCGCAACGAGAGACCAAACGACGGTAGGCGTTCCAGTTTTCGGTTCCACCCCCGGGCACATAGCGACTCCCGATCACCATGTCGGCGGTGTGGCTGCGGTGTACTAACCGGGGGAGATCCCAGGGCGCATGGCTGAAGTCACAATCCATTTCGATGATAAGACCGTAATTTCGCTGCAGCGCCCACTCGAACCCCGCAAGATAAGCCGGCCCGAGTCCTTCTTTTTCCGGCCGGTGGAGAACATGCACATGTTCATGTCTGGAACTGAGCTGATCGGCTAGCTTCCCAGTTCCATCCGGTGAGTTGTCATCAACGACCAAAATATCGGCCACAAGATACTGACCAATCGCGGTGACAAGCGCTGTAAGATTGGCACGTTCATTGTAAGTTGGGAGGACGATGACAATCGATTGTTTGAAATCGAACGGTGAAGTGGGGACCAGCTGCTTGCCCGACGCCGCTTGGACATACCCACGATATTGGTCTTCGGTAGAATCGTGCGGGGTGATGGCAATGCGTGCACTGTCGGCACCACGGGCAATCAGTGCTTCGGCGAGTTCAAAGTTCGGTACGGCGTAGGCTTCATGCATACCCAGCTTTCGGAGAGGCGTTGCACAGTCGTCTTTATCGACGCGATGGTAGCGTATGGACGTTGCTTGAGCTTCTTTTAACGATGGAGCAATCGATTGGCTACTGGGCATGCTGCCTGTGCAATATGCGAAGAATCATTGATGTAGGATGCGTGATACAAGAGAGACGTGGTGTAGCGACGGAACTACTCACTGCTGAAACAAGCACATTGTAGATGACAGGAGGTACACATGCAACCGGAGAACCAGTCTGTTAATCGGTTGTACCTTTAATCGTTCGTATAATCGTTCGTACCTTTTTGACAGTGCGGGAAAGGCTATGCTACAGTCCGCGTTCCATTGATATTCCAGGTTTTTCTATCACTTAACTTCTGAAGAAACGCTGAAGGAAGACTGTATGAGTGGGACACAGGCACATGTAGTTATCGTGGTAGGAGCAGGACCGGCTGGTATGGCTGTTGCCGGTGCGCTCGCGAAAGCCGGGCATGAAATCATTATTCTCAATCGTGATATCAAATTCGGCGGGTTGGCTGAATATGGAATATTCCCCTCTAAGCTGAAACTCCGTGGTGGTCTCAAGAAACAGTACTGGGAACTTCTCCAACAGAAGAACGTCCATTACTTTGGGAATGTCTCCATCGGGAACGGAAAGGACCTCACGGTCGAAAACGTTCGGGGGCTCGGTGCCAGTGCGGTTGTTTTTACGATCGGTGCGCAAGGGACCAAGGCCATCGGTGTTGAAGGTGATTCCGCACAAGGGGTGTTCCACGCAAAAGATGTGGTCTATCACTACAATCGTTTACCGGGTTTCGGCGACCGTCCGTTTGAGATGGGCAAGCATGTGGCGGTGATCGGCGCCGGGGATGTGATGGTGGACATTGCCCATTGGTTGATCCGCTACAAGAAAGTGGATCGCGTGACAGCCATTGTTCGGCGGGGGCCGGTAGAACGGAAGTACAACCCGAAAGAAATTCGTGCCGTCTGCGCCAATATGGACCTGGAGGGAATTAAACAAGAATTTGAGCGCATCAAAGATCGAATGCTCAAGGTCGGGCAAAACCCAGACGAGGTCCTAAAGGCGTTCACCGACGAGTTTACAAAATGTGAGCCGAAAGTGAGCGATACCAAGATGGGGTTCCGATTCCTGGCGTCTCCGAAGCGCATCCTGGTTGATGCGCACAATCGAGTGCGTGGGCTTGAAATGGAGGACAACAGACTGGATCCCAAGGGCGAGGACACGGTCGCGGTGGGATTGAAACAGTTCTATGAGTTTCCATGCGATTCCGTCGTCTTCGCCGTCGGCGACAAGGTCGATGAAACAGTAGGTCTCCCATACAAGAACGGCATCTTCATGACGAATCCCAATAAGACCGGCAACGATCCGGACGATGCTCTCTTTCAAGCGTATGCCGAAAGCACCGGGCAGGTTATGGAGGGGGTGTTTTTGGCAGGCTGGGCCCGGAAAGCCAGCGAAGGTCTCGTAGGTGTCGCCAAGCGAGACGGCGACTGGTGTGCCGAGGTTGTCGAGCGATATCTGGCAACCAAGAAGGCGAGTGGGCATGTCAAGGTCGTGCTTGACAATTTACACTCGCTTTTGAGAAAGCGACAGAGTCATCCGGTTGACGTGAATGGGCTTCGGGCGCTCGAGGTAGCGGAACGATCATTCGCCCAAAAGGACGACTGTATTGGCGAATTTAAGTTTGCGGCGAATCAAGACATGCTGAAGTATATTGAACAAGGTAAGGTATAGAGCGATGGGCGCTCAGCGCTTATCCGTGTCCCCATTTTAGTTTCTCCCGCAGGACTTCGTAATAGTGGCTTTCCGGAAAACGGATCAGTCTGGTCGGGCGATCTGAGGCCAGGATGACGGCGGTATCACCCTGTGCCAGGGGGATTCCGACTTGGCCGTCCAGTGTCGCCATCGATCCTTCATCCTTGCTCGTCAACGTTATCTCAATTCCGACGTTTCCAGGTACGATCAATGGACGATGAGTAAGGGTGTGTGGGCATATTGGTGTCAAAATCAAAGCTTGCACGGCTGGATTTATGATAGGACCTCCGGCAGAGAGCGAATAGGCTGTGGATCCGGTCGGAGTTCCGATAATAAGACCGTCACCGCGCAAGTGTGTGACGAACTGATCCTGTATGGAGATCTGGAGTTCGATCATCCGAGCCAAGGTGCCTTTGCTGATGACGACATCGTTTAGCACCATCCCTCGCGCGACTGTTTCTCCACGTCGATGTACGTGTGTCTCCAACATCAGGCGTTCATCGAGGGTATAGTCGTTGGCGAAGACTCGTTCCAGCGAAGGGTATAGATGATCCAGCCGGACCTCCGTCAAAAATCCCAGCCCCCCCATGTTGACACCGAGAATAGGGATACTTCGTTCCGAGGCGAGTCGCGCCGCATGAAGAATGGTTCCATCGCCGCCCAATACCAAGAGGACGTCGGCTTTCTCCGCCAGCTGAGTCGTGGGGAGCCCGCCCTCTTCATTCAGTAACGCCGCAGACGTCGTGTCGAGCAGGACATCGATGGTACGAGCACGGAGCCAGCCCACGACTCCGAGCAACGTGGGCTGGACTTCAGGGAACTTCGGTTTAGTCAGAATCCCGATGCTTTTACTTTTCATGGATACCAAACATGTGGATGGAGGAAAGGAGAGCGCGATTGTAGCGAGGTGTGTCTTTTTATGTCAATGCGAAGCAGGCGCCTATCAGATGAGCTCAATCTCCTGAGAAAATGAAGAGTGAGTGGTGCTGTGGGACTGTAATGCTGTCTTGTTCTCCGCGCAACCTTGACTCTGAAGAATACTGTAGTTAAAATTAGGCCAAGATTTTTCAAGGGTTTTGCTCGAACGCGGCCAGGATTCGCACTCACGAGTAAGGAGGCAGGATGTTCGAACGATTCACGGACAAAGGTCGAAAGATCATCATCCTCGCGCGCGAGGAGGCCGAGCGGCACCAAAACGATTATCTCGGGACCGAGCATCTCGTCTTGGCCATATTGCGTGAGTCCGACGGCATTGCCCTGATGATCCTGAAAAAGATGGGGCTCTCCACAGAACAGATCAGGTTAGAAATCGAGCGAAACCTGCCTGGTGGAGGGACCACCATGACGTTTGGGGAGATCCCCTTTAGCCCGCGGGTCAAGAAAGTCATAGAATACGGAGTTGAAGAGGCTCGTCTGCTGGGCCATAATCATATTGGTAGTGAGCATCTTCTCCTCGGTCTTCTCCGTGAAGAAGAAGGGATCGGTGGGAAAATCCTTCGAAGTTTGGGTGCCAATCTTCTGACCGCACGGCAGTTAACCGTAACATTTCTGCGAAAGTCCGCTCCGCGCGAGCGGGATCGCAAGAGCAACACCCCGGCTCTGGACGAATTCGGCCGTGATCTGACCCAGTTGGCCCAAGAAGGTCAACTGGACCCGGTGATTGGCAGAGCCGATGAAATCGAACGTGTTCTGCAGATCCTGAGTCGAAGGAGCAAGAACAATCCTGTGCTGATCGGTGAGTCCGGCGTGGGAAAAACCGCGATCGTCGAAGGGCTCGCTCAGCGCATTGTGCAATCTGAAGTCCCCGACAATCTGCTCTCGCGTCGGGTGATCGCATTGGATCTGGGGTCCCTCGTCGCCGGTACCAAATACCGCGGGCAGTTCGAGGAGCGACTCAAGGTTGTGATGAAGGAGATCGTCCAAGCCGGCAATATTATCATCTTCATCGATGAGCTGCACACGCTGGTTGGAGCAGGAGCCGCAGAGGGATCCATCGACGCCTCCAATATGTTGAAGCCCGCCTTGTCTCGCGGCGAGATTCAATGCATTGGGGCCACGACTTTGGATGAGTATCGAAAGCACATTGAAAAAGATGGTGCGCTGAAACGGCGGTTCCAGCCGATCTATGTTCAGCCTCCCAATCTCGATGAAACGGTCCGTATCATTCAAGGGCTTCGAGACCGATACGAGGAACATCATGGAGTCGAAATCACTGAAGACGCCATTGTTGAAGCCGTCAAGTTGTCCGATCGGTACATCACCGACCGCTTCCTTCCGGACAAGGCGATCGATTTGATCGACGAAACCGGGTCGCGGGCGAAGCTCCAGACTTATGCACTTCCCTCTGAATTAAAAGCGATGGAACAAGAGCTGAAGAAGGTTTCACGAGAGAAGGAACTTTCAATATCCATGCAGAATTTTGAGGAAGCGGTGCGGCATCGTGAAGAAGAAGAACGGTTGCGGAAGTTGCTCGATGAATCCAAACGAGAATGGAAAAAGAATCAGGAAAAAAATAAGCCCGTGATCGGTAAAGAAGACGTAGCCTACGTGGTCTCAAAAATGACCGGTATTCCACTCTTTAAGTTGGAGGAAGAGGAGTCCAACAAGCTGTTGCGGATGGAAGAGTTTCTCCATAAGAGAGTGGTTGGCCAAAATGAGGCGATCTCCGCGGTCGCCCGCGCCATCCGTCGATCTCGTGCCGGTTTGAAGGAAGCTCGAAAACCGATCGGTTCGTTCATTTTCTTAGGGCCGACGGGCGTGGGCAAGACAGAACTGGCCAGAACTTTGGCGGAGTTTCTGTTCAACAGCGAAGATGCGCTGATTCGTGTCGATATGTCGGAGTATCAAGAGAAGTTTACGAGCTCGCGGCTCTTCGGGGCCCCTCCCGGCTATGTGGGGTATGAAGAGGGTGGGCAGCTGACGGAGAAGGTTCGCCGTCGGCCATATTCGGTCGTTTTGTTCGATGAAATCGAGAAGGCACATCCGGATGTATTCAATGTCCTCCTTCAAGTCCTGGACGACGGCGTGCTAACTGATAGTCTCGGACGAAAAATTGATTTCAAGAATACGGTCGTCATTATGACGTCCAATATCGGGACAAAAATGATTCAGAAGGGTGTGTCCCTTGGTTTTCAGAGTACAGAAGGTGAAGCCGCGCGTCGGAAGAAGGAAGAAGTCCTCGGAGAGCTTCGGAAATCGTTCAGTCCGGAGTTTCTGAACCGGATCGATGAAGTCGTTATTTTCCATCAGCTGGAGAGGGAGCAACTTTACAGCATCCTGGATATTCTCCTCCGTGAGCTGAACCTTCGTCTGTTGGACAAAGGGATTGAAATTGAGGTTGACGACGAAGTCAAGCAGTGGCTCATCAAAGAAGGCTATGAGCCGTTGTACGGAGCAAGACCAATGCGGCGGGCCATCCAACGTGCCATTGGAGATCCGCTCTCGGATGAACTAATCAGAGGACGTTTTAAGGAAACCCGCAAGGTGAAAGTGGTTTTGCGGGATGGAGCTCCGACCTTCATTGAGCAGGAGGCGATGGCCGGAGTTTAGGGTTCTTTGTTATCCGTAGAATCTCATGCAATCCATAGCGGCCTCTGCGGCCAATAGCTGCAGGGGCCGTTTTGTTATTCAATGCCTTGGTCTGTTGTAATCAATGTGTTTCTCCTCCAAACGATCGGAATGTCAGCCTGAAGCTCGATGGCTTCCGCGCCCGGTTCTTGGAATCGAGTCCTCATGCGATGAAACGGCGGCGGCGGTACTCAGTTGTGACGGAGATGTGCTTTCCAACGTCGTTTCTTCACAAGTGGCGGTCCATGAAAAGTTCGGTGGCGTCGTTCCCGAGTTAGCCGCACGCGCTCACCTTGGGAAAATCGACATGGTTGTCAGAGAAGCGTTGGCGATGGCCCAAGTCTCACAAAATACTCTCGGTGCCGTGGCGGTCACCCAAGGGCCTGGATTAGCCGGGGCGCTTTTGGTGGGAGTTAATTATGCCAAAGCCTTGTGCTACGGTTTGCGTATTCCGATCATCGGAGTTAATCACCTGAAGGGCCACATCGCTTCCGCATGGCTGGCCGATCCGACGTTCCCTCTATCGTGCATTGTGCTCGTTGTGTCGGGTGGCCACACCCATCTCTATCGTCATGAACCTGGTGGTCAGTGTACCTTACTGGGACGTACTCGCGATGATGCTGCCGGGGAAGCCTTCGATAAGGGAGCCCAGATGCTTGGCCTGGGGTATCCAGGCGGACCAGCCGTTGATCGAATCGCATGTTCCGGTGATGCACAGGCCATTCGATTTCCTCGGTTCCACCCTGCAAAGAACAGTCTTGAGTTCAGCTTCAGTGGTCTCAAAACAGCGTTGTTGTACAAGTTACGAGAAATGGGCGGTCCTCTGCGACCTCGGCAGACCGCTGACTTAGCGGCGAGCTACCAAGAGGCTATTGTGCAGGTCTTGGCCACAAAGGCCTTCGCTGCCCTCAAACAGTCGAATCTCGCCGCACTTGCTGTGGTGGGAGGAGTCTCAGCGAATTCACGATTGAGAACCGTACTGAGCGAACGTGCGGCACGTGAAGGTATTCGCCTCTCGCTACCGCCTGTCGAGTATTGCACCGACAATGCTGCCATGATCGCCTCGGCGGGACGCCAGTTGTTGATGAACGGAGAACGCCCGTATTCAGATCTTGATGTCAGCCCCGCTGAGAGATTCGTGGCGATTCATGACAAAACCGATCACATATTGATTTCTTCAAGGGATAAGGAGAAAGCCCATTCCTGATATCCGAGGTCAGATCACAGGACTACGCTCCAGCCAAGTCTCGTCGATTGAGCGACTCTACCGACGTCGTGCCTCATCCGACAAGGTCATGAGCCCTGAGCTCGCAAAGACAATGGCCCAACTGACTATTGAGATCCGTCGCCCGATTGGTGTGTTGTTGACGCGAAGAGGACAAGTTCAGGAAGTGATCGTGGGAACGGACTTGACGTTGTCTTCAACCACGTTGACCATGTTCCGTGCGGGTGCGCGATCACTCCGAGGGTTGAGATTCATTCGTACGCAACTGCACGATCAGCCATTAAATCAAGAGGTGCTGACGGACCTTGCCTTTTTACGGCTTGATCTTATCGGCCTTCTCTCCGTTACGGAGGATGGCCGACCAGGCAATCTGTACGTAGCTCATCTGTTGGCACCCAATTCGACTGGTCAATTGTTCAAAGTGCTCCCGGCGGTTCCGTTTCACAATCTGACGATGATGTTCGACCAGTTCATCGAAGAGCTTGATACAGACTTCCAGCAGTCGCGAGCACATTACGCGGTAGACAGTGGTAAGGAATCGGCGATACTTGTGAGTGCCTCTGTCAAAAGTCGGTCTGAGCAGGAAGAGCGTTTAGCCGAATTGGCGGAGCTGGCCACCTCCGCCGACGTGACGGTGGTCGACCGTGTCGTACAAAGGACGGCAGACGGGCATCAGCGATATCTTTTGGGAAGTGGCAAGATGAAGGATGTCCTGATTCAGACGCTTCATCGAGGTGCCGACATGGTGATCTTCGATCAAACGTTGTCTCCGGCTCAACTACGGGCCATTTCAGAGATGACTGATATTAAAGTGATCGACCGGACGCAACTGATCCTGGATATCTTTGCGCGCCGAGCCCACAGCCGTGAAGGCAAAGTACAAGTGGAACTTGCGCAGTTACGGTACCTACTGCCACGATTATCTGGAAAGGGTGCCCATCTCTCGCGCCTAGGTGGCGGGATCGGTACTCGGGGGCCGGGCGAAACCAAACTGGAAACAGATCGTCGCCGTGTGCGTGACCGAATCACGCATTTAGAGCGGGAACTGAAACAGTTTGGACGCCAGCAGGACCAGCGCCGGTCCAGGCGAGATCGGCACAGACTCCCAGTCGTTTCTCTCGTGGGCTATACGAACGCCGGTAAGTCGACATTGCTTAATGTGTTGACGAACAGTCAGGTGTCAGCTCAAAACAGGTTGTTCGAAACCCTGGACACGACGAGCCGACGTCTACGGTTTCCGGAGGAACGCGAAGTCATCATCACCGATACTGTGGGGTTTATCCGGGATCTTCCCCAAGAACTGGTCGGCGCCTTTCGGACAACACTGGAAGAACTACGAGAAGCTGATCTCCTGCTGCATGTGGTCGATGGCAGTGCCGCCGATATCGATGTTCAAATCACGGCCGTCGTCGAGATTCTTGAGGAGTTGCGTTTGAATGCGATACCGAGATTGCTCGTGTTTAATAAGTGTGACCAGCTGTCACCTCAGCGCGCCGAGTTGCTCTGCCGACGTTACGGAGCCATTGGTATTTCGGCACTTCAGCCGACCACGCTTCATCCTCTTCTTGATCGACTGGAGGCGCATGTGAGAGTTCTATCCATCGGTGAACATCAGTCTGCCGGCCTGTCGCAGGACGAGGCACTGGTGCTTGCATCTCGTCAGTAAACCCTTGCACAATCTGGTCGCCATGAAGAACGCCAACCGTGCGAGGGAACAGCCCGCTCCAGACCGTTCGGCGCGAATTGCCAGGGGTCTCCGTGAGGCCATGCCGGTGGCTCGCGTGGAACTCACGCATCGCTCTCCATGGGAGCTGCTGGTCGCTACGATTCTATCAGCCCAGTGCACGGATCAGCGGGTGAATCAAGTGACCCCGACGCTCTTCAAGCAATATCCAACACCTCAGGCTATGGCAAAGGCGACGACGGCTGAATTGGAATCCCTGATTCGATCGACGGGCTTTTATAAGAGTAAAGCGAAGAACTTGATCGGCTGTGCTCAAGTCATTACGACGCGGTTCAAGGGACGAGTTCCCGATACGATGGAAGAACTCACCTCGATACCAGGTGTCGGGAGAAAGACGGCAAATGTGCTCCTAGGGGCCG
>JBBIKN010000022.1:0-20016 GCA_037445435.1 Nitrospira sp. | reverse complement strand
ATGGGAAGGAAAGCTCCACAAATGATTAAAAGCATGACAGGCTTTGGACGGCGACAGGGAACTTGGTCCGATGGAACGGTCAGCGTTGAGGTGAGATCGGTTAACCATCGTTTCCTTGAAACTTCCATTCGCCTGCCGAAGTCGATGAGTGGACTTGAAGAACGCTTCAAGAAGGCGATCCAGCAATATTGTGTACGGGGAAGAGTCGATCTGACAGTATTGCTGCAGGGGAGTCGAGGAAGCGCCCGCGCAGTGCAACTTGACGTTGGACTGGCGAAACAGTACCATCAAGCGCTTCGTACACTTCAACGCACGCTGAAACTTAAGGGATCCATTGACATCGGACTGATGGTGGGGTTTCGCGATCTCCTTACGCTGTCTGAGCAGCCGGCTGACGATCCTAAGCTCACAAAAGTGGTGGAGAAACTGGGGCTACTCGCCGTGTCGGATATGGCAAAGATGCGGGAGAAAGAAGGGGCTTTGCTTGGACGAGACATCCTGGCTCGACTTAATCATGTGCGTGAATGCAAGAGTGCAATATTGTCCCGTGCTCCCCTTATGGCGCAGGAGGCTTTTGACCGTATGAAGCAACGAGTGGAGAAGTTGTTGGCAGACTCGATCCCGGACCTCCCTCGGCTCAATCAGGAGTTGGCCCTGTATGCCGATCGGTGCGACATTACGGAAGAATTGGTCAGACTCGACACGCATATGATACAGTTTGAGCGTGCGTTCCAAAACACCGAGCCTGCGGGTAAGACATTGGATTTTCTTCTTCAGGAGATGGGCCGGGAAGTCAATACCATTGGATCGAAAGCCAATGACGGAGCGATCAGGGCCGATGTGGTGCGAATGAAGGCTGAGCTTGAGCGTGTGCGTGAGCAGATACAGAACGTCGAATGAGCATCGCGATGACCGCAAGTAATCACCCTCCGGGTGTGACGGGGAATCGGCCAGTCCCTGAACGCCGCGGAATTCTGTACATCATTTCAGCCCCTTCAGGAGCAGGAAAGACGACCCTGTGTAGACAGGTCGTGGCGTCGGTCTCCGGGCTGTGGCATTCAGTGTCATGCACGACAAGGAAGCCACGCCCGGGAGAAGAACATGGACGCGAATACTTCTTTCTCGACGAGAAAGTATTTCACGATATGGTTGCGAGAAATGAGTTCTTGGAATACGCACACGTCTATTCCAATTGGTACGGAACGCCACGGAAGCCTTTAATGGATAAGATGGAGCAAGGCATCGATGTCTTGCTGGAGATCGATGTCCAAGGTGCGCTCCAGATAAAAAAGAAATTCGGCGATGCCGTCTACATCTTCATCCTCCCTCCATCGATGGATGTGCTGCGTGCGCGACTCCAAGGTCGTGGATCGGACTCTCAGGAGGAGATTGTCCGTCGGTTGCAAAAGGTGAAAGAAGAAGTCTGGTGTTTCAGAGAATACTACTACATTGTCCGCAACGATGATCTGACGCAATCTCTCCATGAGTTGCAAAGCATTTTCGTTGCAGAACGGCTGAAAACCAAGCGCATGGACATGCATTGGCTTGAGCAAAGCTTTATTCTTGAGAAAGATGCAAGATTGGCGGAAAGAGAACCGTCAATCACTTTATAGCCAGGAGCAAGACCTATTATGATCGACATGCTGAGTTTGTTGCCGCAATACACGTCGAATGAATTTGACTCCCGTCACCGCTTGGTGATTGTCGCCTCACAGCGGGCGAAGCACTTGACGCAAGGTGCTAAACCGGCCGTGCCCTCTCGGTTCACAAAAGAAACAACCATCGCCCTTGACGAGGTGCTGAGAGGTCATGTCAAGTTTTTGACCGGCAAGGAGGCGCGAGAGGCGATGAAGGAAGCTAAACGGGGGAGAGAGGGTGAAACCGAGCGGATTGCAATGATGACGGGAGAGGACGCCCGCGAAATCAAGAAGGAGCTGAGTGTGTACGTCGATGATACGGCGCAACCGCCGGCGGCCCCGACTGAGGAGTAAGCATTTGGACGCAGCACAATTGCCGACACCTCTATGGGGGAAGCATCTTGCCCTGGGGGTCACTGGAAGCATCGCCGCGTACAAGGCGGTCGGCTTGCTTCGAACTCTTTTGCGCGAAGGTGCCACCGTGTCGGTGGTCATGACTCAGGCTGCCACGAAATTTGTGACTCCCCTTACGTTTGAAGTTCTCTCCGGAAGACGGGTTGCCACGGATCTTTTCGAATCTCACGAAGAGATGGCCCATCTCACCGTCCCAGGACAATCCCATGCGATTCTTGTAGCGCCGGCTACGGCGAATTTTCTGGCAAAGGCGGCGCTTGGTCTGGCGGATGATCTGTTGAGCACGATGCTGTTGAATGCTCGGTGTCCTGTGATTGTCGCTCCTGCCATGGATGGGGATATGTGGACACATCCCGCGGTCGTTCAACATGTTCAGGTACTCCGAGCACGTGGCGTCGTTGTGCTTGACCCTGAAGTCGGTCCGTTGGCTTCAGGACAAGTCGCGCACGGTCGGCTTCCCGCAGAGTCGAGAATCTTGGAGGCCGTACATACGGCGCTGATCTCTCGGCGGAATTGGCAAGGGCAGCGGGTGCTAATATCTGCGGGCCCGACCCAAGAACCCATTGATCCGGTTCGTTTTATTTCTAACCGTTCCTCCGGAAAGATGGGGTATGCCATTGCAGAAGCCGCACGGGATCGAGGCGCTGAAGTTATCTTAGTGACAGGGCCTTCCTCGCTGACGCCTCCTCCAGGGGTCACCACGGTTTCTGTCAGCACGGCGAGCGAGATGAGCGACGCGTTGAGTAAGCATTTCCCTTCCTCTACGGTTCTTATCATGGCTGCCGCGGTCTCGGACTTTCGTCCAAAAATGCCGGTGACGCAAAAGATTAAGAAACAAGGCAAATCTGAGCTGGTACTCGAGCTTGAAGCCACTCCCGACATTCTCGCGATGTTGTCTGCAGGTCGGACGTCACAAATTGTGGTAGGTTTCGCAGCAGAAACCGAACACGTGTTGTCTCATGCAAAAGACAAGTTGAGCGAGAAAGGGCTGGATCTCATCATCGCGAATGATGTCACACAAGCAGGAGGCGGATTTGGCAGTGACGACAATGCGATCGTCATTCTTTCGGCCACGGGCAAACAGAAAATATTAGGTCTGATGCCCAAGCGACGTCTGGCCGAAGAAATTCTGACTGCCGTGCAGGAACTGTGTCTGATCTCACCTCGTCGTGCGTCCTTGGTGGAGTGACCGAGCTTATGGCGCCGGGCTCAAAGAAAGCGAACAATGCTGCAGAGATTGATCGACTGGCCTTAGCCTTCGCTAAGGAGCCAGGGTCCAAGGTGTTCATTCCTCTTGCAGATGAATACGGCAAGGCCGGCATGTGGGAAGAGGCCGTGGCCGTCCTTGAAGAGGGATTGAAGACATATCCCGGATTTATTACGGCCATGGTGGCGTTAGGTCGCGCCTATGAGCAGATGAACCAACCGGTCAAGGCTAAAGCCATTCTCGAAGAAGCCATAAAATTAAGCCCCGATAATCTTCGTGCACATCGAACATTGGCCAAGCTCTATGCGGCTCATGGGGCCAAAGAATCGGCCATCCGGTCTTGCGATGTCATTTTGTCCATCCATTCCCACGACCAAGAAGCCTTGGCTCTTCGTGCCGGGCTTGTCGACGTATCGACGGCTCATGGAGCAGCACAATCGCAACAGCAATTGCCAGAGAAACCGGTGAAACCCGCAAGCCTTGCTTCGGATGGTTCTCGAAGCGGGGGCATGACAACCGCCATAGACGATGCGAAACTGGCACCGAAAGACGAAGTTCACGGGTTGTCTAGGAGCGTAGCCCAGCTAGAAGAAAGGTCTGTTCCTACAACCGGTTCCATAACTCATGCCTCACAGAAAACAAAACGATCAATGATTGCACAGCTTGAGCAGTGGCTCAACGCGGTCCAGACGCGTCGACGAAAGCCCCAAGTCTCTTCTCCATCCCATTCTTGAACTCCCTCGTGACTTCAACGGTTTGACCCCCTGAGAGTGGACTGCTAGAATACCGCCCTTAGTGCAGTGGTTCAGACGTGGGTAGGGGGGAGGTACGGCACGCGACATGCTGCGTATCCTGGTCCTGCACGGACCCAATCTAAACCTGTTGGGCAGTCGGGAAGCGTCCATTTATGGAACGGCGACTCTTGAGACGATCAATGCGTCGCTGATGAAGCTGGGCACTGAACTTGGGGCAGAACTGATTATTCGCCAGTCGAATCTTGAAGGGGAATTGGTGAACTGGATTCAAGAGGCACGAGGCGGCTATCACGGCATTATCATCAATCCGGCGGCCTATACTCACACCAGCATCGCAATGCGCGATGCCTTGGCAGCCGTTGACTTACCGACCATCGAGGTCCATCTATCAAACATCTATCGGCGCGAAGAATTCAGGCGGCATTCATATGTGTCAGGAGTCGCATTAGCGCAAATCTCCGGGTTCGGTGCCATCGGGTATCTCTTGGCATTACGAGGATTGTACGAGCACCTATCTGCTTCTGCACCCAAGAGGTCTGCTTCAGTAAGTGATAGGAAGGCAGACGCGCATTGAGAGTGTCTCAAGGCCTGTTGTTTTCTTAACTAGAAGGGAGTGGCGAGTGATTTCCACGGTGGATTTTCGTAGCGGTGTCCGTTTGATGGTCGAGGGTGAGCCCTTTTATATCGTCGAGTTTCAACACGTAAAGCCTGGCAAGGGAGGTGCTTTCGTCCGTACGAAGTTGAAAAGTTATCTGTCTGGAAATGTGTTGGACCGAACGTTTCGCTCAGGAGAACGATTTGAAGAGCCCGATTTGGAAGAGCGCAACATGCAGTTCCTCTACGCGTCAGGAGATTCCTATACTCTGATGGATACTGAGACGTACGAGCAATTGACGTTTGAGAGAAGTCAGTTGGGAGAAAATGCCGATTTGTTGAAAGAAAACATGGTCGTCAAGATCCTTATTTACGAGCATCGGCCGATTGCCGTCGAGTTGCCAAACTTCATTGAGCTCAAAGTTGTCGATGCGGAGCCTGGTGTACGAGGTGATACGGCGTCCGGAGGAACCAAGCCGGCGATTGTGGAAACGGGGGCAACGATCAAAGTTCCACTCTATTTGGAGGTCGGCACCGTCATCCGAATCGATACTCGCACCAGATCCTATGTGGAGCGTGTTCGGTGAGCGGTCGTCGATCTGTTCATTCAAAGACCAGAACGCGTCGCATTGTGCTGCCACAGGCTGCGAACGAGACCGGTCATGAGGTGTCATTGACAGGGGGGTCCACCAAGCAAATACAGGAACTCATTGATCTGCTTCGGCGTAACAATTTGACCGAGCTTGAGTTTGAGCGACAAGGCATCCGTATCCGTGTCCGCCATGAGTTCGGAGGCAGACCATTCTCGGGTTCGGTGCAGGAGTCTGTGCTTATCACGTCTCAACAGCCGATGCATCCCGCCTCAGTCACACCATCAGTGTCGGACGCCAGCACAGGTTTTGTAACGGTCACTTCCCCCATCGTCGGCACGTTTTATCGCTCTCCATCACCCGACGCCGATCCGTACGTTGAAGAGGGGGATGCTGTAAAGAAGGGCCAAGTGCTGTGCATCGTCGAAGCGATGAAACTCATGAACGAAATTGAGTCGGAGGTGGACGGTCGTCTTGTCAAGATCTTGGTGGAAAACACAAAGCCGGTGGAATATGGTCAGGCACTGTTTCTTATCGATCCCAAAGCCGCTTCATAGGTCGTTCTAAAGGTTGCCCTCGCCATCGTATCGGAGCCGAGACGTGTTTAAGAAAGTTCTGGTCGCCAACCGCGGAGAAATCGCGTTGCGAGTGATCCGTGCCTGTAAGGAACTCGGCATTAAGACCGTGGCCGTCCATTCGGAGGCGGATGCGCTTGCATTGCACGTTCGAGCGGCCGACGAGAAAGTGTGTGTTGGGCCGGCGGAATCAGCACTCAGTTACCGAAATATTCCCAACGTCCTGAGTGCAGCGGAGATTACGGGAGTCGACGCGATTCATCCAGGGTACGGATTTCTCTCGGAGAATGCCCATTTTGCAGAAGTCTGCGAGTCAATCGGCATCAAGTTTATCGGACCGAGCTCAGAAAATATCGCCATGATGGGAGATAAGGCGAAGGCGCGTGAGATCGTGGCGAAACGAGGCGTTCCTGTCACACCCGGGAGTCCAGGTGAATTGCGCAGCGAGGAGGATGCGTTGCAGGCAGCGCACAAGATCGGCTTTCCCGTCATCATCAAAGCGACGGCTGGCGGGGGAGGGCGAGGCATGCGTGTCGTGAACAAGGCCGAGGACTTGGGCCGAGCGTTTCAGGCCGCTCAGGCTGAAGCGAAATCGACTTTCGGCAACGATGGTGTGTATCTCGAACGATACTTTTTAGAACCGCGTCATATCGAGGTGCAGATTTTGGCCGATCAATACGGCCGAGTTGTTCACCTCGGAGAACGAGACTGTTCAATTCAGCGACGGCACCAAAAACTGGTTGAGGAGACTCCATCCCCGGTCATCGATGATAAATTGCGCCGAGAAATCGGTCGAGTCGCTGTGGAGGCGGTGAAAGCTGCACATTACCGAAATGTGGGCACCGTTGAGTTTTTACTCGACAAAGATCGCCAGTTTTATTTCATGGAGGTCAATACCCGTATCCAGGTGGAACACCCCATCACCGAAATGGTGACCGGCGTCGATTTGATCAAGGAACAGATCCGTCTGGCCGCCGGTCAACCGCTTTCGATTCGGCAACAAGATGTTGTGCTCACCGGTCACAGCCTGGAGTGTCGTATTAATGCTGAAGATCCTGAAAAGTTTACGCCTTCTCCGGGAACGATCACCAAGTACAGCCCGCCTGGGGGTTTTGGGGTGCGGGTCGACTCGGCGATGGAGACCGGCTCCGTCGTCGTGCCGTACTACGATTCGATGATTGCGAAGTTGGTCACTCATGGACGTGACCGGCAGGAGTCGATGGCTCGTATGAGACGCGCACTGAGCGAATTTGTGATCGAAGGCATCAAAACCACCATCCCGCTTCACAGCCGAATTCTTGATGATCCCGACTTTCAAAAAGGCCATGTGTCGACAACGTTCCTGGAACGATTCTTGGCAAGCTAGGTCTCGGATTTCTCCATCCAATAAAAATAGTCTTTTGGGTCTGTCTCCATCGAGCGCTCTCATTGCTTGGTAAACGTACGGGCTCATGGTAAGCTCAACGGAGCGCTCTCCGCTTCAAGCGGGAGGAGAGATGCATCTCTTGTCGGCTTCCTGATAGGATATACTGGGGAGTTCAAGGCATTGTATAGATAATATATGCGACGTATCGGATTCATAATTGGTATCGTGGCCGTAGGAATTGCAATTGGTGGCTACGTGTTTTTCAATGGAGAACGGAAACCTCCCATTCGATACCGGACAGCAGTGGTCGAACGTGGTCAGGTTGTTTCTATAGTTAGCGCAACAGGGACGATCAATCCGGTCGTGTCGGTGCAGGTGGGGAGCCAGGTGTCGGGAATGATCAAAAGCCTTCACGCCGATTTCAATTCACGGGTGAAGGCCGGGGACACGGTGGCGATCATTGATCCTGAACCCTTCAAGGCTCGTCGAGAGCAGGCCGCCAGCAACCTGGAGATGGCACGCTCGAACGTTGCGCGCTCCAAGGCCGACTTGGCTCAGCGAAAGCGTGAATTAGATCGAGCACAATCGTTATTGCCTCAACAGTTTGTTTCGCAAAACGACGTCGATGTGGCGCTCACAAATTTCCAAAGCGTGGAGGCACAGTTGCGGGTTGCTGAGGCGCAGGTCAAGCAAGCAGTAGCGGCATTGAATGCGGCTGAACTCGAACTGAAATATACCGTTATTCGGTCGCCTGTGGACGGTATTGTCGTTGCGCGCAATGTCGAAGTTGGACAAACGGTTGCAGCCAGCTTTTCGACGCCTAATTTGTTTCTGATAGCACTCGACCTCACCAAGATGCAAGTGGATACCAATGTGAGTGAGTCGGATATTGGTGGGATGGTGGAAGGCAAGGAGGCGGTTTTCACAGTGGATGCCTATCCAGGTGAGTCTTTCTCGGGTGTCATCAGGCAGGTACGGCTTGCCCCTATGAGCGTCCAAAATGTCGTGACCTACAACGTCGTCGTCGACGTGGAAAACCCGGATTTACGCTTAAAACCCGGTATGACCGCGAATGTTTCGATTGTCGTGGCTCAAAAAGCCAACGTCATCAAGGTTCCCGACGCGGCTCTCCGGTTTGTGCCTCCGAAAGGTGAAGGGAGTCATGCGGAGGCCCGCGGTAAAGTGGGAATGGGAGAAGAAGGTCGACCGATTAAGACTGATGCTCGAGCTATGACGGGAAGAACCGTCTGGAAGCAGGTAGAAAATGGCGATCTAACCCCCTTGTCGGTTCAACCCGGTATCTCGGACGGTGCGAGCACGGAAATACTGTCCGGTGATCTGGCTGAAGGTGATCTGGTTGTGGTCGGTATTGAGCGTCCCGTCGGCGAAAGGAAGGGTAACGACTTACCACCGGGGTTTGGGAGCCAGCAGCGTTCTCGATCTCGTTGAGGTATGTGACATGCCAACTGAATATTCTCTGAGGAGCGGTCGTCCAGCCAAGGGAGGAATGATCGATCGGACGGTCATAGGACTCTCCTTCAGTGATCCGCCTCGATTCTCATGGTCCAGTGGGGGCACGTGACTCCACTCATTGCCTGCGAGGATATCTGGAAGATCTACCGAATCGGGGATGTCGAGGTACAGGCACTGCGAGGTGTGAGTCTCACTATCGAACAAGGCGAGTTTGTGGCCATTATGGGGTCGAGTGGATCGGGGAAGTCTACGTTGATGAACATCCTCGGTTGCCTCGACCAGCCTACCAGAGGCCGCTACCGTTTGGGGGGCATAGAAGTCGGATATCTGCGCCAGGATCAGTTGGCGGAGATTCGGAATCGGCAAATCGGGTTTGTGTTTCAGAGCTTCAACCTCATTCCTCGCACCAGTGCTCTGGAAAACGCCCAGTTGCCGTTGTTCTACCGGGGGCTTCCTTTGAAGGAGCAGCGGGCGCTCGCCTCCGCCGCTCTTCAGCGTGTCGGCTTAAGCGGGCGCGAGCATCATTTCCCCACGCAACTTTCGGGCGGACAACAACAGCGGGTTGCAATCGCTCGAGCCTTGGTGGCATCACCTTCTTTGCTGCTGGCTGACGAACCGACCGGAAACCTTGATACACAGTCAAGCCAAGAAATCATGGAGATTCTTGAAGGTTTGAACCGGGATAAAATCACAGTGATCCTGGTAACTCATGAAATCGATATTGCTGCCTATGCTTCGCGGGAAATCATCATCAAGGACGGACAGATTCTGAGTGATCGAGCGACCTCTGGGCGGTCGCATGTCGTGGAGGCGTAAGTGCCGGCGTTCGTATGGCTTACGATGATAACTGCCCTGCGAATTCTTCGAAGAAACCGATTGCGCGCCGGGTTGACGATGCTCGGAGTCGTCATCGGTGTCGGGGCAGTCATCGCCATGGTCAGTATCGGTGAGGGAGCTAAACAGGCTGTGCAGAAACAAATAGCCTCAATGGGCACGAACGTCATCCTCATCTGGCCGAGCTCCACCGCTGTTGGCGGAGTGCGTAGCGCACAAGGCAGCGCTGTCACACTGACCGTCGCAGACGCACATGACCTGAAGAAGAAGATTCCCATTTTGTCTGATACGGGATGGTACACACGTGGTGCGATGCAGATTGTGAACGGCAACCGTAATTGGAACTGCTCGGTCTACGGATCGTCGCCCAGCAACATCGCGATCCGGAACTGGTCCTATAGGAGCGGAGGTCCCTTTACTCAGGCTGATCTGGATAGCGCCGCCCGCGTAGCCATTCTCGGGCAGACAGTGGTAGAAAATCTCTTTGATCCTGGGGAGGAGCCAGTGGGTGCGGCAATTCGTATTAATAATGTCCCATTTCGAGTAATCGGAGTCTTTTCCCCTAAAGGACAAAGTGCACAAGGTTGGGATCAAGATGATGTTGTGTTCATTCCTTTCAGTACCGCTGAGCGAAAAGTCCTTGGCACCCTGTTCCTTGGATCGGTTGGAGCCATCGTTGCATCCACTGAGCGAGCCGAGGACTTAGAGGAAGCGGTGGAGCAAATCCGAGCGGTTATGCGGGCTCGGCATCGCTTGCAGGATGAGCAGCTGGACGATTTCACGATTCGGACTCAGGTCGATATGGGAAAGGTGCAGGAAGGAACGAGTGAAACATTGACAGTTATGTTGTTGTCGATCGCATCAGTCTCGTTGCTCGTGGGTGGTATCGGTATTATGAATATTTTGCTCGTCTCTGTGACGGAGCGGACAAGGGAAATCGGAGTTCGGATGGCAGTAGGGGCCAAGAGAGCCCATATTCTCATACAGTTTTTGATCGAGGCCATGACTCTTAGTGTGATCGGGGGCTGTATCGGAATTCTGTTCGGCATATTTGCGGCCCGCTTGACGACGGTGATCGCAGGTTGGCCGACCATTATTTCAAGCGACACGGTTGTGGTTGCGTTTGTCTTCTCCGTTGTGGTCGGTCTGTTTTTCGGCTTATATCCTGCCAATAAAGCCTCTCGGCTCAACCCCATCGAAGCGTTGCGCTACGAATAGAATCGGAATCATTCGCCTTCGTTTCCTAAGGATCCAGTGCGACGATTGTTTCAATGGCTCGTGTTTGCGACTCGTCGCTTTGGTGCGCAAGGTCGACGACAAGCGGAATGGGGTACGTGGTACCTCCAGATCGGTGGGTAATGGTGACGATCGGTTGATGCAGTTTCTCCTGATTGAGCTCTGTGACCACTGCCAACTCTTGCGTGTTCAGTCGGACATGACTATGGACCGGATAGATACCGACTCTCGCGATAAATGACGACAAGATTCGTTGATCAAGCTTGCCTCGCTGAGCTTCTTGATACAAGTGTTGAAATGTTTGGTGGGGACTGAGCGGAGAAGTTCCCCCAAATCCCGTGATCAATTCATCGTATCGATCCACAACCATCAGAATGCGCGTGCGGTCGGATGTAAACTGTCCACGCGATTCCTTGGGGTAGCCGCTGTTATCGAGGTAGGCATGGTGATTTGCGATGAGGTGAAGTATGGTCGACTCAATTCTCCCTTGTCGCTCCAACATAAGAACCGCGTGGCGGGGATGGGTTTCCCATTCCTGTTGGTCGGCCTTGGAAAGACCTGAGGCGGCGTGAGCCCGGCGGATAATGTCAGGCCGGATCTGCAACAGGCCGATGTCATGTAAGAGGGAGGCGGTCGCGAGCTCTTGCAGTTCCAGGGGGTTGAATTGGAAGGCCTGTCCCAAGACCAATGACAACGTACAGGTGCTCAGTGCATGTCGACTGAGAGTGGAATCGCCGGTACGGTTTTGACTCAATGCCATGAAAATAGCCGAGTCGGTGAGCGTTCTCATAGCGATCGTGATTTCCTGGACCGCTTCGGCTGCCTGTTGCGGATCGACCGTCCCTGTTTTGGTAATGGTAGAAAAAACCGATTGTACGGCTTGATCCAGCTGCTGTTTGGCCAGTTTCGCCTGGGCATATTCTTCGTTCAACTGGGCCAAAGGCTTGGGCTGCTTCATACTCGAAGGAGGTGCCGCCTCGGTTGCAGAATGCATTGGGTCCGATACTTGATGCGGCGGAGGAGCGATTCCCCGGTCGGGATCGATGTCGACCATCTTCACCCCTGCGCGCACCAATTTTTGAATCTGTGAAGGGTGTTCAATCAGAAATGAATGACGGAGTAAGGGGGAGCGGAACCACGACAGGTCCAGGCGCGCGACGTACATTCCGATCTGAAGCTCACTGACGGGGATGCGAGTTGTCGCCATAGGAGATTCGGTTGTCGGTCAACAGGAGAGATGCTCTTCCGGTATCGGCGCGGAATGGAAATAACTGTAGCCGAGCTGGTACTGGGAGGATGGTCAGGTTGAGTGATCGGGGTGGGGAAGGAAAGAGAGAGAGACTTCTATGCGAGGATCGGCTTTGTCGACCTGTTTGTACAGATGGGTTTCAATGATGCGATTGTCGTTCAAGCCAAGCCCTTCGCAGACCGCATCTTGGGCGATTTTAAGACCACTATCCAGGTCGCGTCGTAAGGCGGAAGCAAAAAAGAATCGAATAGAGAGTGCGAGCGGTTCGGATTGGAGTCGATTCCGAAAAGAGAATCCGGCAGGGGATTGAGCCAATGCCAGCCATACGTGCCGGCCGACATATGCTTTATACGCACGTCCGGCCGAGGAGAGTAAACGACGACCATTGACCGTCGCGTATTGATGATTGATGCTGGGAGGGACGGGTAATGTGACTCTGAAGCCATCGGATGTGACGACGGGGTGATGCGATAGTGTCCGAAGAGAAGCCGTGAGATTCGATGGGTCGAATTTCGGCGACACAGTCGCACCATTGATCTGTCGTAACTTTTTCGGTATGTCGCTTAGGCGGGATATTGCGGGAAGGCGAAATCTTGATGAGCGGACATTGTGTCGACGTTGGGGAGGTGGCATGGAGCCGAACTAGAGGAGATTCATGATCTTTGCCATGTTTTGTTCAAAGCGATCCTCCGTACGGGCAAGATACCGACGCCATTCGCTTGGGTTCCAAATTTCCATTCGATGATATAGGCCGACCAGTATGATTTCTTGATCTTCATCGACCGGAACCAGTTTTCGCAAGCGACCAGGAATGAGGATCCGCCCGGTCTTATCGATGTCCGATGAACCGGCTTCGGAAACGACAAAGTGCATGAACAGGCGACTCTGATCTTCGTCGAGAGATGTCTTGGTCCGTTCTAGGACTTTCTCCCATTCTCGCGTGGAATAGATCAACAAAGACTGTTCCGGACCTTTCAGGAACATGACCGTCTGCCCGTCCGCTTCGATCTGTTCGCGGATCGGTGAAGGGACGATGAACCGCCCTTTCTCATCGACTTTGCAAAGATATTCACCGGCAAACATTGCGATATCCTGCGTTTAGGAATTCACGGCGGTTCTGGTTCGGTCGCGGATCCATTGCTCGAGATCCGAACGTACAAATCGCCATTCCTTGCCCAGCTTGAAAGCGGGAATCTGCCGACTCCGGAGATAACGATAGAGGGTCCGTGGAGTAATCTTCAGATACCGACATGTTTCCGTTGCGGTCATTAATTCGCTCTTCGGAGCCCTGCTCATCACGCCACCTACCACCAGAGCGAGCAATACTCATTTCGCCTCCAGTATGGACGTTATTCTAGAGACCTCCGTAAGATTGTCAAGCGAAAATATATGACAATCCATGTCAGAAACTGTCGCTATGATCTGTCGCTCCCTCATCATCGCTGGGTTGGTCCAGCATAGCTTCCACGTCGCTGACGTCTTCCCCCATCTCTTCGCCCATTTTCTTCATGAGACGAGCCACACTCCGCGGATCAGACTCGTCAAGTTCACCCAGGTTGGCAGGGTCCGCGAGAGATTCGAGTCTGGACTCTTCCGATTTTGGTGAAGAGAATCGGGACAGCAGACGATCCAACTTCGAGCTGCCACAATGTTGACAGGCGATCGAACTCGATTGATGGGAATTCAATACCAAAAATGAACTTCGCCTACGGCATTCCTGACACGCGTATTCATAAATCGGCATGGATCACCTCTCAGAACACTTCAAAAAGGATGCGGACTCTGAGCGAGGAGTCGGTCTGGGACGATATCGGTGCCCACGGTTCGGCTTAATGTTATGACGAAGACGTCGGCAGATCCTGCCTTGCGCAGGGCCTTTGCGCATTCATTCACGGTGGTGCCGGTCGTAAAGACGTCGTCGATCAGAAGAATTCGCTTATTGACGATCATATGGGGGTGTCGGACGACAAAAGCTCGACGGAGGTTTTTGAGGCGGCTCTTGCGGGACAGCGTGGTCTGGGCAGGAGTCGGGATGATTCGAATCAAATTGGTATACATCACGGGAATATGGAGGTGGCGTCCGATGTGATCGGCAAGACGTAGAGACTGATTGAATTCTCTCTGACGGAGTCGCTCAATGTGCAGGGGAACCGGCATGATGACATCGACGGGATTGAGCGAAGGAAGTCGGGCGATCATGAGGGCGGCGAGTGGAGCCGCCAGTGAAACTTTGCCCTGGTACTTAAAGAGGCGGATTGCATGTTGCAGTGGAGGCGTATACGGGTACAGAGTCCAGGCCTTCGTATACGAGGGAGGACGTTCGGCACAGAGTTGGCAGACGTGGTTTGGACTGTAAATTGTCGCAATAGGAGAAGGGAAAGGGTGGTCACAACGGGCGCATCGAGCTTCAGGCATGTGGGAAATCGCACTCCAGCAGCCGGAGCAAAAATGAGGGTTGGGATCATCGGTTAGAAGCGAGTTGCAACTCGAGCAATGATTAGGAAGAAAAAACCTGATCGCGCGACGTACGAGACGCGGGACCGATTCTATGACAGGGTGAGCCATTGACAGCCTTTGATTTGTCTGTCCTACTTCTCTTTATGGCGAAGAGCCTGCCAGTGTCAAGGTTGTCGGCCTCCGATTTATTGTGTTATACGAGTGAGAATACGGTACGAGGCGATCAGTCGTCGGAGAGAGCGATCACCGATGGTGACATTGAGACGACTCTCGAAAACCTACTCACGTGGAGAAGCTATAGTCGCGGCTTTACGCGATGTGAATTTAGAGATTAAGCCCGGCGAATTCTGCGCGTTCGTGGGCCCGAGCGGCTGTGGGAAAAGTACCCTTCTGAACCTTGTTGCGGGGTTGGACCTGCCGACCTCGGGAGAGATCGTGTTAGCTGGACGACCTACCAAAGACCTGAGCAGCTACGAATGGACGAAGATCAGGCGTGAAACGATCGG
The DNA here is from genome assembly GCA_037445435.1 of Nitrospira sp. GTDB lineage: Bacteria > Nitrospirota > Nitrospiria > Nitrospirales > Nitrospiraceae > Nitrospira_D. The sequence goes on along the minus strand of JBBIKN010000022.1, from coordinate 5,123 downwards.
GATTGTGTTTCAAGCCTTCCATTTGGTTCATGGTTTGACGGCTGAGGAGAACATTGCGCTGCCTTTGATGTTGCGTGGAGAGCACGGGCGGGAGATAGCAAAGCGGGTAGAGGGCATGTTGGACAGGGTGGGGATGAGCCACCGTCGTCGACATCGACCGGCCGAATTATCCGGCGGGGAGCAACAAAGGATCGCGATCGCACGGGCCTTGGTACATGGACCCCGTCTTCTCTTGGCTGATGAGCCGACCGGAAACATCGATTCTCATCAAGGAGCGGACATTATGGCGCTTATTCGTGAGCTCGCGATAGCCGGAGGGCAGACGGTCCTGCTCGTGACTCACAGCGTGCAGGCCACGAAAGCCGCCGATTATGTGTGGACCATGCGAGACGGACAGCTGGTTTCACGCACAGAACGTATGACCGAACTGGTAACTCCGTGATCGACCTCTCCACAACGATCGCCGGTGTGACGTTTCCAAGCTGTTTCATGAATGCGTCGGGAGCGCTCTGTGTCACACGAGACGAACTCGAGGCCCTCGGGAAATCCGGTGCGGGAGCGATCGTCACGAAGTCGATGACGATTGAGCCACGCCAAGGCAACCCCACGCCTCGATATTACGGATTTCCAGGAGGATCGATCAATTCGATGGGACTTCCCAACCTCGGCTACAGGGCCTATGCCGAGTTGATCCCTCACCTTAAGCGGTTCGGAAAACCGGTTATAGCCAGTGTGGCCGGACTTAGGGAGGAAGACTTTCCGACAATCGCGGAAGCGATCAATGATGCCCATCCGGATCTCATCGAGGTCAATCTCTCTTGCCCGAATATTCCAGGTAAACCCCAAATCGGCTACGATCCGGAAGCTTCTGAGCGGGTGCTGAAGAAAGTTCGACGTCTCATCACGGTTCCGATGGGCGTGAAGCTGCCACCGTACTTTGATCCCGCGCATCATGAGGTCATGGGGAAGGTGCTCGGGCGTTGCGGCACCGACTTTCTCAATATGATCAATTCAGTGGGCAACGGTCTGGTCGTCGATCCTGAACGGGAAACCGTCGTCATTAAACCAAAGGGAGGCTTCGGCGGGTTGGGTGGGCGACTGATCAAGCCGGTGGCCTTGGCGAACGTCCGTGCTTTCCATAAGCTTTTTGAGGGAAAAATTCCGATCATCGGAACAGGAGGAATTGTCGAGGGAATCGATGTGTTTGAACATGTCCTCTGCGGGGCTTCGGCGGTTCAAATCGGGACGGTGTTGGTGGAGGAAGGACTGGAGGTGTTCGACCGACTGGAGGCGGAATTGACCGATGTGTTGACAAGGAAGGGGTATCGGTCGATTCAGGAATGCCGGGGACGGCTCAAGGAGCTATGAACCTATTTACTGCCGAAGTTGCGGGGCAGCAAGTTTTGTTGTAGGGCCTGACGCAGGAGTTGGGCGACGTTCCGAACATTGAGCCGGCGCATCAAATTGAAGCGATGGACTTCGACCGTCCGGACACTGATATCCAATGATGCGGCGATCTCACGATTCGTATGGCCCAGCGCAACCAATCGGAGGATCTCGCGCTGGCGGGGCGTAATATGCAGAGAAGACTTGAGACGGTGTTCGGCTCGGTGGAGCCGAAGGGCAGCGGTGCTCTTGTTTCTTGCCATCTGTACTCCTCTCAGTAGTTCTGTAGTCAGTCTAGCAAACGATCGGAAATCTGTAAACGAAACTACTGATATATGCAGAGAGGGCGAACACGCAGATGGGGATCGATAAGCCCTCTCCTGGTTGGAATGGTCTCTCACGCTCAATGCCTGCCTTCTTAAAGCCGTTACTCCTTCTTCTCAACTCTCATGTCCGGCAATGGCCGTTACGCACGCTGCTGACCATTGTCGGAGTGGTGCTCGGGGTGTCGGCTTCCGTAGCCGTACGGACGGCCAATGTTGACGTGCTGCGGTCCTTTGAGCAGGCCGTCATGACAGTGGCTGGCCCGACTACTCTGGAAGTGGCGGACGGTGAGACGGGATTTGACGAACAGGTTATTACGCGGATACGGACCGTCGCCGGCGTGACGTCCGCATCGCCGATGATTCTACAGACGGCGGTTCGCATGAGGGGCGCGCAAGCCGACCAGGCCGTGCAAGTGGTGGGTCTTGATCTTCTGGCTGAATTCAATACACGTGGGTTTCGCCTGAGCCAACCGGCGACGGAAAGTCAACTGATGAGGATGATCCAGCCGCAGGCGGTGTTCTTGGGGGCCAAATTGGCGGCAGAGTGGAATCTGTCGGTCGATGATCAGGTGGATCTGTTGATTGGGTCCAAGCGTCTTGCCTGTCGGGTTGCCGGCATTCTTCGAAACGAGGAGTCGGACCGAAGCGCATCGTGGGAACGCATGGCTCTTATGGATATTGCCGCCGCACAAATCACGTTTGGGATGGTTGGGAAGGTCGACCGAATCGATATCGTGACCGACGAAAAAAGGACCGTCGAAGACGTGGCACGAGACTTACGGACTGTTCTGCCGTCCCATCTGACGGTGGACCGGCCGGCCAACCGGACGAAACAGGTTGAGCAGATGGTGCGCGCCTTCCGCCTCAATCTGACGGTATTGAGCTGGGTCGGTCTGTTGGTCGGGATGTTTCTGATTTACAACACGATGGCATTTGCCGTGGCTCAGAGGAGACGGGAAATCGGAATTTATCGAGCGATCGGGATGACTCAGTCTCGGGTGGCGATTCTGTTTCTGATGGAAGCCGGGTTATTGGGATTGTTAGGAGGAGTTGTCGGAAGCACAGTGGGAGTGGCGCTCGCACAAGAGCTGGTGGCTCTCCTCAGCCGAACAATTTCAGATCTCTATGTTCCAGTCGCGACCAGTGAGGGAGGTGTCCTCTGGGTCGGCCAATTCTGGGGAATTATGCTCGAAGGCATGTTCATCGGCTGCGTCGTGTCTATGATCGGTGCCATCGGTCCAAGCCTCGATGCGAGCCGTACGGCGACGGTACGGGCGTTGGCTCCTGGTGACTATGAAGCCAGCCAGCAGCTCCGAGTAGGGATGCTCACCGTGATGGGATTGAGCTTGCTCGTTGTCACGGGGCTCTTAAGTCTGCCGGGGCCCATCCGCGGGGTCCCTATCTCGGGTTATGCGGCGACATTATCCTTACTAGCAGGCTTAGCCTGTTTGGCCCCGATTTGTGTGACCGGGTGGTCCCCCCGGCGTCAATACATAGAACGTGAAGGGGGACTACAGGGCGTCATGAGGGGGATTGCCGTAGAACATGCCTCCCGGAGTCCCGGCCGAAACGGAGTCACGGTCTCTGCCTTGATGGTGGGATTGGCGATTATGATCGGCGTGCTGGTCATGGTGCGAAGTTTTCGACATACGGTCGAACTATGGGTCACAGATACCGTCCTGGCCGATCTGGTCGTAGCTCCCTCGATGTGGCTGCGGGGCACGGAGATCGGGGGCGCGGGTCGGAGTCTCCCGCCCACATGGTTGAATGTGCTCTCTTCCATTCCTGACGTGGCCGCGGTCGACAGCTATCGCGACGTACGAGTAGAGGTGAACGGCCAACGAGTGGCCGTCGTATCGCGGGACCTGCGATTGCATGCCCAATGGAGTCGATATCTCGTGCGCAGGGGCGATTCTTCGGAGCAACTGAGGCGGGCGGCCGATATCGACGGCCTCCTTGTCTCCGAGGTATTGGCCGATCGCCTCGGCGTGGAGGAGGGATCGATACTTGAAATTTTGACGCCGAGCGGTCCCATGCGATTTCCGATCGTGGCAGTGTTCTATGACTATTCCACGGACGGAGGCAAGCTTCTCATGGATCGGGCACTGTACCAGTCGCTCTGGCACGATGATCTGGTCACGGTATTCCCCGTGTACTTGAGCCCTGGGTCAAATATCGATCGTGTGAGGGAAAGGATTACAGAACGATTGAGGAGTCTAGATGCCGGGGTGCTTCCGCCGCTCGTAATCAGTAATACAGAATTACGAAAAGAAATCCTCGATATCTTCGATCGCACATTTCTTCTGACCTATGTTCTGGAGGCCATCGCCGTCGTGATCGCCATGCTTGGGATCGTCAATACGCTGGTGACGTCTGTTCTCGAACGTCGCCGGGAATTTGCCACCCTCCGAGCCATCGGCGGCAGCGAGGAGCAAATCCGACAACTCGTCTTATGGGAGGCGGCCTACCTCGGTGTGATAGGGATTACCTTGGGTCTTGTCGGCGGAGGCGTGCTTTCTCTGTTGCTGATCAAGGTCATCAACAAACAGTCGTTCGGATGGACCATTCAGATGATTATCCCGATCGGTGCGCTCATTCAGGCCGTGGTGCTGGCCGCCAGTGCAACCTTGCTGGCGGGCTACTTCCCGGCACGGTGGGCGGCGCGACAACCGGTGGTGGAAGGGCTCCGGGAAGAATAACGACGGCAGGTCTGTTCGAATCGTTATACCGTTTTGATATCTCGCCCATATTTGTTCAGTACCGACTGCAGGTCTTCGGGAATGGGCATAGATTGAAATGGCGGCACTCGTGCACCGCCCGTATTCCCTACCGGCACCCACATTCGCGAGAACAGCAGGGCCCCTACGATCCGTGGAATTTGACCGGCGATCTCTACGACATCGCGCCGACGGCAGCCGACCTTCAGCATCCACCAGTGACTTCTCGCATGGGCAATGGCAAACGATTGCCCTAGAATATGCGCCCGCTCGAGGTGGGAAAACGCGAGCTGGAGGTTTCCGGCAGCATACAACCCGGCTGCCGTCGTCATTTCCGTCTCATACGCTTGTCGGAGCACGGGGTGCATAGGCACATTTCTCAGTCAAGGGATCCTTTTCACTGTACGCTATGAGTGGATGAGAAACCAAGATGTCGAAGGAATAGCGGTGGCAGGGTCGGCGTTGGGCTAATGGTTGTCTAAGCCAGCCGAATCCAGGTCGAAAATAACAATAAAGTATGGTCGGTAGAGAGTTTGGTCGACGCCTGGACGGCTTGTCAGACTGTTTCAGCGTAATAGATCCAATTGGCGAGTGTAAGAGAGTCTTCTGATCCGAACGCAAAAGATGGGATGACTTCGTTTGCGAATGGAGGTATTCTTCGGCGGTAGAATTCCTACTCTGAAGGTGCGCTGTG
>JBBIKN010000021.1:0-41899 GCA_037445435.1 Nitrospira sp. | reverse complement strand
CCGCCAGCACCGCGGTGATGACCGTGTTGTAATTCGCGCACGAGTTCTTTGGAGAGAGACAGTGAGGCGGTGCTGCATCACTTTTATGCCTCGACCTGCTTGGCCTGATCTCCGAACGGAACCCGTCGATTCCGCTGGAAGTGTCGCAGCACCAAAGTTTCGACTGATGAGAAGTGCCGTTCTGGAAGGTTTTTGAAACGGCGCCTGCAATCGATGAGCGCTTCCTCGACATTCGCGAACGGCTCGATCACGGACTGCAGATGGCCATAATAGTCCTTGAGCTTCAATTCGGCAGTTCGTAAATGGCTTGGATCGCCGGCGATGGCGAGCGCGGCTTTGGCCTGGTCGCCGTTAGCTTCCACGAGTGCCTGGAAGCAGAGCCCCTTCAACCGTTGCGTTACAGTGCTGCGGTCCCATCCAAGCGTTTTGGCCGTGGATTGCATGTCGAATCCATGCCGTCTCAAGCAGTTCAGGACTACCGCATCACCGGCTCGGTCGGGAACCGTCGGCCCGATACGTCTGCTGGATTGTGCTTGCTCTTCGCCAAGTCTGAGCGAGTCTCCGGTTAAGAGGGGTCCATCATTCAGCGTGACGGCCTGCTCCAAACAGTGACGGAGCTCCCGCACATTGCCTTTCCAGTCATGTTCGGTCAATGCACGAAGCGCCTCGTTCGTCAGCCGCGGCACCGGCTTCCCTAATTGGTCAGCAACCTGGTTCAGGAAGATATCGGCGAGGAGCGGAATATCCCCGGTGCGTTCACGCAGTGGCGGAAGGTGGAAGACCATTCCCGTCAGCCGGAAATACAAGTCTTCGCGAAACCATCCTTCCGACACACCTTTCTGCAGGTCGCGATTGGTCGCAGCCACGATCCGAACGTCCACCGTCGTCGGGGTGGTGGCGCCAACTCGATAGAATGATTTGTCCTGAAGCACCCGTAATAGTTTGCTTTGATGATCCATCCGAAGGTCGCCGATCTCGTCGAGAAAGATCGTGCCGTGGTCGGCAAGCATGAAATAGCCGCGACGGTCGCCCATCGCTCCGGTGAAGCTGCCCTTGGTATGTCCGAACAGTTCACTCTCAAACAGCTCCGGAGAAATGGCCGCCATGTTGACCGCGACGAAGGTCTTTCCCGACCGAGGGCTTAGGCGGTGAACGGCGCGGGCGAAGAGCTCTTTACCGGTGCCCGGTTCTCCAAGAAGGAGGACGGTCAGCGGCGACGATGCACTCTTTTTCAGGTCGTGAAACAGCCGAAGCAGCGAACGATCCTGGGTGATGATGCCGAATTGGCGAGCTTCGGTTTGGAGACGGCCGAGTTCAACATCCCCGATGCTGCTGCTGGATGCAGCGCTGGCCGCCCGGAGATCACCGAGCTGTCGTTCCAATTCCTCCAGGCGCCGACGAGCACTCTGCTCCTGCGTGTTAGCCTCTTCGACCTGGAGCCGCAGTAAGTTCATTGCTTTGACCAATTCTTCCTGTTGCTCGGCCGAATAGACAATTGTTGCCTTCGCTGTTTCTAAATCTTCCTGAAGCCCTTCCGCTCGATCCTCGTGTAAAACCAGTGCTTCTCGTACGGCAGCCGACTCCTGGTGGAGGCGGATCATATCGCGTTCAAGCTGGATCAGACGTTGGCCTGTCGTTACATTCGCCCAAACCGTGGTGCCGATGAAGGTGAACAAGGAAGCCGTGAGGGGTAAAGCCACCGGTATCACGAGAGAGGCCATGTCGAGTATGGCGACGGTCAGTATCCCATAGAGCACAACGATGCTACCGGCAAGAAGAAGGCCGTTCGATCCACGAAACTGTAAAAGGCTCCAAGCAGCCAGCGAGGCGAGTACGATAGTGACGGTGAGGCGGCCGAACCAGCTCAACGAGTCGATTTGTTCATGGTTGAGTAAAGCATTCAAGAAATGGAGGTGGGCGGTCGTGCCGTCGATCGCTGAGTCGGAGGGTACGCGCCATGTCTCCACGCTTCCAAGACTTGATCGGATCACCACGGCTTTGTCCCTGAACCAGGACGCCAACGTTGCCTCGTCGTGACGTTCGGCTGCGTTCCAGACTGATGACAAGGGAATTGGCCGAAGAGCGGCTAGTGATCCGTCACCCACAAAGTTGATCAGAACGTCGCCGTCAGAGTGATCCAAAACAGACTGTGTGGAGGTGGTTTGTCGGTGAAAGAGGTCGGAGAGGATCCAGCCAAAAGCTGGAACGGTTTGAGGTCCGATCTTGGTGGACACCGGGATGTGACGGGATACGTGGTCGAGATCGCTGGTGACCACGATATGTCCGGAGATCGCGGCGTCCGACTGAAGGAAGGAATCAGCCTCGTGAATCAGGACGACGGGTGAGGCCGTACGAAGCGCTTCGAGTAAGCGTGTGTCGCTCGCAGCTCCGCCGAGCTGAGCAGGACTCGCATAATCCAGTCGATGATCCAGGCCGATGACCGAGGCGCCGGCTTCATGGATTGTCACCACCAACTGAGCGAGGATGCTGCGGTCCCAAAGACCTCTCCCGAATCGTTCCTCACTGGCTGCGTCGCGAGCCACGATGGTCAGCGAGGGGTGGAGTCGGGGGGGAGTGCGGTGGCGAAGCCAGGTGTCGTAGACCGTGTAATCCAGCGCCGTAAAAGTCGCGGGGACGACGGACCACAGCATCGCTGATAGGCATGCGGCCAGCGAGCCGATCCCTAATGCTTGCAGAGGAAGCGACGCGATGAACAGGCGCCAGGATTTCTGCATGTCAAGCATACGACTAATGAAGCCCTAGTTCATGGAGCAAGAATTCTGTTTCTTGTTTCGGCAGACCTTTGAGAAGAGCTTTCGCTTTCGGAAGGTCGGCCTCGAGACCGAGCCCCCTGGCATAGATCCGCGTCAGGATTTTCTTCGCCGGGGCGAAGCCGTCTGCTGAGGTCGATTCGAAACAGGTCAGGATGTGCTTGTCGAACGGTCTCAAATGCCGGTCCCATCCGGTTTCATAGAGTGTGGCCAGTTCAGCATGAGCCTCTTCACTCAAGGCAAAACATTCTTTCAACAGGACCGGAACCGCATCTTCTGCACGGTTTTGCTCGAGCAGAATCTTCCCCAGCGATTGCTGTTGAGTCGGGCGACTGATGTCGGGAAAGTCGTTCCAGAGCGTGTTGCGGTAAACTTGCAATGCGCTCTGCAATTCCCTCCGTCGCTCCTTTGTCGATTCGGAAGAAAGTGCCTGGCGCCGCACTTTGGACAACGAATCGGCGGCGGTTTGCTGGCCGAGATCGGCGGCTTGCATCCACCAATAAATCGCCATGGCTAAGTTTTTCTCGACGCCTTGCCCGGTCTGATAAGCATTGCCGAGAAAAAATTGAGCCTGAGGCACCCCTCCGACTGCCGCCGTTGCCAAATGCTGCACGGCTTCCTGCATGCGTCCCGCAACTTTCAGTATCAACGAGAGTCGATAATGAGCGTCGGGGAAATGAGGGCGCAGTTCGAGCGTCCGTCGATAGGATTGAACCGCGGCAGTCACATTGCCAAGAGAATAGTGAACGCTCCCCAGGCTGTAGTGGGCATGGGATAGATTAGGCTCCAGCCGAATGGCCTCCACCAGAGCGGAAGCGGCGGCCCGCCAGTCTTGCTTCGCCATGAGCATCAGACCGAGCTGGAGATGGGTGTTCCCATCATCCGGTTGCAGTGTGACGGCCGCACGACATTCCTCAACGGCTGCATCCAGATCGCCGACGCGAAGAAGAGCCTCGGCCAGTTTTAGCCGGTAATCCGGGTCGTTCGGTAAGAGACGGACCGATCGACGCAATGATGCAATCTCCGTCATCGTATCGGCCGGTTTGCCGAACCCATGTCCTGGAGTTGACTCAGATGCCTCAGAGGAGACACCGCCAACCGAGAGATCGTGCTCACTCGGTGAATGAGCGTAGGTGAAAGATGGAGAGCACACAGTCGCGGCGGCGGTGAGGGCGAGTAGTATTGATCCGGGACGCATGAGAAAACTTTCACATCTCGACGAGACTGACGATGGCCTTCAATTATACCATCTGAAGGGAATGCCCAGCGGAACGGCTTCACCGGGCCATACGAAGGGGGTGTGCTAGACGATCAATGGCTTCTTGAAGTGCCGATCCCGTCAGAAGCCGCGGGCTGTGCGGTACCCGCCAGACTGGTTCCAGCGGAGCCGGGTCGCCCGCGAGACGGGGAATGATATGCCAATGGATATGCGGAAGTTGGTTCCCGAGGAGTTCGTAGTTCATCTTCTTCGCCCAGTAGATATCGGCTAAGGTCTTGGCTATATGATTGACTTCTTCGATCAGCTGAAAGCGCTCGGTGGGTGCAAGCTGGAACAACTCCGTAGCATGGCGCTGAAAGACCAGGACGGTCCAGCCGGGGAAGAATTGGTCATCGTGGAGGTAGACCTTCGACAAGCCGAGGTCTGCGATAAAATGGTCCTGCCTCGGCCACGTTCCCTGGCACGCGACGCATGGTGTGTCTGTCATGGCTGATTGGCCTTGCGCCACTCTTCTTCGGTCACGATGCCTTTCTTGATCAGCAGCTGGATCAGCTTATCGACTGCGTTGCGAGTGGCGGTTGTTGACGGTCCAAGACCCGGAGGAGTGGAAGATGTCTGGGACTCCGCACGCTTCGCCTCGGGAGGGGGCCGCTTCTGTCCCAGCACTTTGAACGAGGGAGTGAAGACCGCCACATAATCCAGATTCCTGATTCGGACCACGGCGGGAAGACTATCGGCTTGCGGAACGAGGTCGGGGGAAGTCCCAGCCGGCACGCGGAAGTATGGTTTCCCCTCGTCCGTCTGGCCATCTTGGTCCAGCACGTCGAACCGTTTCAGGAAAGATTCTCCCGTGAGTCCTTCTCGGTCTTCGCCGGCCAGGTTGGTGATCTTATCCAGCACGATGACCAGTGAGTCGCCGATGATCGCGTCCGGTGACAGGTTTCTGACCTGCACGTCGTAGCGATATTCGCTCGTGAAGTTGTCGCGACTCTTCAATGTCACGATGGTCTGTACGCGTCCGGTCAGATCGGTCAAATGGTCCAAGGATCCGGCGAAGCCGCACAACGGCTCGGTGGCGGTGGCCATAGTTGCGACGAGGCAACAGGTTCGTACCCAGTTCATCATGTCAATGCCTTCACGGACGTGCCGTAGACGAGCATAACAAAGTCCCCCGAATTGAGCGAGCCGATTCTCTCGGAGTCGCCTTGACACACCGTTTGGGCCGACGATATTCTCGCCTCGTTCTGCTCGGTCGTTCAGCGCTCGCTACGGACTATGGCTCTATCTGATTCCCACCGCTTGGAACCCCTGGCAGTTTCCCGTTCCCTTACGAAGGCTCTCATGAAACTCTACGATTATCCGCACCCCCGTCGATCGGGACAAACAATCCGTGGCTATGATAGGCCCCATGCCGTGCGGACGGCGAAGATGTGCGTGACCGTCGCCGATCGCTTGGGACATCCGCGCAATCGGGTGCGGCTTTATCACGTTGCCTGTCTTTTGCATGACTTGGGCCGCGCCGGTCTCGATCGGCAACTCTTCGGAGCTATTTGGTCTTGGGCCAAGGAACGGGGCATTCCGACAAGGCCTCGTGAATGGCGTGCCGTCCACCCGAAGACGGCGTATGGCCGGGAGACGGAAGCCTTCGTGTCGTTGTATCGACAAGATCTGCTCGCCTCCGGCGTGCCTATGGACCCATGGGCTGTCGAGCAGGTCGAAATGCGACTGGGTTATGCGCGACGCCTTGCGAGACGATTGCGTGTGGTGAAGCCGACGTTGAAGGTACTGGGCGTCGAGTGGAAGCCTTGGATGCAGCAGGTGATGCTGTATTATTATTATCCGGAACGGCTGGCTAAGGCGAAGGCATGGGTGAGACAATTGGCGGAGATCCTTGTTGCGTGCGAACAGTTTGAGGCCTACAGCAATCAGCGCCGGGGGCGCGATTATTATGCTCGAAACAAAGAGAGCCTGTCGGAGGCCTTTACCTATCTCGACAAGCTAAGACAAGAAGGTCTTCTGAGCAGCCAAGTCTTGAACGCCGTACGAGTGCTCACCGCGGAAGGTGCGTTTGATCCAATTTTGGAAGAAGCGCGAGGCAAGCCGCTGAGCCGGAGCGACCGTCGCTACCTTCGTAGCCTCACGAGCCGGAGAATATGATGGGTGTCCGTACCGTTTCGCTGACGATCCGTATGGAAGGTGGCACGCAGGTCGACAACATCACGAAATTCGTTGCCGATGCGGTGGTTGGTTCGAATCTCAAAGCTGGCATCGTGACGGTATTCGTCAAACACACGACCGCTTCTGTTATGATAATCGAGGACGAGCCGGGGATTCGCGCAGATACGAAAACGTTTTGGGATCGTCTTGTTCCTCCTGATCCCCGATGGCAGCACAACACCGTGAATCCTGGAGAAGATAACGGCCATAGCCATCTTCGGGGACAACTCCAGGGACCGTCCGTCACGATTCCCTTTGCCGGCGGTGCCCTTCTGCTCGGCACGTGGCAGCAAGTCGTGGTCGTGGATTTCGATACCCGTGCCAGAACGCGTGAACTGGTCGTGCAGGTCCTGGGTGAATAGCCACGTCAGATCTCTGATACTGCTTCTTGTTACGTCAACGCTTTGCTCGCCGATCCATGCTGCGGAGTGGGGCAAGCCGCTGGGCGCTGTCTATGACGGCCCTGAGGGGAAGCCACGCCCGGTGACGCCCACTCCGGTGGAACTAAGCGCCGATGAACGATCGACGATCGCGGTGTTTGAGCGGGCGACGAAGTCTGTCGTGTTCATCGCCAATACGGCAATCCAGCAAGATATCTGGTCGCTCAACGTCATGGAAGTGCCCCAGGGGTCAGGGTCCGGTTTTGTGTGGAGTAAGCAGGGCCACATCGTCACCAATTTTCATGTCATCTATGGTGCGGATGCGATCAAGGTTACCTTGGCCGATCGAAGCGAACACGAGGCGAGGCTGGTCGGTGCGGATCCCGATCACGACCTTGCGGTGTTGCAAATCCGAGTGCCCGACGGTCATGTGGAGCCGTTGGCGATCGGTTCCTCCCATGACTTGCGTGTGGGGCAAAAGGTGCTGGCGATCGGGAATCCGTTCGGGCTCGATCACACCTTGACGACCGGAGTCGTGAGTGCGTTGGGGCGGACCATCAAATCGATGACGAATCGGACGATCGAAGGAGTGATCCAAACCGATGCGGCGATCAATCCCGGCAATTCAGGCGGTCCGCTACTGGACAGCTCCGGTCGGTTGATCGGCGTGAATACGCAAATCGTGAGTCCGAGCGGTGCGTATGCCGGAATCGGTTTCGCCGTGCCCGTCGACACGGTGAACCGCATCGTTCCGGAACTCATCAAACACGGTAAGCTCATCCGTCCGGGGTTGGGCGTCTCTCTCGTACCGGACGCGATGGCGAAACGATGGGGAATCAAGGGGGTCATCATCGGTAAGGTGGCGCGCGACGGTGCCGCCGATCGTGCAGGCTTGAAGGGCGCGCGTCAAACCATGATGGGACAGATTCAACTCGGGGACATCATCGTCTCGGTCGATGGAAAGCCCGTAACTACGGTCGACGACTTGATGGATGTGATGGAAGCGCACAAAGTCGGCGATCAAGTGAGCGTGGAGATTCTGCGCGCAAACCGGCGTGAAAGGGTTACGGTGACTCTTCAGGCAGTCAATTAAGACGACGGCAATTCAAAACATGCGTATGGTAGGATCACCTGATTGCAGTCTTGTCTCGTGGAGGACCACGCATGAGTGATCGCAGATCTCCTGATCAGGATGAGCCTAAGGGTCAGAGTGATGAGCCACTGCTACCGAAGACGGGGGCCGATCCGCTCGAGTTGATCGAGCAATGTCTGGCCTCGTTTCCAGAGAGTGATCCCAGACAGAAGCTGTTGTATAAGCTGCGTCATGCGGTAATCCTGTCACAAGCCGCCGATCAACAGCGTGAACTGGAATTCAAGAAAACGAGAGAAGTCGTCGCCAAACTGACGGCGCCGGCAAATCGTATCGGCACCTTGCTTGACGTTCCCGGTGAGGGACTCGCCCGTATCGTCGTCGGGGGGGCCGAGTATTATGCCAACGTGGATCCCCGCGTGCCCGAAGCGGACTTGAAGATCGGGACCCAGATTCTCGTCAACGAAGCCTACGCCGTGATCAAGACGCTCGGGTACGATCGTAACGGCCCTATCTTGAAACTGGCAGAAGCCATGCCTGACGGACGATTGCGGTTTGAACAAGACATGGGTCGGCAATCGTTAATCTTACAGAGGTCGTCCGATCTGGTCGGTGTGGAGCTCAAAGCGGGCGATGAAATTCGTATCGATCCCAGTCATCGTGTCGCAATCGAAAAAATGGAGGATCGCAGAGCAAGCCGACATGTCCTCGATGAAACTCCGAAGGTCACGTGGGACCAGATCGGCGGGCAGAATGAGGCGATCGCCAGCATCCGAAAGGCCATCGAGTATCCGTTGTTGCATGCGGAGACGTTCGAACGCTTCAAGTTTTCCCAGCCCAAGGGCTTTCTCCTCTACGGGCCGCCCGGCTGTGGGAAGACGCTGATCGGGCAAGCGGCAGCAAGCAGCTTGGCCAAGTTGGTCAGCGAATCCCAGCCAGAGCGAACGTCCGAGCGAAACAAGCGCCCGCCGGTGACAAGCGGAGCGTTCCTGCACGTGAAGGGGCCTGAAATCCTCAACATGTGGCTGGGGGAATCGGAGCGGATGGTTCGCGATCTCTTCGAACAGGCTCAGGCAAGACGCAGAGACGGCGCCTTGCCGTTTATTTTCATCGACGAAGCGGAGTCGATTTTAGGGACGCGGCGGGCCATGCGCTCCTTCAATATCTCGAATACGCTCGTGCCGATGTTTTGCAGTGAGATGGACGGCATCGAATCGCTGCGCGACGTGGTCATTATTCTTGCCTCCAATCGTCCTGACTTGATCGATCCGGCGGTGCTTCGTCCGGGTCGCATCGATCGGAAGATCAAAGTCAGTCGGCCGAACAAGGAGGCTGCAGCCGAAATTCTAAAGGTGTATTTGGCGGCGGACCTACCGCTGGATCCGGTGCTGATGAAGGAACGAGGTGGTGAGCAGGGTCAGGTCGTGGCTTCTCTTGTTGAGGAGATTATTGAGTCGATCTTCCGTCGAACGGAAGGCAATCGGCTTCTGTCGATCAGGCTTCGGAGCGGGCAACACAAAGTGCTTTATCGCGGCGACCTCGTGAGCGGAGCCATATTAGCCTCGATCGTACAACGGGCCAAGGAAAAGGCCATCGATCGGACGGTTCAGTCAGGCCGGCCGGCGGGACTGCTGGCCAAAGACCTGCTGGATTCGGTCACAGAGGAATTTCGAGAGGGTGAGATGTTGCCGCCGGATGACGCGGCGGAAGAGTGGTTGAAGCTGCTGGATCATCATCCGGAACAGGTCGTGGGGATTTCCTCGTTCCGACGCGGCCACCAGGCGGAAGAGCGGCTGGTGAATCAAATCATCTGAAGAAGCGAGCGGTAAAGGGTAGAGGAGTGAGTCGTTTCACGGCTAACATGCGTCTCTTCGGCATCGAAACTGAGTACGGAATTACACGAGATGATGTGGCGGAGATGGACCCGGTCGTGGAATCGATGGAATTGGTGCGTGCCCATCTAGTGGCTTCCTTTGAGCGACGGTGGGACTATGACGGTGAGGATCCTCATGAAGATGCGCGTGGCTTTCGCGTGTCCGGATTGCAGCAGGACAAGGAAGAAGATGAGTTCGCCAAACGCGATGCCCATCGTCCCTTCTCATTCCATGACATGAAGAGTGACCTCGTGTTGCCGAACGGCGCCCGGTTCTACAATGACCATACGCATCCGGAGTATTCCACGCCTGAATGTCGAACTCTGAGGGACCTCGTGGCACAGGATCGCGCCGGAGAACGTATCGTGTTTCGCGCGGCTCAGCGACGCAATAGGGCGCTTGGAGGAGCGCATGTCCGGCTCTACAAGAACAACACGGATTTCCACGGCCACAGTTATGGCTGTCACGACAACTATCTCGTCCCGCGGGCCGTTACCTTTCCCGCTCTTGCTGGCGGCTTGGTGCCGTTCTTGGTAAGCCGGCAGGTGATCGCCGGAGCGGGAAAGGTCGGCATTGAAGCGCAGGAGTCGGGACACGTGCCAGGGCGATATCAACTCTCGCAGCGCGCTGATTTTATAGAAAAGGAGTTAGGCGTCGATACGATGCATGACCGGCCGATTCTCAACACGAGGGACGAGCCCCATGCGGATCGCGGGAAATACC
The DNA here is from genome assembly GCA_037445435.1 of Nitrospira sp. GTDB lineage: Bacteria > Nitrospirota > Nitrospiria > Nitrospirales > Nitrospiraceae > Nitrospira_D. Next base: position 31,625 of record JBBIKN010000021.1, on the reverse strand, counting down.
GCCGGCTCCATCTCATCATCGGCGACGCCAACATGTGTGAGTATGCGACGGCGCTTAAGGTCGGTACAACCAGACTCGTGCTTGACCTCATCGAACAAGGGGCTGCTCCTGATGTCGAATTGGAACATCCTGTGGCCGCAGTGAAGCTATTGTCTCGAGATCCTGACCTCAAGACGGTCGTTACGCTCAAGAATGGGCGGAGACTTTCGGCGTTGAATATCCAAGAATGCTATTACGAATCAGCGAGGCGGACACTGTCCGGATCAGACGAGGAGTCGGATTGGGTGATGAAAGAATGGAGTGAGACCTTGCATCTGTTGGGGCAAGACCGGTTACAGCTGATCGGCAAGCTCGATTGGGTCACCAAACAGTGGTTACTCGAGACGTTTATGCGGGAAGAGCGGATCGGGTGGGACGATCCCTGGATGGCCAGTTTAGACCTGGAGTATCACAATGTAGACCCGGAACACGGGCTGTACTTAGGGTTGGAAGCGGATGGGAAAGTGTGGCGGATGACGACCGACGACGTGATAGAGGAGGCGGTTCGGAACGGGCCAAGAGATACGCGCGGCGGGTTACGCGGAGTCTGTGTGCAGCGGTTTTCCGACCAGATTAAGTCGATGCAATGGGAGCGGATTCATTTCACGGGCGGGCTTCGCTCCCGCAATCTGGACATGGGAGATCTCTTCGATCCTCAAGAGGTGCGACGATGTGTGGACATCTTCCAGCGTGCCCATTCACCGGCTGATGCGCTGGCAGCATGGAGTCACCGAAAGGATATAGAGGCATGAAACACGGTATGATGCCGGAACGACGTGAAGGACCGGTCGATCCTCTGCCCAAGTCGCCGAGCCCTTTGGAAGAAGGTGGCGGACCGCGGCGTCCGGAGACCGGATCGCCGGACAAGGACGGCTTGATGAAGCGGATGCGCAACGTCGATCCCAAACAGGCCGAGCGGTATCGGCAGAGAACAGGGCAGTAGTTGAGCTAGCGAGTTCTGAGTGTTGAGTCAGCAGTTGACTTCGCACATCACTCTGGAATCAGCACTTTTCACTCAGCACTAGGTGAACAATGGGCATGCAGGGGGATTTTTATCAGCTCTTGAAAGAACAAGGATATGCATTCGGAGTTCCTGGACAGGTCGATGCAGGACAGGAGCTGACGACCGCCACCACGATCCTTGCCTTTAAGTACCGGGAGGGCGTTGTAGTTGCCGGGGATCGTCGGGCGACGGCCGGCAATATGGTGATGTACGACCGCACCGATAAGGTGTTGGAGATCGACCGGCATAGTGTCATGGCTATCGCCGGAGTGCCGGCCACTGCCTATGAGATGGCGCGTATTCTGGAACATTCTTTCAAGTACTATCGGCGGACACAACTCCAGGAACTCAGCTTTGAAGGCAAACTCAGAGCTCTCTCTAAGTTGCTGAAGGAAAATGTCGCCGCGGCGCTGGCGGGTACTGGAGCCGTGGCCCCGATCTTTGCCGGCTACGACACCGAGCAGGAAACGGCAAAAATCTACTTTTACGATATTCTCGGCGCAGAATTTGAAGGGGTAGAGTATGCGGTGTCAGGGTCCGGCTCACCGACCATCCGTGGAATTCTTCACTACTTGAATACGTGGGGAGAACAGTCGCTGAGTGCAATGTCGGAGGAACAGGCGACAATTCATGCCTTGCGGTTATTGACGAGCGCCGCAGAATTCGATAGTGCGACCGGCGGAGTGAATCGAGATGCCGGTCTCTATCCGGTCGTCAAATTCATCAACGCCGATGGCGTGAGGGCGATGTCGGATCTGCAGCTCCGGTCGCTGTTCGAATCGAAGGTTTCTCGAACGACATAAGGACATGTCTTATGTATGAAGAGCCGTATAAATGGGTCGAAGCGGTCGGGAATCGACGGCAGTACCTCGACGAACAGTTCAAGCAGGGGAGCCCGGTCGTCGGTGCTGCGTATGACACCGGCATTTTGCTCATGACGGTGAGCAAGGGCACCCCGAAATTGTACGAGATTTACGATCGCCTGGCCTTGGGCGGCATGGGCCATCCGGCCGATCTTGAGAAGCTGCGCTTCAGCCTATTGGAAATGGCGCATGTCGAGGGGTTCAATCGCTCACCGTCCGACGTGACGGGCGGCCGTATGGTCAAGTACGGGATTGCACCGGTGATCAAGCAGGCGTTCGAAGAAGTGTTCAAAGCGCCCTTCATCGTGAAGATCTTACTGGCCGAGTTAGGACAGAAACCTGGGAAAGACAGTTTTTTAACTATCAACTACGACGGAACCTTTGAGGAAAAGAGTTCTCATGCCGTCCTCGCCGCCACGCCGGCGATCGAGCAAACGATGCTGGCCTATCTGCGGCAACAACACATTGCCTCTCTTGAACAGGCCGTCAGCGCAGCCATTTGTGCGTGGGCTGTCGGGGATCGTGCTCAGCACCAAGCGCTCGATGAAACCGGAGAACATGACGAGGGAAAGGCAAGTCTCCCCCAGCAGTCGACCGATTGTGATGAGCTGTATGCCCATATGCGGGAGCGCGTAACAGAAAAAACGCTCGAGTGTGCTCTGCTCGATCGCCATCAGAAGGGGCCTTCCAAGTATCGGGCCATCGATCCTGACGAGTTGGGGAGGTTGCTTCCGAAGGATATGAACACACTGCTCACGTAGCACCATGTTGAACCGTATCTTTGGGCTAGAAACGGAATACGGGCTCTTGATCCACGAAGACCATCCCGACCATTCACCGACCTGGTTTGCCCATAAGATCCGTGACCATCTGTTCCGCGTTCAGCGGCGAGGCGTGCTTGACTTGCACCATCGCGGCCATGATGAGCCTCCTGGGAATGGTGGCTTTCTGACCAACGCCGGACGGATTTATCTTGATATGGGCCATTTAGAATATGCGTCGCCGGAATGCCATTCTTTAACTGACGTGGTGGCGTCGGATTGTGCCGGAGATTTGTTGTTACAGCAAGCGATCGAGGATCTCGGCTATTCTGATCAGGTGTCCTTGATCAAGAACAACATCGACCATGAAACGGATGCCACCTTCGGCTCGCATGAGAATTACTTGGTTTCTCGTCGGTTCCCTTTTTCCAGGCGTGGATTGGCTCCGCTCGTGACTTTCCTCGTGACCAGGCAGATCTTTACCGGCTCCGGGCGCGTCGGTTCCGCCGTCCCACAGGATGCCTGGATTCAGATGGATCGGCTCATCGTTCCACGATCGGCTTTCGGAGGCTATCGTGCATCGGAGCCGCCCTTCCAAATTTCCCAACGCGCCGACTATATCGTAAACGATTTTTTCGAATGGGTGCAGCATAATCGCGCGATCGTGAACACGCGAGACGAACCGTTGGCCGATCCCAATCAATACCGACGGATCCATCTCCTGCTGGGCGATTCCAATATGGCCGAATATGCGACGGCATTGAAAATGGGGACGACCGGTCTCGTGTTGCAGCTGATCGAAGAGGGGCATGCACCTCACGATTTAGAAATCGACGAACCGGTGGAAGCGCTCCAAGAGATTTCTCATGATCAAGAACGACGCTGGCTGATTCAGGTGCAGTCTCATAAGACGATGTCGGCTTTGGACATTCAAGAACGGTTTCTGGAGTGTGCCGTTCAGCATTGTAAGGGGCAGGATGAAGAAACCGATTGGGTCCTTGCCCAATGGGCATCAGTGCTCCATGATCTGCGCGGCGATTACCAAAAGCTTGTAGGGCGCGTCGACTGGGCCTCCAAGCTCTGGTTGTTGGAATGCTTTCGAGAAGCGGAACATGTCGACTGGACCGATCCCATGCTGAAAAGTTTGGATTTGGAGTATCACAATCTCAATCATGCGAAGGGGCTGTATCACGGATTATTGGAAGAGGGACGTGCTCCTCGCGTGACGACAGACCGCCTCATCCGTCTTGCGATGGACACAGCGCCGAAAAACACTCGTGCCTACGGCCGCGGTGAATTAGTCAGACATCTTCTCAATGAACGGCTCGCTTCGGCAGCGGATCAGCTTCCAGTTCATGATGAATTGTTTCCCCCCTATGTCATCAATTGGTCGATTTTCCAAGTGCGCGGCCATGCCCCGTTTCCCATGCCGGATCCGTTTAAGACATATCTGGACGATGTGCGGACACACCTCGATAGCGTGATTGTCTAAGCGCTCAGATTCAGGAATGACGGCGTGCCTCAGTCGGAATCCCTTTCGGGCTAATTTTTAGACGGCGAACCGCAGATACCGACGGCTTTGCAAAAGGGTATAGCAGTCCGACTCATGAGCAAGCCCGACACACGTTCATCATAGTCGTCCTAGTAAAAAGTCTACGATTCGGTTCTCCGCCCAGTACGGGTCTTCTCCATTCCGGCTGCGGTGAAAAAACCCGCAATGGCCTCCATAGCGAGGCGCGACTATACGAATGTGAGGGTGACGCTGAATCTTCGATACAGTGAACATGGAGTAGGGAATAAACGGGTCGTCTTGTGCGGTGATGATGAGAGTAGGAACTGCGAGGGTATCGAGCACATGGCGCGCGCCGGCTCGGTCGTAATAGTCGGCGCCGTCCCGATAGCCCCCGTCGCGAGCAGTATAACGGTCATCGAATTCGCTGATCGTGTTGATCGCATCGAGTATCGAAAGATCCCATCTCCCGGGGAACAGGGCCGCTTTTCTTCGCAGTCTCGATTTTAACCTGTTTACAAAATGGCGGTGATAGATCCAGTTGCGAGGTTCTTCCAGTGCGCGCGCACAGACGGTCGGGTCGATATTCGGGCACACAGCGGCTACTCCGGCAAGAGCGGGCTCGCCCCGTCCCAGTTCTCCGGCTGCCTTGAGCACCAGGTTCCCGCCCATTGAATAACCCACTAACCAGATCCGGTCGAGTCCGTCTCGATGAGCCAGTTCACCGATGATGGCGCGATAGTCTCCGCTCAAACCGCTGTTATAAAGAGTCGGAGAGAGGTGCTCGGTGCCACCACACGTACGCTGATTCATACGAATGACGTTGTAGCCGGCTCGATAGGCCTTTGCCGCAATCCCACGCATATAGCGAGATTCACTGCAGCCTTCCAGGCCATGGACTAAAATCACCGTGGGAAACGACTTGCGATCGTCTTGCCAATGGCAGAATCCTTTCAGCTGTGTATGCGGTTCTACAGTGAAAAATCGCGCTTCCTGCGGCAAGCCTGGCAATGAGGTATCCCTTGGCCAATAGCGAGGCACAAGAGTCATGAGATGGGCGTTCCTCAGAGGCGATGGTGGCTTAAAAGACAATGCGATATCCATCAATGTCCTATACCCTACAATGACCGCATGGTGCATGCGATTCTCAGCATTCACAATCACAGCGTGTATCTATTGTAAAGGAGGAATCATGCTGACGGCCATTGGTGACGTCGAGGCGTTGTGATGAGCGAGGTTGGATCACGACGAGAGACGGTCATATCTACATGAAAGCGAAATGGGAAATATCTCTACATCAGATGCGACATCGGAGTGTTTGAGGTTCGGAAAGACGGCACGCTCAAGTTTGATATTGTGGGGCAGGTGAATCATGAAGCCTGGTTCGGTCACCATGGATCCCTGGGCTGCGTATGAGCATATCTGGCGACTGAACCATGTCTGCGAGATCGTGTTGAAGAGTGAAGTGGCTGTGCGCGCAATGACGAATCGACTGGTTTCGGCTGCAGCATAGGAGCGGAACCAGAGAGGCAGAACGTCGTTAAGGAGTGATCCGCCGAAATAACTTGGCTCCCCGGGCAGGACTCGAACCTGCGACCAGCCGGTTAACAGCCGGCTGCTCTACCAACTGAGCTACCGGGGAACAGAAATTTCAACAAAACAGAGCGTATTCTAGCAAAACTCTTCAAGGAATAGGGAGGTTTTTTAAACGTCGAAGTCTTCAGTCTCGTCTTCGCTGGATAAGGCATCGGTGTTGCCTTCTGCTAAGGCAGCGTAGTGCCTGGCCCATGTCAGGTAGAGGTTGCCGCTATCGCGCATGGTGTCGGCTGCCTTGACGAGCTTCTCGACGAGTTCAGGGTCTTTGCCCGTGGCCTGAATGACCGCTGCCCGCCGTTCAATGGCCCTCGGATATTCACTGATCAAACCGGTAATTTCTCGGAGCAATTCCTCGATGACGTTGTCTTCATTCTCCATAAAGCGCCTCACTGGCCACCAACAAAAAGCCCCATAGCGGTGACGCCATGGGGCTTTTTCAAGTTGAACCGCTATCACTCAACCCTGGTAGGCTTGCCCCAAAGCTGCGGATTCTCCCTTTTTTGACATCAACTGGCCCGTGGCACTGACTGCTTGCATTACGATGGCTTCGTGCTTGGCGGCGTTGCAGACGACGACACAGAGTTCGCACCCTTTGCAACGGTCGATAAAAACTTCGGCGACCATCTTGGTCGTGTTCAAGTCTAAGCAGTTGGCTTCTGGACAATACATGATGCACAGCCGACACCCCTTCTTTGCCGTGCACTTTTCGTCGATGACTTGCGCAACATTATACATGCGACGTCATTCCTTTTCTTAGGCAGCGACGGCCGGATTCCCGACGCGTAGCTCGATCTTGTTCTTTTCAGCCCATTCTGCAGCAATTTCGTAGGCCCGCTTCACGGTCGCTAAGTTTTTCGCCAGAAGCATCTCTTTCTTGGCGAACTTCTTCTTGATCGCTTCATCGAGTGAAGCGGTACCACCCGATGCGACGAATTTCTTTCCGAAGCGTTCTTGTAATGCGCCGTCCAACGCTTCCATCGACACACATTTGGTAATACCGGCGACTGAACCGATCATGGTCATATTGGTCGACAGTTCCGTACCCGCCGTTTCAATCGCCAGTTCGGTTCCAGCGATATAGAAGACGGCCACATTCAAATCCTTGAGGCGCTGGACGTCCTCTTCTGACAACAGAGGCTGGCCGGAGTTGATGATGACCACGCCACCCTCCTTAATTCCGGAGTAGAACGGCATGGTATAACTCTTTCCCATCGTGATCACCTGAGGATGGAAGACTTCAATCACATCCGGAAACACCAGTTCGCCTCGGTCATAGATCCGTTCAATACCGATGCGACAATAGCTCTCTGCTGGCGCCATACGCTTTTCAGCGCCAAAGAACGGATTCGAAATCGAGAATTTTCCATCTCGATTCGCGGCCATAGCCATGACATGAGCAGCGGTGACGGCTCCCTGCCCCCCTAAACCTGACATCCGGATATTGAGTCGCTTCTTGATCATGAGTGGCCTCCGGTCTAATTCGTCTGTGCCTGCGCGGCCAATTGCTTAGCGGCTGCTTTTCGCTCTTTATCCTTGGCGGCCAGTTCGGCCAACAGCTGCTTGGCTGGCTCACTGATGTACTCCTTGTACGCAAACCGCTCGGTCGGTTTTTCAGAGTCCCGCATCTCTTGCAAGCCTTCCATGCTGTTCTTGCCGATTTCAAGAATGCAAGGCGTATAGAGTTGGAGATAGGTCGGGCCGATTTCACGGGCGATATGCACCGCATTGCGGATGACCTTTTCGACAAGCGACGGTTTGCTGACTGTGCAGTTGACGACGTAATGACAGCCGGATTCGCGAGCGATTTCGGGCAACCGCACCTTCTCGAACAACTTGCCGACCGGTGCCATCTTGGCGACAAAGCCTTTCTGCATAAGTCCGCTCTCCTGCCCGCCGGTGTTGGCATAGAGTTCGTTGTCGAAGCAGATGGTGGTGAACTTTTCTTGTCGGAACCAGGCTTGCAAGGTCATATCCAGCCCGATGTCAACGGTCGCCCCGTCGCCGGCGAGGACAACCACGTCCTTCACACGTCCGGGGAATCTGACGCTCAGGGCGCGCTTGAGACCGGACGCGATGGCATTCTGGTTTCCGAACAGAGAGTGAATGTTATGAACGGCGACCATCGGGAACACCAAACTTGTACAGCCGGTTGATCCAACCATGACGGTGTCTTCTGGATTTGGGAGGGAGGCCAATATGTAACGAAAGGCCATCGACTCAGGGCAGCCGGCGCAAAGCGAGTGCTGCTCAATTAGCTCCTTCGAGGTCCCAATGTCTTTCCAACCCCGGTCTTCCTTGCCGTATGTCGCGCTTTTCACCAGATCCTGATAGTCCGACGGCATGATGTCGTACAGGGCTTCAGAAATTTGTATGCGTTCTTTGCTCATATATAGGCCTCCTCAGTATCGCTCGTGAGAGCGGACAGGTTCACAGTCAATATGGTTCAGCTTCCACGACCGGCCAGGGAGAAGGTCTTCATCCCCAGGGCCGTCTTGATCTCAGACACAATGATCTCCGGAGGCATTGTCATACCTCCGCAAACATGGGGGCCGGCATGGACTCGATGGTGATTCGGGATGGTGGCCCGGATTTCTTTCGCCAGCCAACCGGTTACATTGAACTCCGGCACGAAAATGTGTTTTGCGTTCTTGGTAGCCTCACGAATTTCTTCTTCCGGCCAGGGACGCAAGGTCTTCACCTTCACGAGGCCGCAGCGCACTCCTTCGTCTTCCAACATTCGGATTGCTTCCCGTCCCTGTGAGACGGCCGTGCCTGACGATACAATCATGATGTCCGCGTCGGTATTCTCCACGTCGATCAGGCCATTCAACCAATGGATCGAATGTTTGCGGGAGCGTTCGACCGCGGCCCAGATTTCCTGTTGCCAGCTGGCGTGGGTTGCGTAGCTGATATAGTTGCTCTTCATGACAAACGGATCGCGCATCATGCGAACGGGCGGACATTCCATATCCATACAGGGCACAGGGGAACGGTATGGATCGTAGGGAGGAAGGCACATATCAGCCGGTGTCAAATTCACGACGTCTTTTGTGTGAGTGACAAAAAATCCATCGCAGCAGAGTGCGAGTGGGAGATGTACGTCCGGTTCTTCAGAAACCAGATAGCCCTTCAAAATCCAATCGAAGAAATCTTGAGCAGTTTCCGCGTGCCATACCAGCATACCGGTATTCAGCAAGTACGCTATTTCAAGTGTGTCGGGCTGGATAGAGAGGGGCGAGTTGATACCGCGACACGTCACGATCATTTGAATCGGCAAGCGTGCGCCTGCCCACATCGGAAAGTTTTCCATGGCCCGCATGGTTCCGGGTCCCGCCGTCGTCGTAAAGACTCGGGCTCCGCCGAACGAGGCTCCGGCGCACTGCGACATGACGGCAAACTCGCTCTCGCCCCGGAAGTAATCACCGACATAACCCTCGGCAAACAATTCACCGATCAATGCTGCGGCTTCGCTCTGGGGGGTGATCGGATAGGCGATCATGACATCACAACTCGCTCGGCGGATGGCTTCCTTGATGACCTCTGAGCCCGTAAAAAACGACGGAGTCCGTGGAGCCTCGTGCAGCATCTTCCACGGATCGGTATAGGTCTGGCCCTTTTTATTTTGCGTCCCAATGACGGATTTGGTTTCTGCCATGGACTCAGCCTCCTTTCACATCACGCTCGCGGGTTTTCACAGGATTAATTCGAACCCCCATTCTTGGCCGACGCCAGCCGTGGTTGGACGGTTCCCTTCAATCGCTTCACGGTATCAGCCAATCTCATGATTTTTTCGACAGATGCATCCCGAAATGAAAGCATGGCGTCTTCGTGGCCAGCTTGCGCACACATGGCGATAGTATAGCAGGATGTTCCTCCGCGAATAATCTTCAGGGACAAATTGGCTTGGTGACAATGCACACCGACGAACATGCAGCAGTCGATTTTGTTGTGCCAAATCGTCAAATTTGGATGATTGGGGTTGATCTCAATTTCAGGGTTGATTTTTGGATACTTGGGACGGTAGTCGGGCATGGGGATTAGCATGGGCTTTTGGCCAGGCTGGACGCATTCCTTCAGGGTGTTAAAAAGATGTCGAATAGCCGTCGCTTTCTTCGCGGCCTTTTCGTTCCATGCCCACAATACGAGAGGTCCAGGGAAAATTGTCGGGACTTTCGCCATTAAGAATTGACGCGCGGCTTCTTCGTAAGCCTTTTCTTCCGAAGTGATCACACCATTAATATGAGCTTCTCCCGGGTTCGGCAAGCGGATTCCCATACTTGCGGCAGCCGGGGGGAGGAAATGTTCTGGCCCTGGAAGCACACGATAGTCACTCATCACAACCTACACTCCGCGAAAATTTGGTTGATGGAGGAACGATGGTTTTTCACGTACTTGTTTCCCTGAGACACTCTAAGCCGTTTCTCGAGTCTTGTTCAAGATCACAGAAGGCCCACCGCAAGGAGCTTTTGGGCCACTACCTGGCGGATAGCTTAGGCCCTTTGCCCCCACCGTGTGTACGGATGGAAGCGGGTCAAACGTCAACCCATAGAGCCCGCCGCATTATAGGTGTCGATCTTTTCGATTGTCAAATGAGTGAATGGGGTCACGGCTATGTGAGTAAGAGGGGGAGGCATTGTGCGGCAGGACGCGAGAAACTTGCTGGGAGTCAGCACACCTGCATGGTGAAAAAAGGTTCCTACGGAAGCTGTTCACAGGCAGTGGTTGCGCCGAGCATGCACGCACGTTCGAGATCATCTTTTGCAGAGCGCCCTTGTAGCTCTTCCTGGTAAAGCGCGGCTCTCGCGAGCAAGGCCTGTCTATCAGTTGGATCTGCACGCAGGATCGCACTAAGGTCATCGATTGCTTGGGACCGCTGGCCCAGCTTCTTGTAGATATCGGTTCTGAGAAAATAGGCCTCCTTTTGATACGGAATCCAGCTGTCGGGAGTTTTCGGGGGCAAGCACTTTTGTAAGACCGTAAGGGCGGATGACCACTGCTTCAAGGAAACCAACTTACGAGCCTCGGCGATATACAGATTGATAAGGCGATGACGCGCTAAATCAAAAAAAGGGTCCAATTCAAGTACTTGTTCGAAGGCGTGAGCAGCTTCGAGAGGCCGATGCAGCCATGTGTCAACGTCTCCTCGGCCGAGAAGGGCCCACGTATTTTGGGGATCAATGAGAATGGCTCGATCGAAATCCATTCGGGCATTGTCGATATATTCCGAGTACGCACTTGGTCTGGACTTGTTGGCGTAAGCAGCGGATGCGAGCCGCAAATACGTTTGCCCGCGTACGATCAGCGGTTCAACAGACTGAGGATCCAAGGCGGCTGCCTGTGAGATCAAATCGAGTTTCTGGGATAGATGCTGAGAGTGAATCGCCTTCTCGACCAATGTCCGAACCTGATCGCGACCTTTTGTGCGGTCTAGCGGCTCAATGGTGAGAGTGCGCACGCCAGTAGGAGCGGCCCGTAGCTCGTGGAGCTGGGCCTTGAGTGCCGCATTCTCGCTCTGGAGTCGACGGAAATGTTCGGCAAATCGTTCCTCGGATTGCCACCGTCGAACTGCGGCTTGAAGATTATCGAGGTCGACGACTGCTCGGATACGAATATAAAAGCTCGGACGATCATTGTCGAAGGAACGGCGTGATTCCAGGATTTCAGTTTTTGTTATCGCCGCAGCGATAGTACGGATCTCTAATGAGCTGGATTGGAAGCTCTTGCCGGCTGAGGCTTTTTCTATGTCTTGAAATGTGGACTCGATATACAGTCCGGCCTCTTCAACCGCTCTCCGCTGAGCTAGCCGAAGGACTCGTTCCTCAGCTGTCGCCAGAGTATCGCTGTCTCCCATCACATAACGCCCCTCGGTCACGACCATGGTTTCTGAAGCATTTGCCAGATGATCCATGGGCAAGAAGGAAGCGCCCGTAAAAACAACCCATAGTACGTGCCGGAAGCTCATACAAGGAAACTATACCGCTAGGTTTAGCATCGGACAATGCTTCCAAAGAGGAGTCCAAACTTAGGAATGAGGGAGCTTACTGGATAGATTGGGGAACACTTGCAAAAAGGGATGAATTTCAACGCGCTCAAAGACGCCATTAACCGTGTATGGGTCATGCCGGACGAAGTCTTCCACCTCCTCCTGCGTCTCAAATTCCAGCACGAGTAAGCTTCCAGCCTTATCCGTAAGAGGGCCTGCGAGAACCACTCGCCCTTGCCTATCTAGCATTTCGAGGTTAGCCAAATGGGCGGCACGATGAATTTTCCGTTGAGCCTCCCCTTGTGGACTATCGTAGCCGATGATGACAAACTTCATGCCGGTAGTCTGATATGTGCTCCGGTGTTGTTTCTGATCCTTGTTGGACTAGGCGAGGTCTTCGTCGATGGGACAACGATCGTTGTATCCGGACGTGACTTCATGCCACCAGCGGATTTCTTTCTCACCAAGTTTCCAGCACAAGTAGACGACTCGTCCGTCACGGATGTGTGGGAAGTCGCACAACCCAAGGTCGATGTCCTTTATAACCACTCCCAATTCATGGATGGCATGGAGATTGACACTGATGTCTTGGAGGCTTTTCACGTATGATACACCAGCTGGTGTCCCGCCACCGAAACGTGCATTGGCGGATGCTTTGCTTACTTCCTCGCGAGTTCGCGTCAGGACGGTTTTACCTTGTCGGACGGTTGACAGATGTAATTGGAGCTGAGGGATGAGCTGATTGGCCTCGAGGAGTGAAAACACGCGGTCCGGGCTGGTTTCGTTTTCGTCACGTGCCATATCGTACTCGCCGTATGTTCGATGGTATCTGTGTAACACACTTTAAATTCGCGGAACAACCCAAGAACACAGGAAACAATATTCTAAATGCCAGTTGACAACCGGTCGGTGCCTGGGTATCATCACTCCATCGTCTAGGGCTGGGCTGATTCTCACCATCGAAGAATTCAACTCCGGAACCTGTCTCGAATCAAATCTAGCAGCAGTGAGATCGAAGTAACGTTACGTGAGCCGACCAGAGATTTGCTTGGCTGTAGACCCGGGGGAAATTAAGGACGACCATAGTTCCTTAAAATACTAAAGAAGCGGACGACGAACTTCCACAAGCTATTCCAACCCAAACAAACCAAGACCTAACGCTCATCGCGCCGATAGAAGCGCATTTCGCATGGTCAATCAGTTCGAGTGTATTCTAGACAGCATACAAACCCAAGGTTCGAGAGGAGTCGTATGTCAGTAGTTAAGGGGGAAGTGATGCATCTTGCAGAGTTGAAACAGAAGTCAATCGCAGACCTCAATGACGTGGCTCGGGATCTGAAAATAGAAGGCGCTGCCAATTTAAGGAAGCAGGAGTTGATCTTTGCGATCCTCCAGGCTCAAACCGAAAAAAATGGCGTGGTCTTTGGAGAGGGGGTTCTGGAAACACTCCCAGATGGATTCGGTTTCTTGCGGGCTCCGGACTCCAATTACCTTCCGGGTCCCGACGACATTTATATTTCACCCTCACAAATTCGTCGGTTCAATCTTCGCACAGGCGACATCGTATCGGGGCAGATTCGTCCTCCGAAAGAGAGTGAGCGATATTTCGCTCTCCTGAAAGTGGAGAAAGTCAACTATGAGGATCCGGAAGTCGCGCGAGACAAAATTCTTTTCGATAATCTGACTCCGCTCTACCCCGAAGAACGGATCCAATTGGAATTTGACCGAGAAGAATATTGCACCAGGGTCATGGATCTGATCACGCCGATCGGTAAAGGTCAGCGTGGATTGATCGTCGCTGCACCTCGTACCGGTAAAACGATGCTCCTCCAGGCGATCGCCCGGGCCATCCTCAAGAATCACAACGAAGTGACACTCATTGTTCTGTTGATCGACGAACGACCGGAAGAAGTCACCGACTGGCAGCGACAGGTGAAGGCGGAGGTCATCAGCTCCACGTTTGATGAACCGGCACAGCGACATGCCCAAGTGGCTGAAATGGTGCTGGAGAAAGCGAAGCGATTGGTCGAACACAAAAAAGACGTCGTCATCCTCCTGGACAGCATCACCCGCCTCGCACGCGCCTATAACACCATTGCACCGCCCAGCGGCAAGGTCCTCTCCGGCGGACTGGATTCCAATGCGCTACAGCGCCCCAAACGCTTCTTTGGAGCGGCTCGCAATATCGAGAATGGTGGGAGCCTCACTATTATGGCCACGGCGCTTGTCGATACTGGTAGTCGTATGGACGACGTCATCTTTGAAGAGTTCAAAGGGACCGGGAACATGGAGGTACATTTAGACCGCCGCTTGGCCGACAAGCGCTTGTTTCCGGCAATCGATATCAGTCAGTCCGGGACGAGGAAAGAAGAGCTGTTGGTGGATAAGGATCGTCTTAATAAGATGTGGATCCTCCGGAAAGTGCTCAGCCCCTTGGGGACGATGGAAGCCATGGAATTCCTCATGGATAAGATCGGGGGGACCAAGAATAATCAGGAATTTCTGCAATCGATGAATCGATAATGTGGTGCTTGTTTCTTGGTCTTCCTTCGGATAAAGTGTTGCCCCTTGGGAAGGGTACAAGCGCGGTTGCAATTCTTGGGTAAGGAGTCGTAGGTCATGCAGAAGGGTATTCATCCGGTATACCGTGAGGCGACGGTTCACTGCGCCTGTGGAAATTCGTTTAAAACACGTACCACCATCGGTGACATCAGCGTCGATATCTGTTCCAATTGCCATCCGTTCTTCACCGGCACTCAAAAGATTGTGGATACCGAAGGACGTGTTGAGCGGTTCAAAAAGAAGTACGCGAAGAAGGGTAAGTAGCGCATCACTTAGGCGGAAAAGAGACCCTGCTTCGTGTGTGAAGCAGGGTCTCTTTTTTTGTCGTAGCGGTGTGACTGCAAGAGTCGAGGGACGAGACGATGGAAGCGGCGTTACTTAAAAAATGGGAGGGCCTCGCATCACGGTTCCAAGAGTTGACGGATCAGCTCATGGATCCTTCCGTCGTCAACCAGCCGTCCTTGTTGCACAAGTTGAGTAAGGAACGGACCGACCTCGAGCCCGTGGCCAAGCTTTTTGAGACGTATCAGGGATATATCAAGCAGATCGAAGAAGCTGCTCAGATTCTCGCCGATCCGACGGCCGGAAATGAATTGCACCAGATGGCGGCAGAAGAAACGGCTGAGTTGGAACGTCGGCAGAAAGCTATCGAAGGAGAGGTCAGAGAATTTCTCATTCCAAAGGATCCGCGTGATGAGAAGAGCTTGGTGCTCGAAATTCGAGCTGGGACTGGAGGGGACGAGGCAGCCTTGTTTGCAGGGGAGTTGTTCCGGCTCTACATGAAATATGCGGAAAAGAAAGGGTTTAAGGTCGATACGGTTGAAGCGTCTGAAACGGGCATCGGCGGCTACAAGAACATCGTCGCATTGATCGAGGGCAAGGGGGCCTACAGTCATTTTAAGTATGAAGCCGGTGTTCATCGCGTACAACGGGTGCCGGTCACAGAGGCGAGTGGTCGCATTCACACGTCCACCGTGACCGTGGCGGTCATGCCGGAAGTCGACGAGGTGGACGTGCAGATCGACCCGAAGGATTTACGAATCGATACCTTTTGCTCGTCCGGGGCCGGTGGACAGAGTGTGAATACCACCTACTCGGCCGTTCGTATCACGCATCTTCCGACGGGGGTGGTCGTGACATGCCAGGATGAGCGATCTCAATTAAAAAATCGAGCGAAGGCCATGCGGACATTGCGTGCTCGGATTGTTGAAGCTGAACGCGAGAAGCAAGAAGCAGAGATCGCCCAGAACAGGAAGTCACAGGTCGGAAGCGGGGAACGAAGTGAGAAGATTCGAACGTACAACTTCCCACAAAACAGGGTGACGGATCACAGGGTCGGTCTGACCCTCCACAAACTGGAATTGGTCATGGAAGGCGACCTTGATGAGATTGTCCAGGCACTGAAGGCTCAACAACAGCAGGCCGAAACAGCCAACGTGTAAACGACGATGACCGCTCCTCTTACGAAGGTTCCCAAGACCATCGGTATGCTCATCGCCTGGGCCCACAGTTCGTTGAACGAATCCGGAACGACGAATACGGCGCAAGAAACTCGATGGCTGTTGGCCCATGCTCTTGGGGTCGAGCAGCATGTGTTAGCGAGTCGCATGGAACAACCGGTAACAACCGAAGATCAAGCTCGTGTCGAATCGGTCATATCGAGACGGATGGCGCGCGAACCGCTACAGTACATTGTGGGGATACAGGAATTTTGTGGTCTCGACTTTCATGTGAACCCGGCGGTGTTGATCCCTCGCCCTGAGACGGAACTCCTTGTCCAAGAGACTCTCAGAGAGGGCGGGTTCGCAGAGGGTGCCGTACTGGTCGATGTGGGAACAGGTTCGGGTTGCGTGGCGGTGACCTTGGCAACCATTCTCAGCGACATGCGAATTTTTGCCTTGGACTGCTCCAAGGATGCGTTGACCGTTGCGATGGGCAATGCGAAGAGACACGGGGTCAGCGACAAAATCACTTGGAAGGAGGGGGATCTTTTATCTCCCTTGCACGAATGTCATTTGGTCGGCGCGGTGGATGCGATCGTATCCAATCCGCCGTACATTGCTGAAGAGACCTGGTCCGGTTTGCAGCCAGAAGTCCGGGATTTTGAGCCGCGACTGGCGTTGGTGGCTGGGCAGAGGGGAATTGAGTTCCATGAACGATTGCTCCGCGATGCTCGACCATTCCTGGTGCCTGGTGGATTGCTCGTGATGGAATTAGGACAGGGGCAAGCTCCTCTTGTGCGGCAGGCAGCGGAGCAGGTGGGCGGCTATACAGGCCTACAAACCGTCAAGGATGAAGCCGGCATCGAGCGGGTGATGATCGCGCGGCGAGTAGACTAGGGCCACGGTATGGATGAAATTCTCATCAGCGGCGGCAATAGACTCAGGGGGGAAGTTCGCATTAGTGGTGCAAAAAATTCCGCTCTTCCGATCTTGGCGTCGACCATTCTGGGTAAGGGGGAATGTGTCATTACCAATGTTCCTAGAGTCGTTGATGTCCTCACGATGGGGAAACTTTTAGGTATTCTTGGGGCCAAGGTATCCCATGAGGGTAATCGGGCTGTCATTCAAGCCGACGCGATTATATCAACGGAAGCTCCTTACGATCTCGTCAAAACTATGCGGGCGTCGGTCTTGGTCCTTGGTCCGTTGGTTGCCCGCTGGGGAGAGGCCAAAGTTTCTCTCCCTGGAGGCTGCGCGATCGGTTCCAGGCCGGTGAACCTTCATTTGGCGGGGTTGGCTAAATTAGGGGCTGACATCTCCATCGAGCACGGCTACATCACGGCCAAGGCGAAACGATTGAAAGGGGAGCGAATTTACTGTGATACACCCACCGTGACCGGTACGGAAAATATCATGATGGCGGCGTCATTGGCCAAGGGAGTGACCATACTGGAAAATGCGGCTAAAGAACCGGAAATCGTCGATCTGGCGGACTTTCTCGTCAAGCGTGGAGCGCGCATCCAGGGGGCTGGAACCGATATGATTACGATTGAAGGGGTGGGCGAGCTTCATGGGGGGGACCACGAGGTAATCCCGGATCGTATTGAGGCCGGTACCTACCTGGCGGCGGCCGCGATGACGCACGGGGATGTCATCGTGACTCATTGCCGTCCGGGCCATCTTGAAGCCGTGCTGATGAAATTGCGCGAGGCAGGCGCCGACGTGCAAGAAGAAAAAGACACGGTACGCCTCACCATGCCTGACAAATTGAGAGGAACCGACGTGAGGACCTTGCCGTTCCCTGGCTTTCCCACCGATATGCAGGCCCAAATGGTGGCGTTGATGAGTCAAGCGGAAGGCGCGAGTGTTGTGACGGAAACGGTGTTTGAGAGTCGGTTCATGCATGTCGAAGAACTCCGACGGATGGGAGCCGACATCCGCGTGGAAGGCAATCGGTTGGTGGTGACCGGACCAAAGAAGCTCACCGGAGCGCCAGTCATGGCCTCCGACCTTCGGGCCAGCGCCGGTCTGATTGTTGCCGGCTTAGCGGCCGAGGGGGTAACCCAGGTCCAACGGGTCTACCATCTTGATCGAGGATACGAGCGAATCGAAGAGAAATTAGGGGCCTTAGGAGCTGATATCCGGCGCCGACAGGCTTCGGCGAAGACCCACTAGGTTGGGCCATGTTGACGATCGCGCTATCAAAAGGAAAACTCATCGAGTCTGCTCTGGGTCTCTTCCGGCGAGCCGGCTACGACATTGCCGGATTGTCAGGAGAGAGTCGCCGTCTGATCTTTGTCAGTCCCGAGAACGAGATGACCTTTCTCATTGTTCGCCCCAGCGACGTGCCGACTTACGTGGAATATGGGGGGGCGGATGCCGGAATTGTTGGGAAAGATGTCTTGTTGGAGCAGGAAAGTGACGTATACGAACCATTGGATTTAGGCTTCGGAGCGTGTAGAATCTCGGTCGCCGCGCTCCGAGGAGCGGGGGCTACTGATCGCCTGTCGTCTAAGATTCGCGTGGCGACAAAGTACCCTCGGATCAGCGAGCGCTATTTCAATAAGCACGGTGTTCCGGTTGAAATCGTCAAGTTGTACGGCTCCATCGAGCTGGCACCGGTGGTGGGTTTGGCGGATCGGATCGTCGATTTGGTCGAAACCGGCAGTACGCTTAAAGCCCACGACCTCGTCGAAGTGGAAGTCATTACCCACTCGACGGCTCGTTTCATCGTCAATCGGGCGAGTCTTCGGCTCAAGCAGGAACCACTGATGGCGTTGATTCGTAAGCTCAGATCGGCAGTCGCGAGCCAGACCGCTTTATCAGGCGACGGTCGACCCTCGACCGTAGGGACGCGCAAGAGAAAATCGGTACGGTCATGAAGATCGTCACCCAGGCAGATCGCAATTTCCTTCCATCCCTCAAAAAGGCCAGCTTGCGAGGAAGGGCGAGCGGCGCAGCGGTTGAAAAAACCGTGCGTACTATCCTGCAGGCGGTTGAGCGGGGCGGCGATAGCGCCGTTCTCCGTTACACCAAGCAATTCGACAAGGTGGTGTTGAAGACCGAAGCGTTACGTGTCACTTCGGAGGAGATCAAAAACGCCTACTTCCACATTAGGAAGGACGAGGGCGATGCGCTGCGGCTTGCAGCACAGCGGATTACATCCTTTCATGAACGGCAGCGAACCAAAACATGGATGTATCAAGATGGGGATGCGACTCTGGGCCAGGTGGTCGGACCAGTCGACGCCGTCGGTGTGTACGTGCCCGGTGGAAAAGCTGTGTATCCGTCGTCTGTGCTGATGTGCGCTATTCCGGCCAAAGTGGCGGGTGTTCCACGCATTGTAATGGTCACGCCGCCTCAGAAAGACGGAATTAATCCTTACTTGCTGGTCGCCGCCGATATCGCCGGGGTCACGGAGATTTATCGTGTCGGTGGCGTTCAAGCGGTGGCGGCACTTGCCTATGGAACGAAAACCATCACCCGAGTCGATAAGATCGTCGGACCGGGGAATATTTACGTAGCGACGGCCAAGCGATTGCTCTACGGCACTGTCGGTATAGATATGGTAGCCGGTCCCAGTGAGCTATTGGTGGTGGCCGATGATGAAGCCAAACCCGCCCATGTGGCTGCCGATCTGCTCTGCGAAGCTGAGCATGATGAAGACGCGCAAGTGTTTCTTGTTACGACATCCGAACGATTGGCCAAGGATGTGTCTAAATTGATCGAAGATCAGCTCAGGGGACTCCAGCGAGAGAAAATCGCGTCGAAGTCGATCGCGCGTCATTCGGTGGCGTTCGTTGTGTCTTCCATGGACGAGGCCATCGAAGTTGCCAATGAAATCGCCGCTGAGCATCTGACACTCTCGGTAGATAATCCGTTCGATTATTTAGAGAAGATCCGTCATGCCGGTGCGTTATTCTTGGGGCGCTATACACCACCCGCGGTCGCCGACTATGTCGCGGGACCGAATCACGTGTTGCCGACTGGAGGCACCGCTCGATTCTTTTCTCCGCTGTCCGTCAATGACTACGTGAAGGTCAGCAACATCGTGCACTACACGAAACAAGAGTTGGCCAAAGTCAAAGATCCATTGGTTAGACTGGCGCAGATTGAAGGGTTCGATGCGCATGCCAAGTCAGCGCAGAGCAGGTTCTCATGAAGAAAAACGGGTCCGCGCCACGACAAGCTACCATCCAACGAGCCACCAAGGAGACCGACATCCGTGTCGAGTGGACCTTGGACGGCAGTGGGCAGGGAAAGACCGATACCGGCATCCGTTTCTTCGACCATATGCTGGAGTTGCTCGCCAAGCACGGGTTTTTTGATCTGACCGTGCAGGCGAAGGGCGACCTCGACATCGACGAACATCATACGGTGGAAGATGTCGGCATCGTGATGGGAAAGGCCTTGCACCAGGCATTGGGTGAAAAAGCAGGTATCAAGCGATTTGGGTTCTCGTCGGCCCCGCTCGATGAAACCTTAGCCCAGGTCACCGTGGATCTCAGCGGCCGACCCTTTTTGGTGTACAACGTCCATTTGCCGGATCGGAAGATCAAAGCATTCGACCTTGGTCTGTTCGAAGATTTCTTCCAGGCCTTTGTCACTCATGGGGGCCTCAATCTCCACGTGAACCTGCTCTATGGTCGCAATCCCCACCACATCATGGAAGCGATCTTCAAGGCGCTGGCCAAAGCCCTCGACCAAGCCACGATGCTGGAGGAGCGGCTGGCGGGGAAAGTCCTGTCGACAAAGGGGATGCTGTAGCGTTTTGTGGGTCTTGTCGTGGCGAACAGCTCTGCGTGATCACTTCATTCATCTCCCTTTGGGTCATTCTGTTGTATGAGCTGGGAAAACCCTCCTTCGTGACGGTACCAGACAGTTCAGAATGGAGGTGATAAATTGGATTTGCTGCTTGCAAACAGACTCAGAATAGAGCGTATTCAGGAGCGTCTTAATGCGGTTTATGACTTTGGAAGAGTTTGCAAATCTTCCTGAAGGTGTATCTAGTGAAGAGCGGTTAGAGAATCTTAGTTCTGAAAGTTGGTCTCCGCACCTATTCTCTCAAAAAGCCACCGAGCTTCAGGAAAATGCCAAGCTAGAGCTTCGAGTTGTGGCTGACGCAAGTCAACTGCCTGGATTGGGATCAGAGGCAGAATTCAGTTATGACTATTGTAGCTATGCTGCCTGCTATGATCGGCAACAAGCTGGAGAAAGGTTTCTTGTCTCTGTGGTATTGAAAAGTAGTCGGGTGGTTGGATATGCAATCGCCGCTCTTGCGGCTAATGGTTCCGCGGATATTGAGATTATCGACGTTGATGCCTCGTTTCGGAGATCAGCTGGGTTAAAGATGGATCTGACTGTAGAGAATGAGACCTTTTCTGTCGGGGTGGCACATCTGCTAGTACGTGCTATTATCCATAATTTCCAGGGGGAGTTGAGAGTAAATGCCACGCACTCTATTTCTGCTTACGTTTTCAAGTCCCTTGGCTTCGTGGCGCAGTCAGGTGAGAGTAATTCGTGCCTTCTATGGAAACTTCCTACTCCGGCAAATTAGCACCTGTGTCTATCGATACCTGGGAACCGGCCTGCAGTAGCCGTTGGTCCTGAGCAAAATGTGACTGTCGAAGGGCTTAACTTGAAACAGCGTGCTGGATTTAGCTAGGCGCACGCCTTCACGATCGTCGACGAGAAGGTGCGGAAGTCGTCTAGCTGCTTGGTGATGATGCAATGGACGACTTCGAGGTTGAGGCGGGTGTATTCGTGAATAGCAACATTGCGGAAGCCAACCATTCGTTGCATACGGGCAGCTAGGTCAGGCGTAAGTAGTCCTGCCGTCTGCAACAGGGCGAATGCGTCACGGCTGTCTTGAGGCACGCCGAGTTTTCCTTGACTCACCACATACATGGCCAGATCAATGGCTGTTTCACAGGCGCGTTGAATATTGAGCACGATCGCATCTTGCTTCGTTTGATTCTCGACGAGGTTCTGATCGTTGCCTGCGTATTCTTCTTCAATGCGACGAAGACATCGTTCAATACTTGCGGCCTTGTTCAGGATGACATCATCAGCCATAGATCAGTCCGCTCTCACTAACCTTTTTCAGAATCTCTCGCCGTTCCTCGTTCAGCCTGGCATAGTCTGAATAGGTATACATTTCGAATTCTCGTCGGGCTGCTTCATCCGTTGAGGCAAGGCATTCTCCCGCCGAGATCACCTGCATGCGCATCACGGTCGACGCGGTACGAAGATCTACGAGATCCACATCGCGGTGCAGTTGGACGGCCAGCTCCTGGGCAAGTTCAAATCGACGCAACGCCGATATAGGATGGCGTGTCAGCACGGCAAGATCCACATCGCTGTCCGGGCGTGCGCTCCCCTTTGTCTGCGAGCCAAATCGGTACAGTGCTATGAGATCAGGGATTGCTTGCTTGGCGAATTCGATCAATGCGTTGTCATTCATGTCTAAAACTCTGTTTTGACTGAACTCAGGCTACTGGTTCAGTTTCATCCTGTCAATTGAAACACCCCGACCTTCGGAGATGAAGAGTCAGTGCCAGGTGAGGGGCAGCGACTATATTGCCAGTGGCAGGATGATCGCAGTTGCGGTATTGTTACAACTCCCTAAGCGTGGAAGAACGTATGATTGCCATTATTGACTACGGAATGGGAAATCTTCGCAGTGTCTCGAAGGCCTTTGAGGCGGTGGGACATTCGGCTATTGTCACGCGTGATGCAGCCACGATTCAGAACGCCAGTCATGTGGTTCTTCCGGGCGTTGGAGCTTTCGGCGATTGCATGGCCAATTTGAAGCAGTATGGATTGATCGAGCCCATCAAGGCCGTGATTCGATCAGGGAAACCGTTCTTGGGAATCTGTCTGGGGTTCCAGCTGTTGTTTACGGAAAGCGAAGAGTTCGGCAGACATGAGGGGCTCGATATTTTCCCAGGAAAAGTGAGAGCTTTCTCAAAGGACCGGGCGCTCAAGGTTCCGCATATGGGGTGGAATCAGGTCAACGTCCAAAGCGATTGTCCGCTGTTCCAAGGCATAGTCGACGGATCCAATTGGTATTTTGTGCATTCCTATTTCGTGGACCCACGTGACAAGCACATTACGGCTACGACGACGACATACGGCATTTCCTTCACGTCAAGCATTTGGAAGGACAACGTCGTGGCCTGTCAGTTTCATCCGGAGAAGAGTCAAGCGGTTGGGTTGCAATTGATCAAAAATTTTGGAGCGTGGAAGTGAACATGTGTGCCCTGCTGCTCCGGTTGGTCCTGGCGGTAAGCATTATAGGAGTCGGAAGCCAGATAGCAGGTTGCAGTGGTTCCAAGGTCGCGACGAAATCGGCTCCGGAACTCTCTCGTTATCACGTTCGCTCCATTGCCTTGATGCCATTCACGTCGATTGCTACACCCCAAGCACGTCATCAAGACGGTCTTTACCTTCCGACACCTGAGAGCGTCCGTCGGTCCGATATCTCCTTGGCGATTCCGCCGGACGGGCAACCTCCCCCCAAGATAACCACGGTTGTGCCGGGATATGCGGCGGAGAAGGTGACGGAATTGTTCTGGGGACGCCTTCGAGATCGGAAAGGCCTT
Source organism: Nitrospira sp. (assembly GCA_037445435.1). Classification (GTDB taxonomy): domain Bacteria; phylum Nitrospirota; class Nitrospiria; order Nitrospirales; family Nitrospiraceae; genus Nitrospira_D. The sequence goes on along the minus strand of JBBIKN010000021.1, from coordinate 8,262 downwards.
CTCGTATTGTCGCCTGGCGAAGCGAGCAGAGTTTTGTCAGCGGATGGAGAACTGGCCAACATGGAGCCGGAGAAGGCTGCAGCCGTCGTTGCCAAACGATTGGATGCGGATGCGGCATTGATTGGCATTGTATTGGTATACCAGGAGCGGGTGGGCAGTCGATTGGGAGCCAGTCCTTCCGCGACGGTTGGTTTCGACATCAAGGTGGTCGCGGCTGACGGGCAAGTGCTTTGGGCCGGTGGCTATTATGAGAAGCAGCGACCCATGGGCGAAGATCTAATAGGATTTTTTCGCGGATGGGGATTCTTGACGGCGGCAGAATTGGCGGAATACGGCGTTGATCAGGTCTTAAAAGACTTTCCGTTCGGTGTGAGAGAGGACAACTAGATGCTGGTTATTCCTGCAATTGATTTGAAGGATGGGCGTTGTGTGCGGTTACGTCAAGGCGATATGGCGGCGGAGACGGTGTATTCTGACGATGTCATGGAAGTTGCCGGTAGGTGGCAACAAAAGGGAGCCAGTCTGATTCACGTCGTGGATTTGAACGGCGCGGTCGACGGCGAGCCCAAGAATCTGCTCCACATCGAGTCCGTCTTGAAAGCGGTTCGCGTAAAAGTTCAGGTCGGTGGCGGCATCAGGACAATTGACACCGTTCGTCGATATCTGGATGCCGGCGTCACACGTGTGGTGCTTGGTACGGCGGCACTGACGGATCGAGCGTTCCTCGAACAGGCGTGCCAGGAATTCCCTCGTCGGATCGTGCTCGGGCTCGATGCGCGTGACGGACGAGTCGCTGTGAGAGGCTGGACGACTGTGTCGGATGTTAAGGCGACAGACTTGTTGAAGGAGCTTTCGGGTTATCCGATCGCAGCGGTCATCTACACAGACATCGCACGCGATGGCATGTTGAATGGACCAAATCTACTCGCGCTGAAAGAGATCGTCGAATTCTCTTTCGTTCCTGTGATTGCATCGGGAGGGATCACATCTGTGGAGGACTTGCGAGCAGTGCGGTCGCTCGGTCCAAAGATCGAGGGAACCATTGTCGGCAAAGCACTCTATGATGGCAAATTGGATTACCAAGCCGCAGTGGGGACATTGAGTGAGTGAAAGGGAAGGTGTAAGAGAGCACAAGCTACTGGATTCGCACCGTACGTTTTCCCCTTACCGACACCGTATGTTGACCAAGCGCATCATTCCCTGTCTCGATGTCAAAGAGGGCCGTGTGGTCAAGGGCGTCGGTTTTGTCAATCTCCGCGATGCCGGAGATCCGGTTGAAGCCGCAGTGGGGTACGATCACGAAGGAGCGGACGAACTCTGTTTTCTCGATATTACGGCCTCGCAGGAAAACCGGAAGACGATCATCGATGTGGTTGAGCGGACGGCTGCCCGGGTATTTATGCCGGTGACGGTGGGTGGGGGCGTAGGGACGCTCGACGACATTCGGGCCTTGTTGAATGCCGGGGCGGATAAGGTGAGCATCAATACCGCCGCCGTTCGGCGTCCGGCATTCGTCAAAGAGGCCGCACAACGATTCGGGACACAATGCATCGTCGTTGCCATCGATGCCAAACGCGCAGTCGGTGATCGCTGGGAGGTCTTCACGCACGGTGGTCGTCAAGCCACGGGACTTGATGCGATTGAATGGGCAAGACGGATGGAACTGTACGGTGCCGGAGAAATCTTGTTGACCAGCATGGATCAGGATGGTCGGCAAACCGGGTATGATTTGAACCTGACAGCCGCCGTGTCTGAGGCCGTGTCGATTCCCGTGATCGCGTCAGGCGGAGTCGGGACCCTCGACCATCTCTACGATGGTTTCGTGAAAGGAAAAGCGGATGCGGTCTTGGCCGCTTCGATTTTTCATTTTCGGACCTATACGATCTCTCAAGCCAAAGCGTATTTACGTGAACGTGGTGTTCCGGTCCGATCAGATGGTCTTCAAGTGGCATGACATGATGAGTCAAGGATCGGCAGATCAGTTCAAATTCGATCGCGACGGCCTTCTCCCCGCCGTCATTCAGGATTGGCTCGACGGGACGGTGTTGATGCTCGGATACATGAACCAAGAGGCCCTCGCGAAGACGGTCGCGACGAAGAGGGTCCACTTTTGGAGTCGGTCCCGAAACAAGCTCTGGGAAAAAGGCGAAATCTCCGGTCATAAGCTCTACGTCAAAGAGCTCTTTGTCGACTGCGATCTCGACACCATTCTGGTGAAGGCGCAACCAGCTGGGCCGACGTGCCATACGGGCGAGCGAGCCTGTTTCTTTGCTCGGCTGGACGAGCATGGCTTAATTGCCGGGGATAAGACGCAGGATGCAGCGGGGGGAATTCTTGAAGGTGTCCTGCGGACGATTCTGGAGCGCCGCTCCAGTCCCCGGACCGGTTCTTATACCTCAAAACTGTTCGAGGGAGGGCATGACAAGATTCTGAAAAAGGTGGCAGAGGAGGCCGGAGAAGTCCTGTTGGCGTCCAAAGGCGGGAAGAAAGAGGAAATCGTGTACGAAGTGGCTGATCTCTTCTTCCACACCCTGTTGGTGCTTGGGTATCACGATCTGACGCTACATGATATCTATCAAGAATTAGGCAAGCGATTCGGCAAGTCCGGGTTGAGGGTGGACAAGTGAGGTGCAGGTCATGAGCGACTGTTTATTTTGCAGGATCGTGGCGAAGACCATTCCGGCGAAGGTTGTTTATGAAGACGACCAGACCTTGGCGTTTGACGACATCCATCCGCAGGCCCCGGTACATACGCTGGTGATTCCCAAACGGCATGTGGCTTCAATCCAAGATCTGGGTGAGTCGGATCAGACTCTGCTGGCACGGTTGCTGCTGACCTGTACGAAGGTCGCGATGGATAAAGGTCTGGCCGACTCAGGATTCCGTCTCGTGGCAAACACCGGACGAAATGGAGGCCAAACCGTGTTCCATCTGCATTGGCATGTCATGGGCGGCCGTCATATGGGCTGGCCGCCGGGCTGAAGGGAACTCTCTGAATTGACAGATTTTCAATCCGTCTGTTAATCTGAACGGTCGATTATTCCGATTACTTGGTAACCGACTCGTCCGGTCGTGCGCGACGGGAGCGTAGGAGCAGAGACTCTCGTGGGCCGAGGCCTGATTCCCGACGATATCAAGAATCGAATCAGGGACCGGATAGATATCGCAAATGTCGTTGGTCAGCATGTCTCGCTGAAGCGGGCCGGTCAGAATTTTGTGGGGTTGTGCCCTTTTCATCAGGAAAAAAGCCCTTCTTTTTCGGTCAGTCCTTCCAAACAAATGTTTTACTGCTTTGGTTGTAAGGCCGGGGGAGATGTCTTCGCTTTTTTAACCAAAATTACCGGGGCATCCTTTCCTGAAGTGCTGCGGGAGCTTGGAGACAAGGTGGGCATTGCAGTGGAGGAATTACCGACAGAACGAATCCAACGCGGGCAGAGCCATCGCATCGAAGACATCAATCGGGCCTCGATGACATGGTTTCAAGCCAACCTGCACGATCCACACATCGGTGCCACGGCTCGCGAGTATCTGAACGAAAGAGGCATCCAACCATCAACTGTGGAGACGTTCCGAATCGGAGTGTCGTCTCCGCAATGGGATGGATTGTTTACATTCCTTTCCCGAAAAGGATTCTCTCATAGCGAGATCCTGACCGCCGGGCTCGGAAGCCGGAGAACAAACGGTCATGGTTACTACGACAAGTTTCATGGACGCCTCATGTTTACGATCACCGATCTGCGCAAACGAGTGATCGGATTCGGTGGCCGCGTGCTGGGCGATGGCATGCCCAAGTATCTGAACTCCCCCGATACTCCGCTGTTTAAGAAAGGGCAGACGCTGTTTGCCTTCGATCAGGCGCGCGAAGCCATCGTTCGGACCAAGACGGTGATCGTCGTGGAAGGCTATTTCGATGCAATCGCTCTCCACCAGGCGGGGCTCACCCATACGGTTGCCACGCTGGGGACGGCCTTGACGCCCGAACATGTTCAAACCCTGCGGCGGTTTGCCGATCAGGTGGTGTTGCTCTTTGATCCTGATGCAGCCGGTGTGCGCGCGGCGTTGAAAGGATTGGATCTTTTCGTCAACAGCGGATTGGGCGTCAAAGTCGTCACGTTGCCGGCTGGGGAGGATCCCGACACGTTTGTGCGGAAAGAAGGTGCCGGAGCGTTCGCCCGGCTGGAAGCGGCTGCTCCAAGTCTCCTGGACTATGCGCTCAATCACACGATCAATCAGGCCGATGCCAGCTCGCTTGAAAGCCGCATTCGAAGCGTCGATGAGGTGCTGCGAATTCTACAGAAGAGCGAGCATCCAATCGAGCGACAGGAGCGCATGAGAATCGTGGCGGAACGGCTGGGGATCAGCGAGGCTCGGTTGATCGAACGCTATCCGATGCTTCTGGCTCAACCGAAACGAGGCGTAGCGGCACCGCGCACGTTGCCCGCACAAGGACTTCCACTCGATGCGCTGTTCAAAGGGTTGCCTGAAGAACGGGATCTGCTTTTACTGCTCCTGCATGGAAAATTATCGCCGGCCGATGTTCGTCGCCTGCGGCCGGAGTCCTTCAGCGTCGCGCCCTGCCGCAAGCTCGTCGAGATCGCGCTCGCTCATGTGGATCCAGAGGGACGCATCAGCCTCAGATCGGTCTTGGATGAGTCAGCGGGCGATCCCGACTGCGGTGCCTTGGCGACGGAATTATCGATGCGCGAGGATCATTTCGACGACGTGCCGGCGTATGTCAAAGCTTGTTTGGATCGTCTTGACCAAAAGCGCTGGGAACAGACGCTGCGAGAGCTCATTGTCAGTTTAAAAATGGCTGAACGCGAAGGGCGAGCGGACGATGTGCGTGAGTTGAACCTACAGATCAATGAAGTACGGATGCGGAAAGCCGGTACGCCGACCGCCGGTGGAGCGACATTGGTGAAGGAGTAGTCATGGCGAAACAAGAATTACTGGGCGAGGTAAAAAAGCTGATTACGATCGGGAAGGAAAAAGGATTCCTGACGTACGACGAACTCAACAGTACCTTGCCCGCTGAAGTGGTATCGTCGGATCAGTTTGGCAGCATTATGGCCATGTTTGGTGAAATGGATATCGAAATTGTCGAAGCGACGGAGGGAGAACGGCTTCCGAAACGATCCGAAGGCGACGGTGGCGAAGAGGTCGAGGATGTCGACTCGGACTCCGAGGAAGACAACGATAAGGCGATTGATTTGACGCCTGGTGCACTCAGTCGTACCGATGATCCCGTGCGGCTCTATCTCAAGGAAATGGGAAGTGTGGCGCTGCTCAGCCGGGAAGGCGAAATCGAGATCGCCAAGCGGATCGAAGAGGGGAAAAACGATATCGCCTCGGTGATCTACGGGATGCCGATGACGATTGAGTTCGTCCTCGCGCTGCGGGATCAGCTCAAAAACGGAAAAATCGATGTGCGTGAAATCGTTCCCGTTCAAGAGACGGAGGAGGATTTCGAAGAAGAACAGCAGCCGGTTGAGCGGGATTTCGAGGAACTCCGAGTGAAGACCCTCGACGCATTGAACTCGGTGCGGAAGGTCTCTCTTGCGCTTAAGGCGTTGGCCGAGAAGGGCAAGCACGTCGGCAGTGATCCGGTGAAACAAAAGAAGTTCAAGAAGCAGTTTGACGCCATTCGTCAGCAAGTGGTGAACAAGATTGAATCAGTCAACCTCCACGGCGTGCTGAAGGACAGGATGGTACAGCGCGTCCGCGATCTGGCGGTGCAGATCCGGGCCGCCGAACGAGAGGTGGTCAGCTGCCAACGACGGATTGGTGTGGGAGGGGAAGCAGGTGCCGAACTGCTAAGGAAGATGTGCCGGAGCCGCCAGGACTTCTTGGCGGTCAAGCGGAAGACCGGGGTGTCGGAAGAAGCGTTGGTGGAGATTCGAAGGGTCTATCAAAACGCCAAAGCGAAGATCCGCCAGTTAGAAACGGAAGAGGCGCTTGTTCCGGCTGAAGAGATCAAGGATGCGGTCAAGCATCTCGATCTGGCCGAGGAGAAGGTGAAGCGTGGAAAGGCTGAACTGGTCGAGGCAAATTTACGGCTCGTGGTCAGTATCGCAAAGAAATACACAAACCGAGGCCTCCAGTTCCTCGATTTGATTCAGGAAGGCAATATCGGACTGATGAAGGCGGTCGATAAATTCGAGTATAAGCGCGGGTACAAGTTCAGTACCTACGCCACCTGGTGGATTCGGCAGGCGATCACTCGGGCTATTGCGGACCAAGCGCGAACGATTCGGATTCCGGTTCACATGATTGAAACGATCAATAAGCTCATTCGTACTTCTAGGCACCTCGTACAGAAGTTAGGCCGCGAGCCTCTCCCCGAAGAGATCGCTGAGCGCATGGATTTGCCGTTGGATAAAGTCCGGAAGATTCTGAAAATCGCCCGTGAGCCCATCTCGCTCGAAACACCGATCGGTGAAGAGGAAGACAGCCATCTGGGTGATTTCATCGAAGACAAAAAGGCGGTCTCTCCGTTGGAAGCGGCCATTCGCTACGACTTGCAGCGGCAGATCAACAGTGCCTTGGAAACCCTGACGCCTCGTGAGGAGAAGGTGTTGCGAAAGCGGTTCGGTATCGGTGAAGCGACCGATCACACTCTGGAAGAAGTCGGACAGGATTTCGAAGTCACCCGCGAACGCATCAGGCAAATCGAAGCCAAGGCCTTACGGAAATTACGGCATCCGAGCCGCAGTAAGAAGCTCAGGAGCTTCGTCGAGAGCTTATAGGATTGAGAGTGCACGGCGGCGTGATTTGACTCTGCTCGGAGCAGCGGCCTAAAATATTTTGAGATGACACTGTCGAGGCTGAGGCCGGCGGGAGCCGTCAGGTATAATTCGCTCATCCAGACATCAGCTTGAGTCCGAACCGTTCCGATCGGGCCCATAGCTCAGGTGGTTAGAGCGGCTGACTCATAATCAGCTGGTCCTAGGTTCAAGTCCTAGTGGGCCCACCAGGGCGGGCCGGTGTCTGAACCCTTCAGTGCGCCGGCATTGATGGAAAGGATCCGTTGAACCAAAAGCTTTCTCCCCTCATCGAACTACAAAAAATCGATCTCCGGATCATGGAGATCAGTGAGATCCGCCGAAAAATACCTGAACGTCTTCATGCCGCCGAGGCGCCGCTTCGGGAGGCAACCCAGATCCTCAACGACACGAAGGCGGCCGTTGAGGCTGCCGTGAAAGAACGTCGTTCACATGAAAAGGATTTAGAGGTACATGAGGCGCATACCGACAAGATGAAATCGCACGCAGCAAGCCTGAGGACTAACAAGGAGTATCAGGCGCATTTGTTCGAACTGGAGTTGGCGAACAAGAAACGAGGAGACTTTGAAGAAAAGATTTTGTTGGCGATGGAAAAGATCGACCAGCTCCAGAAGACGGTCAAGGAGATTCAGGAGAAGCATACCGCGCTTGAGAAGATATTTGCCCAGGAGAAGCAAGGACTGGACGCGCAGGACAAGGAGCTCGCGGCAGAGCTGGCGCAACTTGAAACCCACTATCGGGAGGCGTCGGCGAAAGTGGAAAAGAAGCTCCTCGAGCGGTACAACCAGGTGAAAGCCACACGGAAGGATCAGCCTTTAGCGGCGGTCCGCGGTGGCATCTGCACCGGCTGCCGCCTTCAGATTCCGCCGCAACTCATCGCGCAAGTCAAACGGTCGGAAGACTTACACCTCTGCCCCTATTGCCGGCGGATGTTGTACTGGGAAGGTGAACCGGTCATTGAAACTTCGCCTGCCTCCGCGCCAGGAGGGAAGTCGGCCGATCTCGAAGTAGGAGAGTCGGTGTAAGCGAAGTAAGAATCCGGTGGCACGAAGTCCAGCTCGTTACCTCATCACCCCGCCTTCTTTTTTGCCGTTCAGAGACCAGTCAATAACGATAACCGGTGCTGCCTCATGGTATCCATTCCGATACGAGGAGGCCGGATCAGATACAGGGTAACGCCTCCACGTGCATCTTCTCTGTTCGTAGACCCCTCAAAAATCGCATACATCGATCGCCTCGTTTGCCGGGCAGGGTAGTTGCTCAAAGATGCTGGTAGCAATGTCTCATCGCTCAGTGTTCTGAGCGTACAGCAAGGAGGTGGTACCGATGGCCAGCTCTGTTCGAGAAAATAATGGACGCACCAGGGGGCTCGCCGAATTTCTTTTGGAACAACTCAGCAGTCAGCCGGTCTTTATGGACATCGACATCCTCCCCGGGGCGTGGTATTCGAGGAATACATCGTGGCGTCAGCATTGGGAAG
>JBBIKN010000020.1:0-42042 GCA_037445435.1 Nitrospira sp. | reverse complement strand
GAGTCAGTGCCTGCACACAAGTGCGTTGGGCCTAATGTCGGACAGGCTCCTAGTGGCCGTAGCATCTTCGGCCTCCGATTTCCGGATCCGGTGCCTCAAAGTGACGCGACTCCAATTGGAACGCATAAAGGTGGTAGTCGAGATGGCTGAACACTATTTGGAGGATGCGATGCAATTGATGCAAGGTAAATTGCTCCGGCACGCGAATGAGGCGCCAGATCGGCGGAGTGATCGCAGCCATCGTGATCCGTAGCAGGAGCTGCATCGGCTTGCGACCTTGCCTTCGTCCGCGAGAACTTCCTGCTGGTGTCTTGGTGCGAGACTGCATTTTGCGTGGTTTAACGTTTTGGTGAGAGGCCCGGGTAACGAAGTATCAGGAAATGGCTTACTTCGTCCGGTTGAAAATATAGTTACGAGTCATTTTGGGCATCGCGCTCCCTTCTGGTTTGAATGCTTTTCAACAGGTGTACGGCTGCTTCTTCGTGTGATTTCCCAGACTTGATGCTGTTACATAACAGGCAAGCTGTTCGCAAATTTTCTTTCTTGTGAGTTCCGCCTTTGCTCTGAGGAACGAAATGATCAAGCGTAGCGTTTTCAGGACTTACTCGTTCTCCACAATACCGACAAATCCACTGATCTCTTTCGTACACCTCTTTGCGTTTTTCTGGGTCATTATAAAAGTCGTCGGGTTCCTGCACGGTTTTCAGGGAACGTTTCTCAACGACAAGCGGGACATCTGAAGGGAGGATGATGGTATAGAGTGTGCCATCCCTAGTGGTATCGCCGATCTTTATGCACCCCTTTTCTTCCAGGCTTTCAAGTTGCCTTAACACATGTTGTCGGCTCGGCACTGACATTTTAGGGCCTTTCCCGTACAACTGTGCAATCTTTCTTTGGCCCATGCGGACGGTCGACGACAGCGCTTCGTTCTTCAGGTAGGAGTGTCTTAAGAGAAACACGTACATCGACGCCTCATGCGGCGTAAGATCCGGCATTAAGTGGTCGACAAATTCTTCAAGAATCTTGCGAGTGTCGATGGTCATACTGTTGACTCATAACTAATGAGTATACTGACCGGCATTGCACACACCGATAGTCTTCGTGTAATCCCAGCTTTCTGTCAGTTGTTCAATCACTTGGCGACTCTCTCGGTGGAGTTCCGTCGGCGTGCTATGCTGACCAGCATAATTCCGTTATAGCTGCGACGGACTCACGCCTTCGCCCAGCCATCAGCTGAACTCCGGACACCTTTTCCGCTCCGATTCAAAACGTGCGTGCCGACCATGTTCTCTTGTACACCGGTGTGGCTCAACAACTCATCCGCTGTTCGAAGTGCGCTGTCGTTTTCCCAATACCTACGAAGCGAAACGAACGTCCATGCGGAGCATATTTTCTTCCGGTTCGCAGGCTTCATCAATCCCTACTGAGACTCGCTATTTCCCTGTCCCGCCCGGGCAATTAACTCCTTCAGTCCGTTCAAATCTAACCATCCAGGCACCAGTTCGTTGCCCACGATGAAGTCGGGAGCCCCGGAGATGCCGAGGTCACGGCTTAGGGGCCGATCCTTGTCAATGACGGCCTGCCACTTGGGATTGGCCACGAAGTTTAGCAGAGGAACGGAGCGCGTTGGCGATCTATTAAGCAGTTCGCTGCTGGGCCGCGTTCTCAAGCACCTGCCACCGGGCCTCAATCGTGTCCGCTGACAAGTCGGCACCGCAATCCCATTCGACAAAATACCCCCCATTGATAACCTTCGCAAATTCGCTCTGATCTCGGAGTGCCTCAAATGCCTCATATTGTAGATAGGATCTCACGTCAAACCGACCGACACGGCCATCATCTGCCACAATGGAGAGCACCCAGTTTGGCTCTGCCCGGAGTTCCGCGATTCTCATTGGTCAAGTCCTTTGATCGGAAAGGGCTTCTTACCGTTAACCGCTAAGTCCCAGTCGGCGAGCAAATCTTCTTGATGAATCTCGATCCATGCGACAACTAGCTTGTCGCTTATTCGGAGGCAGATTACCGGCCAAAAGTGTTCCGTCAGGAATTGAATAGACTGCCACTTGACCTTGGTAATCGGCATGTATGTGTGGCACGTGATGTTTCTCGATGTCTCGGAAGAACATCCGAATGAGAATCCCATAAAACATTGAAATCGTTGGCATGCGATTTTGTTATTTTATCTATAGCGCTCTGCACTATTTGGATGAATCTGCATATGCTACAGACCCCAGGCAGTTCGCAGGTTCCGTCAAGCGCTGCCAACATAGTTGCCATTTCATATTGCTTTCATTTGGACTATTTCCCATGTCCCGCCCACGCTATCAACTCCTTCAGCCATTCAAATCCAACCACCCGGGCACCAGTTCGTTGCCCACGATGAAGCCGGGAGTCCCGGAGATGCCGAGTTCGCGGGCGAGCGCTCGGTTCTTTGCAATGACGGCCTGCCACTTTGGACTGGCCATGTCGGCTTCCAGGCGCTTGGCACACAGGTTCTTATACGGAGCCATTTTCAGGCGGCGTCGGTTTCGACGCTTCCGAAGAACCTCCTGCTCGAAATATTCCGTGAACTTATACTGAGCCATGATCCTTTCGAAACATAACCACCGGTCAGCTCTAAGTCATTGCGGACAATCTGACAGTCTATACTCAACAAGAAAACAGTCGCCCAGTGTGTCGCAAACAAGTCTACTGAAAAGTTCGGTGTTTATCTACTGTTTGGCATCGCCCGTCCAATGTATTGCATACATTTCCAACGACTCATCATTTCCCATGCCCCGCCCGGGCAATGAGTTCTTTCAGTCCATTCAAATCCAACCACCCAGGCACCAGTTCGTTCCCTACGATGAAGCCGGGGGTCCCGGAGATGCCGATTTCTCGGGCGAGGGCCCGGTTCCTCTCAATGACGGCCTGCCACTTGGGATTGGCCATATCCGCTTCCAGGCGCCTTGCGTCGAGGCCGACGGACACGGCGATCTTCATGATCTCTTTCTTTGTCATATCAGCATGGGAAGCGAGCAGGGCCTCGTGGAAGGCTCGGTGCTTGCCTTGCACCCGGGACGCGAGTGCGGCCTTGGCCGCGAGTTCCGACGGTTCACCCAAAATGGGGAAGTCCTTGTAGACGACGCGCACCCGTGGGTCTATTTTCTGGAGTTCCGTAACGGCCGACGCCGCCCTCTTACAGAAGCCGCAGCGGTAGTCGTAGAACTCGACCAAGGTGATCTCACCCTTCGGATTTCCGCTGACCGGTGATTCCGGATCGTGCAGCAGTTCCTGCTGCTTCGTCGCAAGAGTTGCCTTTTGACGCTCCCGTTGTTCCGCCTCGCGTTTGACTTCCAGTGATTGCAACGATTGCTCGATCACTTCCGGATGGGCACGAATGTACCGCTCAATCGAGGCATCGATGGCATCTTGCGAGAGCGCCGACGCAGTCTGGGTCTTGTTGGCCGTGGTTGAACAACCTGACACGAAGATAGTGATGCTCGCAACGACACACAGCATTAATGGGAATCGGATCCAGATCTGATTACTATTCATACATGATCTCCCCTGGTGTTTTCCCCTTCCTATCGATACCCCTCCCCGCTCGTCCCACCACCGAAGCCGCCCCAGTTCCCGCCGAAGCCGCCTTGACCGGTTCCCCAGTATTCCCCTTTCTGGATGCGCCGATAGGGATGCCGCAAATCAGGCCGGCTCAGCCACCAGAAAAACCCTACGACCGCAATGGTGGTGCCGAGCGTAATCCATACTCCGAGTCCCTTGATTCGAGGCCGTGATGGAGGAGTGAACCTCACCTCTTGCGCCGGGGTCGCCAGCGCGACCGCCGTGCGATAGAGTCCCTCCCCGAAGTGTCCTCGTTCGATCGCCGGTTGCAGATAGAGGCGACTCACCTCGGTCCTGACCTCCGGCGTGATGACCGGAAACATTTGACGCCCCAAGGCCATCGCGGCCTGCCGTTCCTGCACGGCCACCAACACCATCAGCCCATGTTCTTGTTGCGTCGAGCCGATTTGCCATTTTTCATACAGCGCGTCCGCATAGTGCTTGACCGACGGGTACGGTTTAATACTGGGCACCGTCACGATCACCATTTCCACGCCGCTTTTCTTTTCCAGATCGATGCAAACGGAACGGATACGGTCCTTCCACTCCGGCTCCACCACTTGCGCATGGTCACTGACATATCCAAGGGGACTGGGAAGCGGTATCCGTTCCTTGGGCCGATCATAGAGCGACGCTTGTGTATCGAGGGACCACAGCACGAGCAGCAGGCTGAAGAACGCGATTCCTATTACCTGTCTCTCCGGTTGAGCCATCATCGTGTGATCCGCTCTTCGGCAGTGGCCACGAGCTTCGTCAGACTTGCAAGATATCGGTCCATGAGCCTAGGGATCTCTTTCTGGCCCGGTGAGATATGCCCTCGCTTGAGCAAGAGTGCATCGCGCAGCCCGGCAAGGTCGATTTCCAGATGAGATTCGAGATCTTTCAGCAACGGTTCTCCATGCGCAATCACAGGACGCCCCAAGAGTCGTTGCACACCTCGAAGCGCCGGTAGAAGCGCGGTGATGGAGAGCGACAAGAGAATGGTCATGGCCTCTTCGGTGCTTCGGCCTTCCACAAGACGCTGACGGAGGCGGAGCAGATTTCCTCGTAACGCTTGTAGAACCTCTGCGGCCAAGTAACGGCTATCAATCTTCAGCCCGACGAAGGGATCGTGCCCCCACAGGAGTCGACGGCATTCGTGGATGTCTTGGTATTCGAGAGGGAAGACCAACGATGCGGATTGGATGTCGGTCGCAGTCAGGAACAGGGGGACAACCACTTGCTCTTTGCTCCAGCGCTTGTGAATGCTGTCATACTTTTTCAGCACCGAGAGGTCATAGGACGACATCACCAACAACAGATTAAGATTCGAGTTGCCCGGTAAAAATTCCCCTCGCACCGCACTGCCATATAACAGAATTCCCTCCAACTCATGGCCATAGATCTGCGTCACATCCTTTACGTAGGACTTTAAGAGTTTTTGTGTTTCATCCGGCAATCCGTCTATCGTCCAGTCCACCGACTGCATGGGATTACCGAATGCTTCTCGCTGCCATATCGTGAGCGGAAGGATCCGGCAAGAATCCCGCTGCCATCAGGCGATCCATCAGGCCAAATGGAGGCTCCTTGCGGAATCCGGCCGTGGTCGATAGGACACGATACCGAAGGCGCGCGTTTCGGTCCAACGTCCTGAAGACGCGGTCCCGAAGAAAGGCGATGATCGGATTCGCCGTGTTCCAGAACAGCACCTGTTCATCGGCCAACTTCTGCAACATCGTCACCTGTGGGCGACGCGCAATCTCATAGGTCTTTAGTTTTTCGGCGGAATAATCGTGCGTGGCCAGACACTCGGGTAGAAGCTCGGCCAGCGTCACCGCATCCACCATCGCCTGCATGCGGCCTTGCGACGCGTGAGGATTCATGGCATGCGCGGCATCTCCGATCAGCACCGCCCCGTCGGCCACCCACGTCGGGGTACGGACACGCCCGGTCGGCATGAAGGCAGTCTGCTTCCAGTCGGTTAGCGTTCGGAAGATGGGTTCACCGGACGGATCGATCGCGATCCACGCGTCCTGCAAAGCAACGACTCCTCTCGCTTTCACCTGCTCATACGAACCGGCGTCGATCATATAAAAGAGGTACACTTTGTTTCCCGCTGCGGGAAACATCCCCAGAATCGTCCGTTTACCCACGAAATATTTCGCTTCGGAGATAGGAACCGCCGCATCAACAATAGCGATCAGGTATCCCTGGGGATAGAGATGAAGATCAGCCGGGATCCCCAAGGCCTCGCGAACCTTGGAGAACGCTCCATCGGCACCCACGACCACTTTGGCCTTTATTGTTCTCTGATCGTCCTCTTGCTTCGCCGTCAGCCCCACGACTCGTCCATCTTCGCGGAGCAATCCCGTAAAGGTCGCTCGATACCGCAATGAAACCGACGGTTCGTGCTCGATCGCGCTTAGAATCGCATGGTGCGCCACGTTCGGTAACGTGACGACGGCTTGATTGTACGGTGGAGGCAATTCGCTATAGTCCACCGTGCACAGCCGTTGTCCGCCGACACGACAAAAATGAAACTTATGGACTGTTCGGGTGGACTCAGACGGTAACTTATTCAAGAGTCCTAACCGGTCCAGGACCTGTTGCCCATTGGGCTGCAGGATTTCACCTCGCAATCCTTGCGGTGGTCCAGGAGCCTGCTCCAGGACAATCGTCTTAATCCCCTTCTGGGCGAGTGCAAGGGCCAGCACAGCCCCTCCTCCACCGGCTCCGACTACGGCAATGTCAGTCTCTTCGGTTACCACTCAACCCTCAAAAAAACTAAGATCAAGGTTGAGGCTGAGGTTGGAAGAGCGTTCTCGCTCTTCTGCCAAAATTTCCTGAACCTTAGCCGTAACCTTCCTGCTATTTCCACTCCTGGAATCGCTCGTGATCTTTCCAGAGTGAAAGAAACTTCTCACGTGCTTTGACGGCCATTGCATGGTCCCTGATGATGTCCAGCCGCTCATCATTGTAGCGGTTTCCACTGGTCGTTTGATTCATCGAGCCGTTGGTATTGATCTCGTCGTCGATCACCACCTGTTTCAAATGCATTAAGCCGTCGTGCCGATTGATCTTGATCGGAATCCCGGCTTCGCGCAATGTGGAGAGAGCCGTCTGCTGCTTCACATCCTCAAGTCGCTCGCGATCCGTCACGATACGAACATCCACACCGCGCCGTTTTGCCTCGACCAGCGTCTTCACCGTGAGCGGCGACGTTAAGCCATACACGGCCACAAAAATGTAGCGTTTGGCTCGATCGTACATCCGCACGAGATGCTCGAGCGGCCGATCCTCCGGGCCGTACCAGACTTCTACCGATACCGCTGAGACCTCCAAGCTCGGCGCAAGTAAACTTGCGGCCAGCAGCCAAATGATGACCTCTCGGCCACACGGCATGGATGATTGGAACGGCGACAGTCGGATCATTCCAGCTCGAACAGGTCGCGGAAGTGGTCTTCGGACGACTCCCAGGCCTGTGGGGCATGGACCTGAAGCCATTGTCGGAGAAACTGCTTCTGCTCCTTGGTGAGCAGCTGCTTGATCTGATGTGAGCGCCCTTGAAGCGGCTGGAGCAAGCTCACATGCTTTTGCACATCCAGCATCGCGGTTCGGACATACAGATTCGTATAGGTGGACGGCTTCTCTTCCGTCCCTTCTCCCTGAACCCACACCGAGAGAAACTTGTCCAGGACTAGACCTGCACTGTCCAACGCCGGTTCCGTATCATGGAACAGCTCGTTCTCAGACTCGGTCAACGGTGTCGATTCAGCAGCGCGAAAGAGGAAGTTTTTTTTCCACATCCTGCGTGTGACGTCCTGGAGAATTCTCGTCAGAATCCGTTCGCCGTAAACCTGTCAAAGGCCGCGTGACTTCAGCCATCCCTTTCATGGTTCGACGAGCTCACCATGAACGCATCCATGGGAAACTGCGCTAGCTTCACTCTAACGTCCTTGCAGGCGGCATAGTGGCGGCGAGCCGGATCAAAGTCAAGCAATCCCCACCGGACATGCTCATCTCCCCAGACGATACAGGAGAGATACCGTGGAGCATGAATCCTATCGAGCGTTCGTGTCTCTCACGCAAACAACGGAGCCTTGACAAGCAGAGCATGCCTTTGTTAGCTTCAAAATTCTTTAATCTCTAAGCCAACTTGGGAGCATCTGTGCAGGTCAAGATTAATGGGAAGCCTGAGGAGATCCAGAAGGGAACCGTCCTCGATTTGCTCAAGACAAAGAACATCGAGCCGCAGATGGTGGCCGTCGAGGTGAACGACAAGGTGCTGGATCGTGACCATCTTGCCACGACCCCTCTCCAGGAAGGAGACCAGGTGGAGTTCCTCTTTTACATGGGAGGGGGCCGGTGAGTACGACGTTACACAAAGATATTACCGAACTGATCGGCAAGACACCGCTGGTCCGATTGAACCGCCTGTCAAAACCCGGCTCCGCAACGATTTACGGAAAAGTCGAGTTTTTCAACCCCGGCGGCAGCGTCAAGGATCGGATCTGTCTCAATATGATCAACGAGGCAGAACGTCAAGGGAAGCTCAAGCCGGGCGGAACCATTGTTGAGCCGACCAGCGGAAATACGGGTATCGGATTGGCCTTGGTCGCGGCAGTGCGTGGGTACAAACTGATCCTCGTGATGCCGGAAAGTATGAGCATGGAGCGGGCCAGCTTGCTGTCGTCGTATGGGGCACAGCTGGTGTTGACACCGGCCTGGGAGGGCATGAAAGGATCCATTAAGGAGGCGGAAAGTATCCTGGCCCAAAATCCCTCGTACTTTATGCCCGATCAATTCTCGAACCCGGCCAACCCGGCGATGCATAAGATGACGACGGCACCGGAAATCTGGAACGCGCTCGAAGGGAAGATCGATGCCTTGGTGGCCGCCGTCGGAACCGGTGGAACCATCACGGGATGTGGGGAAGTCTTCAAGGAAAAGAACCCGCAGATCAAAGTGATCGCCGTCGAACCGGCCACCTCACCGGTCTTGTCCGGCGGCGATCCCGGACCACATAAGATTCAAGGAATCGGTGCTGGGTTTATTCCCAAGGTCCTCAACCGAAAAATTCTCGATCGCGTCATCACCGTGACGGACGACGAAGCCTATCAGACCGCCAAACAGCTTTCTAAAAAGGAAGGGTTGTTGGTGGGCATTTCTGCCGGTGCCAACGTGTTCGCCGCTCAGAAGATCGCCGATGAATTGGGACCCGGCAAGAATGTCGTCACCATTCTGTGCGACACCGGCGAACGCTACATCAGCATCGAGAAATACTTCAATATCTGACGTAAGGGTAAGGGGTGAGGCGCAAGGGAAGGGATATCGAAGCAAATCTCGCCTAACGCTTTACGCCTAACGAGCGAGAGATGGAATTTACCGAAGAACAAATCAACCGCTACAGTCGGCATATCCTGCTGCCCGAGGTCGGCGGCAAGGGACAGAAGAAAATCGCCAAATCCCGGATTCTTCTCGTCGGCGCCGGTGGTCTCGGTTCCCCTGCCGCATTGTACTTGGCGGCGGCAGGGGTCGGCACGATTGGGTTGATCGACAGCGATGTGGTGGATTTGACCAATCTCCAGCGCCAAATTCTTCACCATACTCCGGACGTGGGTCGCCCCAAGGTCCTTTCTGGAAAGGAAAAGATTCAGGCATTGAACCCTGATGTCTCGGTCTCGATGTACGAAGAACGGCTCACGGCCGGAAATGCACTCAAAATCTTCAGCGATTACGACGTGGTAATCGATGGGGTCGATAATTTTACGGCCAAGTTCTTGATCAACGATGCCTGTTTTTTTGCCGGCAAGCCACTGGTGCATGGCGGCATTCTGCGATTCGACGGCCGTGTGACGACCATCATCCCGAAGAAATCGGCTTGCTATCGTTGCATATTCAAAGCACCTCCTCCACCCGGCCTGGTGGCCTCCTGCCAGGAAGCCGGAGTGATCGGGGTCTTGGCCGGCATTATCGGAACGATTCAGGCGACGGAAGCCTTGAAGCTTGTTCTTGGGATCGGACGGCCGCTGACAGACCGCCTGCTCGACTTCGATGCCCGTAAAACCCAATTCCGAGAAATCAAAGTGCGCCGCAACCCGAATTGTGCGCTCTGCGGGGAACATCCGACGATTACCGAGCTGTTCGACGATGGGGATCCCTACGCCGGATGCGCCATGCGTCCATCTGCGTAGAGTTGAAGAAGGTGGTGCAACGATGAGCAAAATGAAAGCGCTGGTGTGCCGAGAGTGCGGCAAGGAATACCCAACGAAGGCGATTCACGTCTGCGAAATGTGCTTCGGTCCTCTCGAGGTGAAGTACAACTACGACGAAATCAAGAAGACGATTTCGCGTAAGAAGATCGAAGACGGCCCACACAGCATGTGGCGCTACCTCGACTTGCTGCCGGTCGAGGGAACGAACTTTGTGGGACCGCACGCCGGGTTCACTCCGCTCGTACGGGCGAAGAATTTAGGCGCGTATCTGGGGCTCGACGAGCTCTATATTAAAAACGACACCGTCAACCATCCGACTCTGTCGTTTAAAGATCGCGTCGTCGCCGTGGCCCTTACCCGTGCACGTGAGCTCGGCTTCGAAACGGTGGCCTGCGCATCGACCGGCAATTTGGCGAATTCCGTGGCCGCTCACGCCGCCTCCGCCAATCTGCACTGTTATGTGTTCATCCCCGGCGACCTGGAGGCGGCGAAGGTGCTCGGTAACCTCATCTACAAGCCGCATGTCGTCGAGATCGAAGGCAACTACGACGATGTCAATCGGCTCTGCAGCGAGATTGCCGGTGAACATGGCTGGGCGTTCGTGAACATTAACATCCGTCCTTATTATGCAGAAGGCTCCAAGACCCTTGCCTTTGAGACCGTGGAACAACTGGGGTGGAAGACGCCGGATCAAGTCGTCATTCCCATGGCATCAGGCTCCCTCTTGACCAAGATTTGGAAGGGCCTGCATGAGATGAAGACCCTGGGCCTCATCGACAACGTTCGCACGAAGATCAACGGGGCCCAAGCGGAAGGCTGCTCACCGATCTCGACCGCCTTCAAGGCGGGACGCGACTTCTTCAAACCTGTGAAACCCCAAACGATTGCCAAGTCTCTTGCCATCGGCAATCCGGCTGATGGGTACTATGCACTCAAGGCAACTGCCGAAAGTCATGGATCCATGGACATGGTGACGGACGAGGAAGTGGTGGAAGGCATCCAGCTGCTGGCCCAAACCGAGGGCATCTTCGCGGAAACTGCCGGAGGCGTCACGATCGGCGTACTTAAGAAGCTCGTCAAGCAAGGGGTGATCAAGAAAGATGAGGTGACGGTGGCCTATGTCACCGGCAACGGCCTGAAGACCCAGGAGGCGGTGATCGATTCCGTCGGTCGCCCCGTACGCATTCAACCCAGCCTGGTGGACTTCGAAAAGACGTTTAAAATGGGAAAGAACGGTGGTGGTGACGCATGATTAAAGTTCGTATTCCGACTCCGCTTCGTCCCCTGACCAAAGGCCAAGGTGAGGTCGAAACCAAAGCGAGCAGCGTGGTGGAAATGATCGAGGCGCTGAACAGCTCGCATCCCGGCATTAAGGATCGTCTGTGCGATGAAACGGGCGAGCTTCGTCGCTTCGTAAACATTTACGTCAACGAAGAAGACATTCGTTTTCTCAAGGGGAAGGACACATCCCTGAAGGACGGCGATGAGGTTTCCATCATCCCGGCAATTGCGGGAGGATAACCATGGCACACTTACGCTTTCATATTCGTTTTCCTGAAGAAAAGATTCGACAGCCGATTATCTATCAGATCGGACGCGAGTTTAACGTCGTGACCGACGTGCGACGAGCCGATGTTCGCGACACGACCGGATGGGCCGACATAGAGCTCTCCGGCGACACGGCTGAGATCGAACGAGCCGTGGCTGGACTGCGGGCCAAAGGTTGTGTCGTCGATCCAATCGAGCTCAACGTGGTTGAATAACGATGGACCTGTCCGAATCGGAAATCCAACGCTACAGCCGACACATCATTCTTCAGGATGTCGGTGGCAAGGGACAACTCAAGCTCAAGCGGGCCAAAGTATTATTGATTGGTGCAGGTGGCCTCGGCTCTCCAGCCGGTCTGTACCTGGCCGCTGCCGGCATCGGGACAATCGGCTTGGTGGATGGCGATGTCGTTGACCTCTCGAACCTCCAACGTCAAATCATGCATTCGACCGCGACGCTTGGGCAGCCAAAGGTTGAGTCCGGTCGGAAAACCTTATCTGCCATTAATCCTGAGGTTACGATCAACACGTACCACCAGCTGGTCGATGCCGAGAACATTCTCCCGCTCGTCTCGCAATACGATATCGTGTTGGACGGATCGGACAACTTCACGACGCGCTTCCTGGTGAACGACGCCTGTTTCTTCGCCAAGAAAACGCTGATCTCCGCCAGCATGTTTCGGTTCGAGGGTCAGCTGACGACGATCAAGCCGCATCAAGGCTATCCCTGCTACCGATGCCTTTATCCAGAACCTCCTCCTGCCGGGCTGGTCCCGAATTGCCAGGAAGCCGGTGTGCTTGGCGTCCTCGCCGGTACAATGGGAATCCTACAGGCCTCGGAGGCGATCAAAGAAATCCTGGGAATCGGAGAAACGATTGCCGACAAGCTCCTGATCTACGACGCACTTGAGATGAAGTTCCGAAAGGTCGGCCGACCTAAAGATCCGGCCTGTCCTCTATGCGGCCCCAATCCTAAGATCAAGGATTTGAGTCTGGATTACACGGTCAGCTGCACTATTTAGTATAGACTCCACAAGGTCTTATCAGAATCCGTTCGCCCTGAGCCTGTCGAAGGGCGTGTTACGTCAGGCAGCTCACCACGAACGTATTTACAGGACCTACACTAGCGGGCTAACGTGGCAGACCTCGTCATCCCCCGACAAATTCTCGATGCCATCATTGCTCATGCCAAGGAGCTCACTCCGTACGAATGTTGTGGGCTCCTGGCTGGAACCAATGGCGTGGTCAGCCGTCTCTATCGCATCAAGAACATCGTCGCGATGGAGGGTGCGCAAAACCTCTCTTCGTTCGATTCAGCCAAGGCGGCGCATCTCGAACGGCTCTCGCCCGCTGAGCGCGCGGAAATCGCTTTTGTCATGGACATGCAGGACTTTTCATCCGCCAAGAAGGACATGCGCAACAACGGACTGGATCTGCAAGTCGTCTACCACTCGCATCCGCACGATCCAGCTCGCCCTTCAGTCACCGACATCAAAATCGCCACAGACTATGAGGAGATTTGGCCTAAGATTAATCTACCTCTTCCCGCCTATCTCCTTGTTTCACTCATGAATGCAGAACCTGACGTCAAAACCTATTGGATCAAATCAGGTCGCGTCACTCCAGCCGAGATCCTCATCCGCTAAACGAAATTTTTACGGTTCACATCGTTATCAGAATGTAATAATGTTCTCTTGCAGTCTGAATGCGGAGCGTTGCTCATGCCCGGTGGCCGACGACTATTCAGCTATGGCCTTGGCTTCGTGCTGTCCATGCTCACCTCGGTATTGACGCCGGTCTTTGCCGAAGACCGTAGCTTTTACAGTCCGGTGATTTACATCGACAAGGAGCAGAATCAGATCCTGATTTCCACAAGCGGGAAGGTCTTTTATGTTGAAGTGCCGGAGGCCGCCAAACCCCACATGGACAAGCTACCCATTTCCGGCCTCGTGGATTTTGTGGTGGAAATGAGAGGCGAGGACAAACTGCCGTTGATCAAAACCTGGAAGGTCAAATCAGGCGAATCGACTTGTATGTACTTTAATGGGAAAGAATGCAAATAACGGCTGAATTCTGGGGTCTGTTTGTAGACCTTCAACCCAAAATGTAGAAACCGGGGTCTCTGGGGCACAAAGGACGATTCTAAAGTAGAAAGGGGAGCTATTCCCCGCTGCCGGCCATGTCGTCGATGAGGGGACGGTTGATATCGGTACAGCCGATGCAGATCGTATCGAAGAGCGCTTCGAAGTCGGCGACGAAGTTTTTCTCATCCGGAAGCTTTTCACTGACAACCTGGGCATAACAGGTCTCACACAGCATCATCAGGCCGCGCGAGACTGCGACCGTTTTTCTGCCAACACTCCCAGCCATACCGATTACACCGATCCTTTTTGAAGGGCTACGAAAAAATCCTCTGCTTCGAGATCAATTCCACACTGTTGGCACTCATAGGGACGATCTGGTTCTGGGACATTTAACGGAGTCCGATCGATCCGTCCACGACAGACGTGATAAAACCGCCCGCGTGCATGCTCGTCATCCAGGGGATCGCTCTCGTATACCAGCACCATCCATTATTCCTCTGATCTCACTGTGGCAGTATACCGAGCTCCCTGTCGCATCGGCAACATGGTAGCACCTCAAACCTCAGCACTCGCTATACCTGGAACTGCGCTTCATATAGGCCTGCGTACACTCCTCCTCGGCTGAGCAGTTCATCATGTCGGCCTTCCTCCACCAATCGACCTTTATCGAGCACCAAAATCCGGTCCACGTCGTGAAGCGTGGACAATCGATGAGCAATGATGAACGTGGTTCGCCCCAGGGTAAGCTCGGCCAACGCTTCGCGGATTTTCACCTCGGTCTCCGTATCGATATTGGATGTGGCCTCGTCGAAAATGACGATGGGGGGATCTTTCAACAGCACCCGTGCGATCGAGACTCGCTGTTTTTGCCCGACCGACAGTTTGACGCCTCGTTCGCCGATCCAGGTGTCATACCCTTCGGGCAGTGCCGCGATAAATTCATGCGCCCGTGCGGCGCGAGCCGCCTGTTCCAGACGAAATTGGTCTGCGTGCAAATCGCCGTACAGCAGATTGTCTCGAACAGTCCCGTTGAACAAGAACGGCTCCTGTTGTACGAACCCGATCTGCTGCCGCAGGTATGCAATCGGTAAATCGCGGATATCCTTCCCATCGATGAATATCGCCCCGTCTGTGACATCGTAAAATCGCATCAACAGCTTTAGGAGGGTGCTCTTACCCGCCCCACTCATCCCTACGAGTGCGACCCGTTCGCCAGCCGGCACAGTCGCTGAGATACCTTTCAGTACCGGAACATCTGGTCGATAGTGGAACTGAACTTGATCGAATCGAACCTCTCCGTGGGTCCGGTGAGCTGGAGCGATCACTCCGGGGCGATCGAGGACTTCCGGAACCGTATCCAACACGTCGAAGACCCGCTCGCTCGCGGCCAACGCATGCTGCAGCATATGATTGACCGAATGGATCTGATTGATCGGCACGTAGAACATCGCCAAGTAGGACAGAAACAAGACCAGCTCGCCGAGCGTGAGACGCCCCTCCATGACCTCTCCCGCACCGTACCAGAGGATCAAGACCGTTCCAAAAGCGGCCACCAGAATCATCCCCGGCGAATACATCGACCACAAGACCATCGCCTTGAGATTCTTCTCACTATAGGCCTGACTCAGCCGGTCGAAACGTGCTTGTTCGTGTTCCTGTCGGCCGAATCCCATCGTCTCCCTGATACCGGACAAGGCATCTTGCAGATAGCCGTTCAGTTCAGCGGCGCTCTGGCGAGTCTCCCGATAATACCCATGTACCCTCGAGGTAAACCAACTCGCGGATAGGACAAGCACCGGAATCGGCAAGAGCGAAAGTATCGCCAGCTTCCAATTGAGCATAAACAAGAGTCCGGTAATTCCGATGAGCGTCAACGACGCCGTCAACATCCCTTCAAGCCCATCAATGAAGATCCGCTCGACATGCTCCGTGTCGTTCGTCACACGAGACATGATCTCCCCTGTCGATCGATTCTCAAAATACGTGATGGACAGACGTTGGAGGGCGGAAAAGATGTGCCGACGAAGATCGTGAACCACCGTCTGCTCAAGTTGGTTATTGAGCCGGATCCTGAGCGAGGCAAATACGTTCTTAATCAAATAGGCACCCACTAAGAGACCGATCGCCCATGGCAGCAGTGACGCCTGCTTCGCCTGAATCACATCGTCGATGATGATCTTGATGACCCAGGGAGGCACCAGCTCCATTGCCGTCGCGCAGGCGGCGCAGACGAGTGTCGCCAACGCAAGCGCGCGGTGAGGCCGAAGATATTGCAGGACACGAAGAAGGGACTTCACAAGTGGTTCGACAAGGCAGGCATCAGATTACGTTTGTAGGCTCTTTCTGCCAGTATTGGGCAAACTCGTCCAGTTGCGTCAGGGTGGACATATCCGTCATGCGATCGAGAAAGACTTTGCCGATCAAGTGATCAAGTTCATGCTGGATACAGACTGCGTACAGTCCCGTTGCCTCGAAATCCAGAGTCTTGCCTCTCCGATCCAGTCCCTTGACCCGCACCAGTGAAGGTCTGGTCACTTTTCCCCTCAATCCGTCGACGCTCAGACAGCCTTCCCAGTTCTCCACCTGTTCAGGCCCGTAATAGACAATCGAAGGGTTGATAAGGACTGTTTCAGGAAATCCGCCCTCCCCTTTGCAGCCCATGACAGCGAGTTGAATCGAGCGATACACCTGAGGGGCTGCCAGTCCGATACCCGGCTCCTCGTACATTGTTTCAAACATGTCGTCGATCAACCGCTGGATTTCGGATGATTTAATCTCACGCGGATCGATCGGGGCGGCAACTTTTCGAAGAACAGGATTCCCGAGCTTGGCGATCTTCAGTATGGTTCCACTCTTCAGCTTCATACTCGTATTATTCGTAACACAGGAATCTCTCAGCCCGCAAGCTCCTGGGCCGCCGTCACGAACTCCGCTTCGGCCGCTGCGGTTCGGGAATTTCAAAAATCTCCTTATTGGCGTCCCACCACTCGGTCCATTCGTTCGCCCACGCAATACGATCCTGCTTGGTTGACGTATCCCAATCGTGGAACTCGGTTTCATGGCGAGTCAGAATCCAGAGTGATTGTAAGGCTGACAGCGCCACGAACCGCTCGTCGTCGCTCACCATCGAAATCAAGATGGGGATGACGGCCTTCTGCCGGACATACCGCGCTTCAAATGCCGCGGCTTTTCTGACGGACGGATTGGGATCCTTGGCCATCACTTCAATCGCCTCGGGCGCTTTTGTCGAATCCAGACGAACGGCAACACGTAGAGCATGTTCCCGCACCCGAGGAATCTCGCCAGGTTCCTTTGCGGTGGACACGAGGGCTGGTACCCCGGCGACCCCCTTCATCATCAGCAAGGTTTCGATCGCGTTGTACCGAATCCTCGGGCTCGGCATAGTCAGCGCTTGAACCAAGACGGGAACCGCCGGCTCTCCTAGATGCACGAATTCCCCCATCGCCCAGAATTCCTGTTTGCCCTCAAGCAACGGCAGCAAGGCTTCCGCGCGCTTGAGCTCGTCAGGACTGAGCGGATTCTTATTGGGCGGGACCGAGACATCCGGCACATCTGGATTCTTCGGCGGCGCTTCATAGGGGATTTGGGTCGGCCATGCCTGCACGGGCTGATCAGGCAACGCGTGGAGAGTCTGTGCGTCCACGATACTGGCGAGAATGACCGCGGTGATGCTTGCATAGCTGATCACGACGTGTGGACTCCTCTTATTCCAGATCATCGTATGTGACACGTTTAAGAGGGGTAAATTGATACGGGTACGTATCCGAACATTGGCTGGAGCGAGGGACGCAACAGACCCAAGGTCGCCGGCCTTAGTCCAACCCTGAGTTGGCTTCTCGCAGATGCTTTCTTACCCGCACTTTCTCATGGTGCTTCCGAAGCAGCTGCCGGCGGACGACATCCTGGTTCTCTCCGACAATACGAACCAACCGATCCATATCTTCCGCATGGTCCCGTACCAGTTCGGATAGTTTCTGTATCTGCTCCTCTAATTTTTCCAGGCGCCAGGTCATGTTGCGTAATGGGTCTGATGATTTCCCACCAAGTTTCGTCACCCGTCTGGAATCGACTCGTGGAAGAGCCGCGACAACGACATCTCGCTTCATGCCCACTCCTTTGTTCATGGTCATTCGACCCGAGGTGCTGAATCCGGTGTTCTGTCGGCTAGTATTATCCGCATAGGATAGGAAGTCAACGATTCCGCTTCCTTTCTATTTCATGGAGGTCCTGCTAGAATCCCAGCCGATGAAGAACATTTTCACCATGGTATTGGCCGGCGGTAAAGGCGAGCGTCTCTTTCCCCTGACAGATCAACGTGCGAAACCGGCTGTGCCTTTCGGCGGGAAGTATCGCATCATCGACTTTACTTTGAGCAATTGCCTGAACTCGGGGCTCCGTAAGATCGTCGTCCTCATTCAATACAAGTCGCACTCGCTCGATCGTCATATCCGGACGGGCTGGAATATTCTCAACGCGGAACTAGGCGAATATATCGCGTCGGTCCCTCCTCAACAGCGCATCAGCGAAGATTGGTACCGGGGCACCGCCGACGCCGTGTATCAGAACATGTTCTTGATCGACGGAGAACACCCGGAGTTCCTGCTGATTCTCGCCGGCGATCACATTTACAAGATGAACTATGCGGAGATGTACCACTGGCTCATCGCCAAGAGTGCGGATGCGGTCGTCGGTGCCATCGACATTCCCGTCCAGGAAGCCACTCGCTTCGGAGTCATTGCCGTGGACGAAGACTATCGGATCACCCGTTTTGATGAAAAGCCGGCTCACCCCATTCCGCTCCCCAACGATCCCGCCCATGCCTTCGCGTCGATGGGCATCTACCTGTTCCGCACGAAGGCGATCCGCGAACATCTGATCGCGGACGCGCGAGAGGGGGGTGCTCACGACTTCGGGAAAAACATCATCCCCAGAATGATCGAACAAGGGCGCGTGTATGCCTTCAAATTTCAAGATGCCAACAAAAAAGCCGTCAAGTATTGGCGCGACATCGGGACGCTCGACGCCTACTGGGAAGCCAACATGGATTTGGTCGCCGTCGATCCTCAATTCAATCTGTACGACCATGAATGGCCGATCCGAACCTATCAAGGGCAGTTTCCACCGGCCAAGTTCGTCTTTGCGCAGGATTTTCAAGGAGGACGGATGGGGGTCGCCCTTGATTCGATCGTCTGCGGCGGCTGCATCGTTTCAGGTGGACGGGTCCAGAACTCGGTGTTATCCCCGAACGTTCGCGTGCAAGACCACGCGGATGTTCGCGAATCCATCATCATGGAAAACGTGACGATCGGCGCGCAGAGTCGCATCAGACGCGCCATCATCGACAAGGATGTGACGATCCCTCCCCATACGGAAATCGGGTACAATCGAGAGACCGACGCTCGGCGATTTACCGTCACCGAATCAGGTCTCGTCGTCATCTCAAAGGGAATGAAACTGCATGCCGCCGTCGATCCATCCGGTTGATCTCGTTACGGCCCTCCGCCACAAACATCTCACGCCAGCCATCGTGTTTCTCACCTCACGCCGGGCCTGTGACGAGGCCATGGAAACATTTGACCATGCGGATCTTGTGCTTCCTCCGGTACGACAAGAGGCGATCGCCGCCGCAGTTGAACGGATCACGGGTCAGCACCCCAGCATCGCCGAGCACCCGTTGATTCCCATCGTGAGACGGATGGGAGTCGCCGCCCATCATGCCGGACACCTCCCTTCTTGGAAAATCGCCATCGAGGAGTTGATGCGACAAGGCCTCCTTGATGCGGTATTCGCTACGACCACCTTGGCGGCAGGCGTCGATTTTCCAGCCCGCACGGTCGTGATCACCCAATCGAGCATCCGCAAGTCCCGTGACTTCACCGACCTGACCATCGGCGAGGTCCAGCAGATCGCCGGCCGAGCCGGTCGCCGGGGGAAAGATCATGTTGGATTTGCGATCGTGACTCCCTCTCCGTATATCGATCTGATGGTGCTCACCAAAGGGTTGACCGGACAACCGGAAGCCATCGACAGCCAGTTTACCATCAGCTACCCGATGGTGTTGAATCTCTTGAAGGCCCATCCCTATGAACAGATTCAAGGAATCCTGGCCAAGAGTTTTGCGCAATTCCAACTGAATCAGCGCGCCGAACTCCTCGAGCAAAAACTCGACGTACTCGAGGCGCAGATGGAACCGTTCGGCCCTCGCGTCTGTACGGACTGGATCACTCAGTGGCAAACCTTCGACCATGCACGAAGACACCGCCACACGCGGCATCAGTCGCACCGGTCAGAGACACCCGAAATTTCAGCCCGGTTGCCATTCCTGACGCCGGGACGCATTGTCGCATTGAGTCGGGGACGGGGGATTGTTCTCCGGCAGTATCGGAGTAAAGGCCAAAAAAATTCCATGCTCACCGTCTTGCGACCGGACGGGGCCGTCACCGAATGCCCTGTCACCAGCGTCAAAGAAGTCTACGACCGCACGTACGACTGCGCGGAGACACCGACCTATCCTTGGTGTTCCGCTGAAACGTTCGATCGACTCAGCCGACAGTTGGAAGAACTTCCACCGCGTTTGCCCGTGCTTCCCATACTTGTATCCACCGTCGAGCCACTGCCTGATGCCATCGTCCAATCGTTTGGCGACTTCCCCTGCCCCACGTGTCCCTCGCGACCGGCCTGCCAAAAAGACTTTCTGACGGCGTCACGGCTTCGCCAGGAACAACAGCGCCATATGAAATCAATACAAGCGCTACGGACCAGCTTGTGGCATCGCTTCCAGGAACGCGTGGAAGTCCTACAAAAATTCGGATATCTCACCCCGGCGACGCAATTGACGACCGAAGGAGAATGGGCAAGGCTTATCCGGATTGATCATTCGCTGCTCATTACCGAACTGATCCGCGCCGAAGCCTTTACGGGAGCAGACCCATCCCTCCTCGCCGGCACCTTGGCCAGCCTGGCCCACGATGATGATCGTCCCGGGGCATTCCCGCGCATCAGTACAGGACTGAGTTCCCTGCTTGGGCAGGTTCGCAAGTTGGCGGTGAGTTTATCGCCCTACGAAGATCCTCCTCTTCTACGCGCCGATGTGGCAGCCTTGGTTGAGCGCTGGGTCGCCGATCCCACTCTCACGTGGATTGGACTGTGTCGACTGACGACGATGGCGGAAGGCGACATTTACCGATTACTGGCTAGGACTTTGGAGTTTCTATCACAGGTACAGACCTTAAAAGCTACGCATCCCGGTCTGGCTGAATCCGCTTCGCAAGCCATCACGTTGATTCGACGCGGAGTGTTGGAGGAACTGCCATGAGGATCGTTAACCGTTCATCGTTAAACGTTAACCCCAAGAAATCCGAATGGCCCAGCCGGTCTAGACGATTCACGAATAACGATTCACGAGTAACGGCATCGCTATGACCACCGACGAGCTTGAACAACTGCTTGCCCAGCAACCTGTCGCACTATTGCATCGCTTGGCCCGCGGACGCGTCCATCGGCACTTTCGAGCCGGCAAGAAGCGATTAATCGAGCTGCTCCTTCAATACTCGATCCACAACCGTGCCGGGCTCGAATCGGATCTGCAAGCATTGATCGAGGAAGGGCGCTCTCGATCCGACTCCAGATTACCTCGTATCCATCGCCCTTCGGCGATCGCCCACAAAAAAGCATCGCCACGGGTCACAGAGCCGGAGTCTGCTGAAACCGCCGTCTCACTATCGGCCTGGTTGGAAGGCCTCGGCGTTCCTTCTCCACAACCGTTTGTGCCGGACCCTTGGCAGAGCGAGGCACTGTCCGCCCTGAGCGAGACCGATGTCGTGATCAGTGTCCCAACCGGTAGCGGAAAGACCTACGTGGCCGTTGAAGCTGCCCGCAGGGCCATGGAGGACAACCGCAGCGTCATTTACACCTCACCGCTCAAAGCTTTGTCCAACACCAAATATACGGAGTTTTCTCGGATCTTTGGTCCCGATAAAGTCGGCATCTTGACCGGTGACCGCCAGGAAAACGGGCAAGCGCCGTTGCTCATCATGACCACAGAAATCCTGCGTAATCTGCTCTACGACGCCGCCAGCGGCGAAATCGATGTTCGGTTGGATACGTTGGGACTTGTGATTCTCGACGAATCGCAATACCTCGCTGATCCCGAACGAGGGGTTGTATGGGAAGAGACCATCATCTTTTGCCCATCACAGGCCAGGCTCCTGTTGCTCTCCGCCTCGATCGGCAATCCACAAGACATCGCCGACTGGTTGACCTCGATCCGATCCACTGTCTGCAGGCTCGTGCGCCACAACCAGCGCACCGTACCTCTGAGAGCCGGTTATCTGCATCCGAACGGGAAATTAGTGCCGCTGTTTCAAACGTTGGGAATCCCTTACGGCCACCCCAACCAACTCCATCCAGAGGCTAAGCGACTCTTTCTTGAGTATGAAGAAGAAACCCTACCGGCGGGACGACCAAGGCGATAAGGACTAAAAGGAAGCGGTGAGGGACACGATCGCACCGTGGCGGAAGGTTTGGAATTCAGTGAGAGGAGCTGATTCTGAACCGGTCCCTAGGCCGTGGACTTCCCATCGCCCATAATAACTCCGGCTCCACATCACCCGATACCCTCCAACGATCGCGAGATGTCGAGTCAGCATAATCTTTACAGACGGCTCAAGAGTCCCACTTAATCCTACACCCCACATCGAAAAACTCGGATCCTGTTCCAGATCAAACCGCTGAAAATGGATGTCCTCGTTGTACACGACACTGGCTGGAGAAAAAAACATCTTTACGTTGGCGCTGACCCTTTGCAAGATTCGATACTCGAGTTGCCCACCGACCTGAAGCGGAGTAATCCAATGTGTCGTATTCTTGATCGCCGGGAAGGTTGACGGATCGCAGGTAAGAAAAATCGATATGTCGCAAACGATGCGGTCAATGCCCGTCGCCTCGTACGTCGTTCTCCAATATTGAAACCCGCCCAGCACATCGATATGTCCGCGCTCATTGGAAAATTTAGCTGCGCGATATCCCACATTTCCGTTGAAATACCATGTCCCCTTCCCCGTTATGTCGCTGCTTGTGCGCGAAATCAGTCGCTGGCCGGAAAAATAATCGTCATCGATCAAGGAACCTCGATCAAAATCGACGGAGAAACCAAACTCTCCGTCGAGGAACAATCGTCGACTCAGATAGATTTTCGCTCCTAGCCCGACAAGGTGAGTATCGTTGTCTTTGTATGTCAGTTTGGAAGTAGGATCGCCCAAAATGGGAGCAAGCCCGGACGCATCGTGGCTCCATGTGGTTTCTCCCGCCGTATACAACCATGATCGAAGCGACAGCTCCACACGCTGTTGCGCCTGCGGCTCAGGATCCTGGCCCCAACTCGGAGCGGCTGTAACAAGTAATAAGACGAGACCGATTGCGGAGCATACTCGTACGTATGTACGCCGTTGTCCTTTCACCGTCGTATGCCCCCGCGTTGGATAACTACAGTATCGAAACACCGGTCGGCTGTTTCCGGCATGAGTCGCTGGCAAGCTGTTCGGATCTCTTCTTGTTGAAGGCGTCTCTGAATGAAGGCCGAGAACCAGACTAACCACGTACCAACCATCGCGAGCAATATCATAGCCACGCCTATATAGGTCCAGGCCATCGTTGCAGAAGGGTGTACGGTGGCGACCGGCGCAAGAGGTGCTTCCGCTTCATCCACTAGTCGAACAGCCTGCATTATTGATCTCCTGTCCTTATAGGCCGAAACAAATTGTTGCCGCAACCATATGAATCATACGGGAGATGAAATCCTATGGATAGGCTTTTTCAATCTCCCACAGGGGTGGTGTACTGCGAAGATACATCGCGCCATTCAATGAACAGATGTCGTGATGCACACTACGACTAGCTATCTTAAGCGCTTGAGGATCGAAGCTTGGTTCAATCCACGTGTTGCCCTCGCCGCATAGTGATTGACTTCAGGGCGACTACAGACCGAACAAACCCACGTTCACATTTGATACGCACGATACGTAAGAGAACAATCGCTGAGCCATTTGTGCTTTAAAAAAGCTCCAAACTCTTCAAGAATTAAGGAATAGCACATAATTCCAGCCAGGCATTCATTTTGCGTTTCCTGTTCGAGCCGCGCAGGCACTGAGCCCAAAAGTATCGGGACACCTAAGCACAGATGAAAACCAAACGCACTGACGAGGCACTTTTTAAGGAGCATACTCACCAAGCAGCACAGGTTCGGCATACGAACCGCCATTCAGCTACACTGTGGCTCTGGCCGATTTTTCTAGTCACTGCGTTCGTCTGCCTTGCGGTAGCATCTGAATGCATGGCATTGACTACCAGTCCGACAGCACTGACGTTTAATGCCGTTCAAGGTGCGACAACCCCACCGAATCAGACATTGTCCTTCTACAGAAACACTTCTCGCCAGGCTACGTTAACCGGCTCAGACAATGCTTCCTGGCTGACGGTTTCGCCAGTGACGACATCCATAACAAGTAGCGCGCAGCTCACAGTGATTGTCGATACAGGTGAGCTAGCAGCAGGCACCTACAACGCCACTATTACAATCAAGGTGGGAAAGCGGGTACGCACGACGGTCCCCGTGACCTTAATCGTGTCGCCCCCCTGCCACCACCATCAGCTACGACGGCCACCCTGGCGTGGAACCCCGTCAACGACACAACTGTGGGGGGCTATAAAGTGTACGTAGGGACGGCTACAGGCCTCTATACAAGAACCATTGATGTCGGGAATGTCACATCTTATACCGTCGAGAGTTTGACGACTCGTACGACCTACTATTTCTCCGTTACCGCGTATAACAGTGCCGGCGAGAGCTCACCCTCCAACGAGGTCAGTAAAAGCATCTATTGACCACCACTTGTTTCAACGGTCCCTCTCGACTTGTACTCTCTTAACACTCATCTCGGTGAAGGGGTGGGGAAGGGTGCCGGAGAGATCATTGGGGCATTTTCCTGTTCCATCATGATCCTTGTGAAGGTTGAACCCTTCACGCTCTACACTCCAAAGTCTCGGCTCACCACTCAAAGCATTTAAAAATCAGACCTGTCAATCATTTTCTCTCGGCATCACTTTTGCTGTACCTACACTCGCCTACGAAAATAAAATTTGCGGTGATTCTTTCGACCTTGCATCGATCACCGCTGGGTACAAATTTAATACCACCATAGTCTAAACGTTCAATTATAGGAGTGTCTCTATGTTGCCAATTAAGGTTTTGGCAAACGTTGCAACCCGGGAATCAAGCGTCTCGTTGCCTAACCTCATACTTGTAATTCCCTTACTGATGCCAATCGCTGGCTGTACAAATGATGGAGCGGGAGGGCCGATGGTGAGTAGCCTTTCTACGCCAACGGACGCTACAGGAGGATTAGACTCAGATCAAGCTCATCATTCTACAGTGACAGGCTCTGGCGGAGAGGGTGACGAAGATCCCTTGATTACTATGACTCCGACGACGGAGGGAATCACCGCCCACTTGACTTGGGATCGTCCTCCTGACATCAACGTAGCTCGTTACACCATCCATTATGGAAAGCGCTCTTCAGAAAACCCAAGCGCAGAAGAGTCTAGTTCAGAAGAGCCGAGCGCAGAAGAGTCACGTTTAGAAGATGAACAAGACACATGCGCGCGTGGGGAAAGCCGAACCGTCGAAGGTCCATCAGCCACGATTACCGGTCTCGCACCCAACACCTCATATTTCTTTGCTATCCGCGCGCTCAGTGACAAGGAGTCGGAAGCCCTCTGTTCAAATGAAATCGTAGTGGTGACACCTCCGGCTCAATCTTTCTCTCAATCTTAAGAGAAACCTCGTGAGCTTCATCCATTAGGAGAAGGGCATGATTCTGATGAGACACTTTGTGAAATCGACGATTCAAGCCGCACGGTTTCGTCGCACGTCGGCCTCACTATGGTGCTGGCAGGTGCTTTCTATCGCAGCATTCTTCTTTCTAGGACTCACAGATGAAGGCTTGGCGTGCCATACTCCGAAAGTTACACCGACCTCGCTGACCTATTATGCTGTGCAGGGAGGGGCCAATCCAACGAATCAAGCCCTCACCTTCTCAAGGACCGCTTCCGGAACGGTTACGCTGACGACCTCAGACAATGCTACGTGGCTGACCGTATCACCTGCCACCACATCCATGACCACCAGTGCGAAACTTACAGCAGCTGTCAGCACAAGCGGGCGAGGAGCAGGCACCTACAACGCCACGATCACCATTAAGATGGGCACCTGGTGCACGTATACCGTTCCGGTGACGTTGAGTATCTCGCCCGCCACCTCGTCGCCTCCATCAACCACATCCACAGCGACTCTCAGATGGAACGCGGTTACCGGGACTACCGTAAGCGGTTATAAGGTCTACGTCGGTGAGGCGCCGCGGCTCTATACACGAACCATTAACGTCGGCACCGCCACATCATCGACCGTGAGCAGCTTGACCGTGGGCCGAACGTACTATTTCGCCGTCACGGCGTATAACAGTGCCGGCGAAAGCGCTCCCTCTAACGAGGTCAGTAAGACAATCCAATGACCCAATGTAATGCTCTCCCGCAGATCAAGCCAGGTGGTCGGATTGCGATAGAGAGCAATGCACGGGTTCTTGCAAAACAAAGGGGCCATCCTCCGATAAGAAGGATGGCCCCTTTCAACTCCGTTCTCTTTATGGACAGTTTAGTTAGTCTTTCCGTGAAGCCCGCTTCCAGATTCCAAGCCCAGCTAGCCCAGCACCCAGCAGGATCATGGAGGCTGGTTCAGGAACCGATGCGCATCTCGTGCCACAAGGTCTAGGTCTGGGTTTGAAACTAGCGAGGCTGGTGCTCTCACTAGTCAGACTAGTGGTGGTCTGAGCCATTGCCAGATTCCCTGACAACCCTAAAGCAACTAGGGCGATTCCTAGAAGAATAGAGTGGATAAATGTACCCTTTTTCTTCATCTTGGTTCTCCTCGCAGCTAAGTTCTCAAAATTCCACAGCTCCAGATGTTCTACACGCATAATTTGTGCTAGCAGTCTTGTTTATTATAAATGTTTAAAAGAATTGATGATTTTTGTCTTCATTTTCATTCAGTAAATATGGACTGTAAAAACATATTACATCCTCCATTACACAGAACAGCGAGTGAACCTTTATTTCAACATCTTATGGGATTCTCAAATCTGTATACTATATTTACATTCCAGCAGCTTCTTTGCGTTCCTTTTTCAACTTCATCGGTTATTTTGGTGCTACCGTAACCCATACCGAGTAAGCAACTGGTAGAGCGTGGGACGGCTGATTCCCAATCCAACCGCCGCCTTGGACACATTGCCATCGGATTTTTCCATCACTAACTTGACCAGCTCCTTCTCACGAATGTCGCGTGCGACTCGGAGTGTCGGGAAATCCCCACCAAGCGAGTAGCGGTCTTTCAATTCCAAGTTTGCAGGACTGACGTATTTCCCCTCTGCCATCACGACCGCCCGCTTGACCCTATTTTCCAATTCTCGGACATTTCCAGGCCAATCGTGCGCCTGCAAGGCTTCGATGGCCTGTGGCGTAAACCCTTTCAGTACCTTTTTTTGTGCTTCCGCAAACTTCATTAAGAACGTTCTGGCGAGGAGGGTGATATCGGAACCCCGCTCCTTTAACGTAGGGACGGGAATGGTCACCACACAAAGCCTGTAAAACAAATCTTCCCTGAATCGACTGCTGTTGATGGCCTGTTGCAGATCAACGTTCGTCGCTGCAAGAATCCTCACATCGACCGAGATTGTATCTTTTCCCCCCAACCGATGAATTTCGTGATCCTGCAAAAACCGAAGTAACTTGACCTGCAGACTGAGCGGAATATCCCCAACTTCATCCAGGAAGAGCGTGCCACCTTGTGCAGATTCGATCCGGCCTTTTCGTTGCTGGACGGCCCCCGTAAACGCGCCCTTCTCATACCCGAACAGCTCGCTCTCCAGTAGTGTCTCCGGGATCGCGCCGCAGTTGATGGCGACAAAGGGAGCCTCTTTGCGTCCGCTCAAGCGGTGAATCGCACGAGCCACGAGTTCTTTTCCCGTCCCGCTTTCCCCCGTGATGAGAACTGGGACATCAGACGGCCCGACGCGGCGGATCAGGCCGAACACGTCTTGCATAGGGCTACTGTTTCCCACCAGGCCTTCAAATTCGGTCATACCAGTCTGTTCCTGAATAGCACGGCTCTCCCGATCTAAGCTGGAGAGATACGTCGCCCGCTGGAGCACCACTTTTAACACATCGAGATGCACCGGCCTCTCAAGAATGTCGTATGCGCCACTTTCGATGGCGGTAATGGCTTTCGCCCGATCGCCGTTATCTGTGACGGCAATTACCCTCACCGTTGGATCTCGGTGGACAGTCTCTCGCAAAATCGCCAACCCTTCGGACGCTTCTTTGACATCGGAGGACAGCTCTAAATCCAGCAACACCACGGTCGGCATGGCTTGGCGAATTTTCGAAAGGGCGGTCGCACGATCCGATGCCTCCAGCAGGACATAGTCCGAGGTAAGGGCCCATTTCATCCGCTCTCGAAGAACCTCGTCATCGTCCACAAGGAGCACCACAGGACGTGTGGTCATGGCAAAGCTATCCTCTATATAAATTATGAAAATACGCCGGATCGGTGAGCGTTCCTTGCTCGATTCGGCAGGCTTTAGAATGCAAGTCAAACACAAAAGGATGGCAACCGGCTGAATGAGTGCGGCCATTGCAGCTTGCCATCACATCGCTCAGCCGATATGCCGATACATGAGCCGGCCAGCCATAACCAGTATCTTCTGTGGCATAGAAGCACACACGCTTTTCACCAGGCGGAGTTTCAGACGTTCTAAGGAGAGAGACACCTCTCCAATAGGACCACGCCATAGAGTGAGCCGCACACTTTGTGCTCCCCAACGTTCCTTGAACTGGATCAGTCCCCGATTCTCCAGCTCGGACCGACCTAAATCGAGCTCTTCCATCCCGGCCGATTTCGCAGCTTGGATGGCTTTCCACAAAAGTGTCGGGGTCGCCCCCAGACTGTTAAACCGGGCATCGGAGCCGCCGTACTTGTAATACATCTTTTTTCCATGGCTCATGGTCAATATTCCTGCGATGGGCTGGTCCCCCTTGAAAGCAAGCCGAATACTGACATCCTTTCCCATACAAGAGACGAGATTCTGAAACCACTCAAACGGCTGCGGTGGGAGATGTTTCCGCAACCTCGACAGCACGATGAGACCATAAAATGACCGCACCAGGGATTCGTCCCTGCCCTCCTCATACCTCAATCCTTGATGTTCCGCGTGACGAATTCTCCGTCTGATACAACTCTTATGGAATCCTTTGTAGAGCGCGTCGAGACTGGACCGAAGGTCGAGCCGATGCCATCGATAGACTTTACACTCCCGAAAGCCCTCCCCAGCACCATAAAATGTGTCGCTGGTTCGCATTTCGGCATACTTCCAGCGCTGTGTTCTTCGGAGCGCTTCAAGATGCGTACAGAGCGTTCGGAGTTGCTCGCTATTTTCAACAAGCGGTTCGCAGTGATCGCTGAAGGGCAGCGAAACCAGCCGGCCGCGGGTCAGCCAACTTTGCACGACGCAAACCAAGAGAGCGTTCGTCAGTTCCTCAGACGGCGCAGAAGTCGTAAAAGCGACCGGCTCATATCCATAAGTAGTGCATAACGCCTTCAGCCAACCGATCGTATGGAAAAGAGAAGAGTTCGGATGTCTATCGACGAATCGGGACCAGCGATCATCTTGAAGGGGGTTTATGACCCAAACACCGCCCTGCACTGAGACCATCGGGTCTCCTGTCGGCATTAGAGTTCGCCCGCAGCATGTGGCTTCGATATTTTGATCAGGCTTGTACACGAGACCCATTGCGCGGGTCACACTCGAATCGCTGTTCTAGTTTGCGCAGCAACCAAACGACTGAGAAGAGCACGGCGAGCGCCAAGGCGAAAAACGGAATGCCGCCATTCCGGTGAAGAGCGCTGTCCGTAATGAAGGTCGGATCGACATAGTTCGCCAGCAGCGCCAAGCCGACGATGCGGAAGGCATTCTTAATGATCGCCAATGGAACAACGATCGACACGAGTCCCAATTTCCCCCAGGTAGACTTGAGAAACAGGTGGCCTGCCGCGAGGCTGGTAATGAATAGTGAGAGGGCAGATCGGATACCGCTGCATTCCTCTGCCACATAGATTGTGAAATCCGTAAGACTGAACACATACTCTTCGCGAACGACAGGAACCTCGAGCACAGAGAACAGGAGATCGGTCGCTTCCGCCGAGCTGTGCTGCAGGAAGCCGACGACGGCATTGAGGAAACCAGAAGGAAACGGGGCCATGAAGGCCATAAGGCCCAATCCGAATGAAGCCTCGCGGATGGCATGGGCTCCATAACAGAGAAGAAAGGCCCCCCAGCACATCATCACGAAAGAAAGTATCGCGGGGGAGTAACCATCGAGCGCATCACTTATAGGGTCTTTCGTACCCAACGACAGGACGCTTCCGATTACCATCAGAATTGTCCCCAGGAAGGGGCTCCATTCCACCCTGGCAAAGATCGCCATTCGACGAAGGTACAGCAGGTACAGACAAAGAAACGGGATCACGGAGATATGGGAATAATGTTGGGAATGCTCGTCCTGCAGGGAACCGGCGAGGACAAGAGCCAAGGGTCTCCAGAACCAAAAAATATTGGCAGAAACAAGAAGAAGAAAACAGAGATCCCTAGGCTCGAAACGCGTGAGCCACCGGTGCCAAATCCATGGGGTCCAAGCCGCTCGTGCAGATCTGCCCTCCTGAGGAATCATACCCTGCCTGCTTACTTCTCTTTGAAAGAAAGTTCCCACTCAACTCAAGCCGAGGTGTAGGATCTAAGTGCAGCCTTCATGACTTTTCCTGCATTATTCTTGGGAAGAGACTGCAAGACGACGATCTGTTTTGGCAGGTGATGCAGCGCCAGTCTGGCCCTACTGAAGGACGTCAGGCGTTTCATCACACCATCGACATCTCTATTCCGAGGCACAACAAACGCCTTGACCGCCTCGCCCAGCACGTCATCGGGAACGCCGACGACTGCGGCTTCAACTAGTTCACCGCACTCCAACAATACCTCTTCGATCTGTCGGCAACTGACCTTCTCACCGCGGCATTTCAAGAAGTCCTTCGCCCGATCCACGATATAAATGAACCCGTCCTCATCGACTCTCGCCAAGTCGCCTGTGTAGAGAGATCCATTACGAAACACCACGCCTGATTCATTTGGCTCCTGCCAGTATCCCATCGCGACATTTTCCCCTTCCGCGACGATCTCACCAACCTCACCCGGTTGCACATGCTGTCCCTGCTCATCTAAGACGCGCAGCTTCACACCGGGTATTGCCTTGCCGATCGAACCGAGTTTAGTCTCCAGTACGTCGGGAGGCAGATAGGAGAGTCGAGCTGTAGCCTCCGTCTGGCCGTACATGATGTATATCTTCGTGTTTGGCAAAAGCTCCTTTAACTCTCGAACAAAGGTCGGCGCCAAATGCCCTCCAGCTTGTTGTATATGTCTCAGGTCAGGGAATCGCCTTCGCTTAAAGCTGGAGTTTCTGAGAAGAATCTGGAAATGGCTTGGCACTCCCGCAAACCCCGTGCATTTTGCTTCTGTCATTCGCTGGAGTACGGTTTCCGGGTACATAAACCGATTGTCCACCACAACCTCGCCACCGACTCGCAGGTGCGTGTGAAGCAGCGAAACGCCGTAGCAATAGTGAAACGGCAGGACTGCCATCATGCGATCCTGGGCATCCAGTGAGAGGTAGGAGATGATCGAGTTCGTATTGGCGACAATATTGGAGTGGGTAATCATCACACCATGGGGTCGTCCGGTCGAACCGGACGTAAACACAAGCGCCGCCAACTCGTTCGGGCCGACCGCCGCATAGCTCAGGAGAGGCGGCAGGTCAGAGTGGAGACTCGCAAAGCTCTGCTGGGATACTGTCCCCGCAATAGGAGGAAGATCTACGTCGGTAATCAGGTGGACTCCCGAAAAAACGCGCGGATGAGCGGTCACCACCGAAGCTTGAGCGCAGGCAATCTTGGCATCAGTCATTCTGAGGATATGGTGGAGGTCTCCAGCCGAACTATTGGCTGAAACGGGCACCGTCACGAGCCCTGCTTGCAGGGTGCCCAAATAGCAGGCCACCCAAAAAGGCGAATTGTCGCCCACCAAGACGACGCGATCGCCCTGTCTGGCGCGACATCGAAGGAGAGAGGCTGCAATCCGTCCAGCGTGAGCAGAAAGCGCCCCATAGGAGACTGTTGATTGTGGAAAGTTGAGCGCGGTACGGGTCTGATCTTTGCCGGAAAGCAAGTACTGCGCGAGGTTGGTCCCGCTCTTCACGACAAATCTCACCTGAACGGATACATCCGGAAGATCACTCGATGATCAACGAATCAGCGTGCAGATACTTGGCGACTTTTCGTTTTGACTCAATCATCTGATAGGCACGCTCGACCAGATCCTCTGTCATGCCGCTTGTATGCGCTAGGTCCACCGCTGAGAGGCCGTGGTTTTTCCCGTAGAGACAGAGGTCCATCTGTTCGTACGGCAACGTAAAATAGAATTCTTCCTGCGATTGTTCCAAGGTGTAAGTATCAGTCGTGGGAGGACGACGTTGAATGTCCGCAGGTATGCCTAGATAAGCGGCAAGCTGATACACCTGCGACTTATACAAGTGCGCAATGGGCTTGAAGTCGGCGGCACCATCGCCGTTTTTCACAAAGAATCCCTGATCATACTCCAGGAGGTTTGGGGTGCCGGCTACCGCATACTGCCGCAAGTCGGCATAGTAGTATTCCATCATCTTCCGGACCCTTTGCTTGAAATTCGTAGCCGCAACGATACCGAGATAAGCTTCCGGCGTAAGACGAACTTTCTTCGTCTCCCCCTCCGGAGACTGAACAACGATGGAAAAAATCGCGTACCGGCGAGCGTCAAGGAGACCTGGAAGTACGATCTTGCACTTATAGCCTGGTCCATACTCCGGAACGACTGAGCGGATCGATGCATCACGCCGTTGGTAGCAACCAGCCTCTTCCAGAATCGCGCTGATGTTCTCTACTGCAGATTCGGTCTTCAGCACAGAGGCCACCATGCGCCCGAGTCGAAGGCTATCAGGCGACGAATCGGCCTCGGGCGTGAATAAAATCTGAATGCGATCACTGCCCAGAGCACGAACGCAGAGGAAGGCTACGACGCTGCTGTCGATCCCTCCTGAGACCCCGATCACCACTCCCTTTCGACGGAGTTGGTAAAAGACCGTCTCCCGGATCCAGCCGGTGATGCGCTCCGTTTCCGCCTCGGGGTCGATGCGCAAGAGATCGGATGAAACAGCGGGCTGCATGTTCATGTAGGTAACTTCTCCAGAGGTTGGAAGAGGATGTTGTCGTCTTCTCGTGTCAAGGCTGATTGTTTCGCCTGAATGAAGGAGACGATCTTGCTCACTGAATCCAAGTTGTCAGGGATAAGCTCTTCATCTTCAACCTTGATCCCATAGGTAGATTCCAGAAACCGAACCAATTCAAGGATGCCGGTCGAATCGATGATGCCGGTCTCCATAAAAGAGTCCTCATTTCCCAATTTCCCTTCTTCGCCGAAAAGATAATTGTCGATGACGAACTTGCGGATTGTCTGCAACATGATCGATGATCCTCCACCCTGATCGTTTTCCGTTACTCACTGCGACGAGACCGCCAAATTCAGGACTCACATCAACTCATAGCCGACTTGCTGATTGGGACGATAATTGGTTGCCCATAGGAGGAAGGCCGTTGAGCGCTCCACGCCCGCGCATGAATCGCTCAAGGAGGAGTGTTGTCGA
Source organism: Nitrospira sp. (assembly GCA_037445435.1). Classification (GTDB taxonomy): domain Bacteria; phylum Nitrospirota; class Nitrospiria; order Nitrospirales; family Nitrospiraceae; genus Nitrospira_D. Next base: position 8,703 of record JBBIKN010000020.1, on the reverse strand, counting down.
AAGGATGCCGGTCAAGGCCATATTGTCCTTGACGCTCGTCTCCCTGCCGGAACGAAACTTCTTCACCAACGCCTCGGTGGCCTGCGGGTCGAAAACGCCGTCTTGTTTGATTCTTGCCGGAGATAGAAGATCTTGGACATATCCGTCTCTCTCATAGAAGAAACTTATACCGTCCGGTGCACGATAAGGCTGTTTTGGCCTTATCCGTATCGATTCCGGTATCAATCCCTTCACGGCCCGCTTCAATAAGTATTTCTGGTCAAGCACTTTCATCTTTAAATCGGCCGGTAAGCGTGCGGCAAAGGCTACTACTCGGTGATCCAGGAATGGATACCGCCCTTCCACGGCATGCGCCATTGCCACTCGATCTCCCTGGGATGACAGGATATACCCGGGCAGCAGATATCGGGACTCGAGGAATTCAGCCTTGAGAAATGGAGACCACCTGGCATAGGAGGTGGGGAGATCGTGTAGAAGAGACGACACAGCATCCGTAGTGGCAAGTTCCGCCCGGGTCGATACAGAGAAAAATTGCTTCGTTTTCCCGGTGAGCTCCCAGCGAGGCAGATGCGAGAAGAACGGACCGTTGAGCTCCTGCTGAGTCACGTGGAAGAAGTGCTTCAAGTACTCCAGCGATTGTCGCTGGAGGCCAGGCAAATAGGGATAGAGACGCTTCAACAAGAGCGGGCGCCATGAAGAGTCCGGACGACGGCCCCAGAACTGCCGAATCTTGGTCTCTTTGAAGATATCATAGCCGCCGAACAGCTCGTCCGCCCCTTCACCGGTCAGCACTACCTTGAAGCCGCTATCGCGCACGAGTTTTGCCAATAGATAAAGGGGCGCCGGGGCGCTGCGAAGAATCGGCTGCTCCGTATGCCAGATCACCTCGGAAAATACTCGGACGATGTCCTCGTGGCGGCACCGAACGTCGTGGTGCGACGTCCTGAGAAACGAGCTGGCTTCGTGCTGGAACCGGCTTTCATCGAAGTCGCTGGCTTCAAACGCGACCGAAAAAGTCCTGATCCGTTCGCCCGCGTTCCTTCTCGCCAAGGCGGCGATAACCGTGGAATCAATGCCGCCGCTCAGATAAGCGCCGACCGGAACATCGGCGCGCAATCGAATCCTCGTCGCATCCTCCAGCAACGTGAGGAGTTCCTCGGCCAGTCGGTCGGCCGTGGTGCGGCCATTCGTGGCCGCAGGAGCAAGATCGAGTGTCCAATAGGGCGTCGTCGTGACACGACCCTCCTCGATCACCATGGAGTGGCCCGGGGGCAACTGACTGATGCCGACAAACGCAGTTCGCGGCGGCACCGTCACCCAAAATGTGAAGATCTGGTCGAGCCCCTTAAGATCAATCGCACAAGCGACTTTGGGACAAGCCAGTAATGCCTTGATCTCCGACGCAAATAAGAACTCTCCCTGCGTATGGGTATAATAGAGGGGCCTGACTCCAACACGGTCCCGCGACAGAAAAAGCTTGCGTCTCGGAGCGTCCCAAATGGCAAAGGCCCATTGGCCGTTGAGCCGTTCCACACACCGTTCTCCCTCCTCCTGGTAGAGATGGAGCAACACCTCCGTATCTGAATTCGAAGTAAAACGATGTCCCTTCAAAATCAATTCGTCGCGGAGCTCGACATAGTTGAAGATTTCCCCGTTAAACGTAATCCAGAGAGAATCCTGCGCGATCGACATGGGCTGATGCCCGCCAGCCAGGTCAATGATGCTCAACCGAGCGTGGGCGAGTCCTATCGGACCATGACTGTAGATTCCGACATCGTCGGGACCTCGATAGCGGATGGCCCCAATCATGTATTGCAGCTGTTCCCGATCCACCGTTCCACCATGCAACTGAAGACTACCCGCTATGCCGCACATCGCATCATATCTCCTCCGTACCACATGTGAAGCCACTTCACACCTTACCGAAAGCGGCGGCGTAATCCCCTCGGTAAGACATTCAAGGTCTGAATGGCCAAGGATTGCAGCGGACCAGGCATCCACTGCCTGACCAATTCGTCGAAACGGGTTCGTCGACGATGCTGAACCCGCTCGTCGAGGAGAGCCAACTGCTCCTGATTCAATCGCCAATCTGACGCACCGCAATTGTCCAGGATATGCTCCACCGAGTTTCCTTTCGGAATCGCCACAACACCGGCTTGACATACACACCAATTAATGACGATCTGTGCCGGGGATTTCCCCGTTTCTTGAGACAGTCGGTCAATCACCCCGGTAGGGTCGCAATCGCGGATGCGGGAGAGACCACGAGCCAGTGGGCAATACGCGATAACGGTCACATGATTGGCACGGCAGTATGGCAGTAATTCCATCTCGATCGTGCGGTCGATGAGGTTATAGCGGACTTGATTGGACACGATAGGATATCTTCCCAAGGCCTTCTGCGCGGCTTTCAATTGCGTGGCCGAGAAATTACTGACCCCGGCGAATTTCACCTTTCCGGCTGTGATCAATTCCGCGATGGCCCCCATTGTGTCGTCGATCGGGATGGCGGGATTTGGCTCATGCAGCTGAAGCAAATCCACGAAATCTGTACCCAACCGCTTCAGACTCGCCTCAACGGATCGACGCAGGTCGGCGGGTCCCAAATTCTGCGGCGAAACTTTCGTGGCGATGAAGACGCGATCACGTATGCCTCGAACGGCTTCGCCGACCACTGACTCGGACCCATAGGACTCGGCCGTATCGATGAACAAGGCCCCGGCTTCCAATCCTTTGCGCAGTGGCTGTGGACCGGCACGGTATTCCCATGTACCTAGGCCGATTTCAGGAATAGAGACCCCGGTTTTCGCAAGCTCGGTCAGAATCATGATGGCCGTCAGTCGGACAAGTCCGGTAGAGAAAGCGGAGGGACACGAAAAGTCCGGACGCCGTAGCGTTTGAGGAACTGTACGATTTCATCCCCCAAAGCGTTTGACTCCCGGGATTGCTCCTTCTTGGCAATCTCGATCCAGGCAGTACCGTGAGCCTGCAAGCGTCGTCGAATGTCGTCGGGAATCTCCCAAAGACTCAGCAACACATCGACGGAGCCGAACGTTGGACGCTGAACAGCTTCCCGCACGTTCCCATCGACCACCTCAAGGGTCCATGAGCGACGACTCCTCCGCCACCACATTGCTTCGGATTTCGACGCATAATACCGTTGTCCCTCTTGCTCGCAACGGAGACCCGAGTCCTTAAAGAATTGAATCATCTCAGCCACGATTTTTTGGAACAGCACAAGCTTATCCCTATCGGAAAGATCTTTGGGGAAATCAGGTGCCTTACTGATGACCCGCGCCGGGAATCCGATGGCCAGAGACCGTGGAGGGATTGTGCCCTGGACCACGGACCGGGCTCCGACCACTGCGCCGTCTCCGATAGTGGTCTTCGGAAGAACAAAGACGCCCCACGCGAGGGAAACGCTGTGACCGATCTCGATCGGCTCGAAATCCACCGCATAGCCCTCGAATGCGCTCAGAAAGGAATTATGGCCGAAGATCAGACAGTGACCGCCGATCCCCGAATCGTCTCCCACAACGATGGACCGAGCCGGATTGATAAAGGACATCTGCATGATCTGGCAGTTGCGACCTAACACGAATCGAGAATCCGGGAACTGCAAGCCGCCGACGAACACCTGTTCGTTGATCTTGCTGCCTTCACCGATCTGTAGATACGGAGTGTCCAAGAAGGTTGTCGAGCCAATTGACACATGGGCACCGATTTTGATCTCTTTGCCGCGTATGATCGTCAAAAAACCGATGGACGTGTGATCACCGACACTGACACGATCCCCGCAGATAACCGAACCCCATCCGATTGACACACCCTTACCGATACGATACCCGCGTAGGCGATAGATCCAATTTTTGATGAAGCTCGGCCAAAGGCCAAACAGAAGAACATCTCGAACAGGAATGCGGGGTTTCTCAGTCAACACGTCGTACTCAACTGAACCAATAGGGCCTTGTCGTTAAACCGGCAAACCAGCGCCCCCGTCCACGACCAAGGTTTGACCGATTATGGCTCGGGCCGCATCGGAGCACAGAAAATGGGCGGCGTGCGCCACTTCTTCCGCAGTGACCAGCCTCCCGAGTGGGGACCGGTTTGCCAACTCCGTCAATCGGATTTGAGCGTCTGGCATGGAGGCCCATGCTTCCGTCGCAACAGCACCAGGTACGATGATATTGACCCGAATCCCTCGTGGCGCCAACTCAACGGCGAGGTGTCGTGCGAGGGCCTCAAGCGCACCCTTCGAGGCACCCACGACCGAATAAGCAGGAACGACGCGTGACGAACCCTGCGAACTCACTGCTACAATGCTCGCCTCTGGCGAGAACCGAGAAAGCAGCCGTTTGACCAAGTCAAAGAAAGAGCGTACGTTGAGTGAAAACGTCCAGTCGTAATGCCGAAGCGTCAATTCATCGAAGGGTTTGTGAACGCCGGTCGCGGCACAATGCACCAGACCGTGGAGCCAGCCTTCCAACCCCGCCACGCATTGTTCGAGGTTGTGCAGACCGTTCTCAATGGTCAGATCTGCCCGGCAGAGTATGAGCTGAAGCTGCTCTTGCCGTGCAAGAGCAAGCAGCGAATCAGCAGCCCTTTGACCGCGGACATAGTTGGAGACCACCGTTGCACCGGCGCGAGCAAAGTGAAGCGAGATAGCCCGTCCGATCCCTCGGGTCCCGCCTGTGACGAGGACGTTCTTGCCTTGCAGAGGGTACAGTGAGTTCATCATCTTGTTCTCGGTTGCTTTTCCGGATGGTTTCTCCAATAGTCCAACAGGACTTCATCCTGGTGCCCCTTGGAAAATCGTTCGTGAGAGGCAAATACAAAAAACAGGTCGGCGGAACAGACGTGCTTGCCTTCGACCTCCCCAAAACACTCCGCGGTCGCGAAACTTGTGCGATTCTGCGTGATCGTGGCATGCACAACGATTTCCTGATCCGGCTTGACCCACTCGCGAAAAGTGGCACCGTTGATCTTTCCCAGCATGGCCCGTCCTGGATGAGTGCCGTCCGCATCGAGACACCGCCCCGCCGCTTGAGCCATCATCTCGGTCAAGAGGACCCCGGGAACCACAGGAAATCCAGGAAAATGGTCCCGAAACAACTCTTCCTTCGCCGGTAACGTCTTGCTCGCCGTGATCCGTTTGCCCGGCTCCAGTTCGAGAATATGATCGATAAGGATGAATCGCATGACACCCACCTTGTGAGACTGGGCCGCCCCGATCTACGACGGAGCCTGGATGAGTGTTCCGTGTCGGCGCATGACATCCAGAATATCCCCGACCGTCTTGACGGCCTGGATGTCCTCATCCGTCAAGATGATTCCGAAATCGCTATCCAGACTGGCCATTAACGTCAACACACCCAGAGAATCCCATGCAGGCACGTTGTCCCGGTGGGTATCGGGAGTCAACTGGTCGGGGGTCATCTCGAAAACTTGTGCAATCCAAGCGACGGCTTCGGTGTGTGTCATTGGGGATCCTTCCTCTGTGGTGTCACTGAGCAGAACAGCCTCCGTCCACTACCAAGTCGGCACCCGTAATCCAGTTGCTCTCAGGAGAGAGCAGGAACGTCGCCGCATGTGCAACATCATCGGGGCTCCCAAATCCAAGAGGATGCGTGTCTTTCAGCGCTTGGACCTGTTGCGTAGAGAGACTGACAAGAGCTCGCTCGGTCATTTCCGTCCGCACCATGCCGGGTGAGAGAACATTGACGCGAACGTTTCGCCTTGCCAGTTCGATCGCCATGGACCGGGCTGCAGCAGTAACGGCACCTTTGCTTCCGCTGTAGGCAATTTGGCCTGGTTTGCCGATGAGACCATAGATGGAGGAAATAAACAGGACCGAACCGCCATCTTCCCTGAGAAGATCTCGTCGAGTCACGGACCGGGCCAATTCCATTCCGGCCACGTAATTCACCTGCATCATGGCCTGAAGCTTCTCGGGACCAGCGGCACTCAAAGGAAGGGTGTCGACCATGCCCGCTGCGTGGCAGAGCCCATAAAGTCGCCCCACCACGGAGACAGCTTCTCTGACCGCAGGCATAATGGCGGCCACATCCGTCAAATCCAACTGCACGAGCCGGCAGACACGAGCGCCCGCCTGTCGGACGGTATCTTCCAATCGCTCTCGATTCCGCCCGATTAAGACCAATCCGGCCCCTTGTCGGGCCAATCGAATCGCGATCGCCCGTCCGATTCCCGATGAGGCACCCGAGATGAGGACCGTTTTCCCCTCGAAGACCCGTCCCGACTCGTCGATCATGCCGACACCTGTGACGTGTTGTCTAACTCCACAGAATCCAAGATGGCGCTCGCGTCCAAGTCAACCAGAGCCGAGCCCCAGGATAACCCCACACCGTATCCCAACAGCATCAGCCGGAGTGAGCGATCCGCCGGCCTCATGACAGGTCCTTGTGTCAGCGTCAGAGGAATCGATGCGCCTCCGGTATTGCCCAAGTGACGAAGGATGATCGGAACTTTGTCCGGGGGAAGCGATTGCTTCGCACATAAGTGTTTCAGAATAAATTGGTTGGATTGATGAAAGATAAAGTAGTCGATATCATCAACGCCCATCGACGCGGCCTTCAACGTCTCCTCGATCAGTGCGGGTACCCGCTTGATCGTAAAATTGAAGATCAGGGCACCGTTCATCGACACGCAATGTTTTCGCATATCCGTCCCGAAACGATCCCTGAAGCCGCCGGATTCGACGATCATCGAATGGTACCCGCTGCCGTCGGAGTGCAACGCATAGTGCCACGCCGGCCAGGCAGCATCCGTCGATTCCAGCGCAGTGGCCGAACCGGCGTCTCCGAACAAAAGTGAGACGGAACGATCAGAGTCATGAGAAAACCGGGTCGGGGTTTCTCCGTGCAGAACCAAGACCCGGCGCATACCGCCTCCCTGGATCATCATTGCGGCCAACCATATGCCATATGGATAGCCGGAACAGCCGAGTCCCACGTCAAATGCCGCACAATGATCCGCAAGATTCAGCCGGTGGTGGACCACACAGGCGGTCGAGGGTAGAAAATAATCCGGAGTCTGCGTGACCATGATCACGGCATCTATCGAATCGGGCGTCCAGCCCAGTCGCCGTAACACCTGCATTGCAGCAGCAATACAGAGATCGCTGCTGCAGACGGTGTCTCCCGCCACACGCCGGCTCGATACGCCGGCCATCCCAGTCACCTTGCGGACCTCTTCTTCGGTAAAAGACGAAGAATCACTCAGATTATCGACCTGCTTGGTCGGGAGACAGGTACAGACCGCGGCAATTCTAGCCCCTGTTGTCTTGACGACCGCCATGTTACATTCCTCCTAATGGAATTGCCTGGCCGGTTGGTGCAGGAAGATCATCCGACAGAGGCCACCACTCGGCATAGAGATAGCCGATCGTTTTGCGAAGCACCGTATAAATTCCTCTCACCGAGAGCCACCATCGCTCGGGATCGTAACTGTCCTCGGTGCCCGCGATCACACCGACGGGAATCCTTTCACCAAACGCGCGCCTGAATAATACGAGACTCTTTCTCGCATGGGCCCCCAGCGTAAACACATTGATCCCCACGACCGTGAGCGTTGAATCGCTCAACCAACGTCTAACAGCCAACGCTGAGCTATAGGTACGATGCCTGTCGATATTGGGAACCGTTAGAACGCGAATGGCACGGTCGTTCACGCCCAGCTTCCGCAGTTGTTCGGCCGCGTGCACAGCCGAGTTCTCTTGCCAGGGTTCCTTCTCTTGCCTAGTAGGAAGGACGCCCACGGCGACCACGACGTCATAGTTTCCACGATTGAACTCCTCGACGGCCTCCTTCATTGCCGCCGATTCCCACACCCAACCTTCGACGACCAGGACATTGGCTCGGACGGGATCATGAATCGCCAGGAAGTCGTGTACGGCTGAGACAAACACCACGACGGCCGCCAGCACTCCGACGACCCATCCATATCGTCTCACTGATCTCATCTCTGCGTGCTATGTGTTGGTGAAGACCTCATTCGAACAGCTACTTTCCAGTCCATTGTAGGAGCTCACTGCAAAATAGTAGGTCAGTCCGGGCTCAAGATGGGGCACCGCTCCGTGGCTGGTGATCACAAAAAGTTCCTGCTCATACGCGCAGGAGCCGGGCTGCTTGGGAGAACGCTTTCCATAATGGATGGAATATCCAACGACGCTGGAATCCTTGACCGGATCCCAGGTCAAGGTGACGGCCACTCCGGCGTGGGGGGGGCGTACTGATCCGTCCTTGCTCATCACTACCGTCGCACCCGATGAAAGATAAGAAGATTAGGCCCGTAACCAGCGAACTGCACCGCCCAATGATGCCTCCCGGATTCCGTAGTCGGCGGGGTACCACAAGAAGCCGTTGATGAAATATCCTCATGTTCAATACCTCTCATTGCCAGTTCTGAACAGCGCGCCGTCATCTCACCATCATCTGACATGCGGTCAGGCAACGGCGAACAGCCCGGAAAGGCAAAAAGGCAATACATCGTATCAACAAGCTCCCTTTCCGATAATCATGGCCGCTGGTGTCGCCAGCAAGATCTTGATGTCGGACCATAGAGACATGGTCCTGGCGTACCGTAAGTCGAGGCGCACCATTTCATCGAAGGTGGTTTGACTGCGGCCTACCACCTGCCAGAGCCCGGTCATGCCCGGCTTGGCCTTCAACACGCGACCGCGAT
>JBBIKN010000019.1:0-43283 GCA_037445435.1 Nitrospira sp. | reverse complement strand
TAGGTAGTCAGATCCAGAGACTGACGTCCTACCGCTAGACGATCCCCCAACCGAGGTTCACAGTAATATATCAATCGCAATTCCGTCAAGATCGGCGCGGGTTTGGCAGGAGACCCTTCACCCCGCGGAGGCGCGTTCGAGCCCTTTTCGGAGCCGTAACAGTGTCCGCTCTCGGCCAAGCACTTCCATCACCTCAAAAAGTCCCGGACTGGCCGTTCGTCCGGTCAACGCGACACGGACCGGCTGAGCCACCTGACCCATTTTCAGTCCCTCTTCCTGAACAAATTGCTTAAAAGCATCCTCCCATTCTGATTTCGAGAAGGTCGGGAAGGCTTCAAACCGTGCGATGAGCTTGCCCAGGACTGGAACGATGGATTGCGTGAGAAACTTCTTTGCCGCTTCCTCCTCGAATGCCACCGTCTCTCCGAAATACGGTCTAACCCACGCCACCATGTCGACCAGCGTCTTGGCCCGCTCCTTTACCAAGACCACCAGCCGTGCGAGCCATTCTTCTGAAACAACCTCGACCTCCTTCTTTAAGCCCGCTTGATCCAATAAGGGCACGAGCGCCTGGGCGACCTGGCTCGGTGGACTCGTCTTGATGTATTCGGCATTCATCCAAAGCAATTTGTCCGGGTTGAAGACGGCCGGCGACTTTTGCACATGATCCCACGAAAACTTTTCGATCAACTCCTGCCTCGTAAAGAGCTCTTGGTCTCCGTGGGACCAGCCGAGCCGGACGAGGTAGTTGACCATGGCATCGGGGAGGTAGCCCATGTCTTTGTAAGCCATAATCGAGGTGGCACCGTGGCGTTTGGAGAGGCGGGTTTTATCAGCCCCTAAAATCATCGGAAGATGCCCAAAACGCGGAACGGCAAACCCTAGGGCTTCGAAGATCGGAATCTGGCGCGGCGTGTTCGTCAAATGGTCGTCTCCCCGCACCACATGTGTGATGCCCATCAACGCATCGTCGACCACCACGGAAAAGTTGTAGGTCGGATACCCGTTTGATCTGAGAATGATCAAATCATCCACCACGGTGTTGTCGAAAACAACCTTGCCCTTGATCAGGTCATCGATCACCGTTTGGCCATCTTGCGGAGCTTTGAATCGAAGGGCGGCATCTCCAGGTGGATTGGTGATCCGCACATTGCGACAGCGGCCGTCGTAGCGGGGGGACAGTCCTTTGGCTTCTGCTTCTTTTCGTCGGACTTCCAACTCTTCAGCCTTACACACACACCAGTACGCATGTCCTGCCTTAAACAACTTCATGGCATGGCTGCGATAGAGATCCATCCGCTCCGTTTGGCGGAATGGCCCCTCGTCCCAATCAAGGCCCACCCATTTCATCCCCGCGATGATGGCTTGAATAGATTCATCCGTCGAGCGACTTTGATCGGTATCTTCGATGCGAAGGATAAACACACCCCGTTGTTGTCGCGCGAAGAGCCAATTGAACAGCGCCGTGCGCACTCCTCCTATGTGGAGAAATCCCGTCGGACTGGGGGCAAACCGGACGCGAACCTGATTCATGACCGTACCGTTCCTACTCAAGCACAACAAACCGAACATCTATACCATGCAGTGAAAATCCTTGTACATCGCCTTGCCACTTCCATCTTCTGGCGGCTTCTGCTAAGACGGTTTCGCTGATCGATCATGGCGGAACTCACGCAACCTGCCACGGTACTTGCGGTCACCGATCTTACACCCCATGTCCGTCAACTCGTGATCAAACCAAAAACCACGAAGATTACCTTTCAGCCGGGGCAGTGGGTCTCCCTCAAACTGCCGGTGGGACCCAAGCCGCCGCTCAATCGCGCATACTCCATGGCCGATCCCTCATCGCCATACGGCGAGTTAACGCTCGTGTTTGATCGCATCCCCGGTGGATTGGGTTCTACTTATCTGTATACGTTGAGGTCTGGAGATGAAGTCTTCTTGTCGGGTCCCTATGGAAATTTCACCCTCTCTCAATCACTCGATCGGGAGTTGCTGCTGATTGGGCGCTACACCGGTCTCGTCCCTATGCGATGCCTCCTCAAGCAGATGTTTTTCTCGAAAATCCCAATCCCTGTCTTATTGATTGCCGTGGCACCCGACGAAGACGAGGTCTTGTTCCATCAGGAATGGCTCACCATGGCCACACAACATTCCTCTTTTCGCTATCTCCCCCTGGTTGCTCCGAACGGAGAGTCGGAAGCTGTGGAAAAGACCTTGGCCATGCTCACGCCGCTGATCAAGGGACAGCCGAAAGTCCATCCCATGATTTGTGGAACCAAAGCTTTCGTCCGTCCCCTGCGTGCATATTTCACGGGAGAAGGTTACAACCGGAAGGAAGTGAAGGTAGAGACGTACGACTGAACATGGTGGTTCGTGAATCGTTAACCGTGCGTTTAACCAAATAACGTTTAACGAATAACGCGGCCGCTGTGGACGAATCAGTGCCCCTCCCTCACAAGATTCTTATTCACGGCTGGAATTTCGACGACGACATCCTTAGTTCCGTTGGGCACACATTGACACCCCAGACGCGACTGCAATGTCGTCATGGGAGCTTCATCCAGCTGATCATACTCATCATCCGTACCTTCATTACAGGTTTCAAGTCCTTGCTTCACGATGACATGGCACGTCGAGCAGGCACAAACGCCTCCACACACGTGCTCCAAATCCACGCCGTGGCCCATGGCGATATCCAGAATGCTCCCCGGAAGTCCTGTCTCTCCATAGGGAATCTTTTCAGGATCCACAGTGATTTTTGTTGAGTTTCCATTTGGCTGGATGAAGGTGATGGTATAGGAAACTTTAGGGAGTTCGTAATCAGTCTTTTCGATATACGGGTTAGTCCCGCCCATCGGCGCATTCCTTTCTGTATGGAATTAGGCCCTAGTCTTGTATTGACACCAGAGAAACTTGCGTGCTACTCTTAGTCCGACCTTATTGATCGGAGATCATTATAGTCTCCGATCTGATGGATCGGCAATAGTTATGTTGAAGATTTCAAAAAAAGCTGATTACGCACTCATGGCGCTCCAGCACATCGCTTCGGTCCAATTCGGCGATGTCACTCCTGGCCGAGTCGTCAATACGAAAGAGATCGCCGAGGAATACAACATTCCATTGGAATTATTGGCCAAGGTACTCCAAGTTCTTTCCAGGAGCGGCATGATCGAGAGCCACAACGGCCCCAAGGGTGGGTATCTTCTCGCACGAAGCACCCGTCAGATCACCATTGCGCAGATCCTTGAAAGCATAGAAGGTCCGTTAGGCATCACCGACTGCTCCCATGAAAAAGAGGGAGAATTCTGTATGCAGCGGGAACATTGCAACATCCGCACACCCCTGCTGAAAATCCAGGACAGCATCTATCAGTTACTCAACAACATGACGCTGGAAGATATGCTGGGCGGCACACCCCTTATTACGATTCAGTCGCCCTCGACACAAGGAGTCGAACGATGAAGCTTCCTATTTTCCTCGATAATCATTCCACCACTCCTATGGATCCTCGAGTCCTCGAGGCCATGTTGCCGTATTTCACTGAGAAGTTCGGCAATGCCGCCAGCCGTAACCACGCCTTTGGCTGGGCCGCGGAGGAAGCGGTGGAACAAGGCCGGAAACAGATCGCGAAACTGATCAAGTCCGACTCGAAAGAAATCGTCTTCACCAGCGGTGCCACTGAATCGGACAACCTGGCGTTGAAGGGTGTCCTGGAGATGTACAAAGAGAAAGGCACCCACATCATTACATCATCGACGGAACATCGAGCCGTGCTCGATACCGCCAAGGCTCTTGAAGCCAAAGGGCTGGCGACCGTAACCTATTTGCCGGTCGATAAATACGGCATGGTGAACCCGCAAGACGTGCAAAACGCTATCACAGACAAGACGATCCTGATCTCGGTCATGCTGGCGAATAACGAAATCGGTACGATCAATCCGATCCAGGAAATCGGCAAGATCGCCAAAGCGAAGGGCGTCCTATTTCATTGTGATGCCACTCAGGGCGTGGGGAAAATTCCAGTCGATGTCCAAGCCATGGGCATCGATCTCATGTCATTCTCCGCCCATAAGATCTACGGTCCGAAGGGAGTTGGTGCACTCTACGTCAGAAAGAGAAACCCCCGAGTTCGGATCGCACCCCAAATGGATGGAGGAGGACATGAACGCGGCATGCGGTCCGGCACCTTGCCGGTTCCACTGATCGTGGGATTCGGAAAGGCCTGTGAAATCTGCGAACAGGAGATGACGGCGGAAGCGTCTCGGCTGACCAAAATGCGTGACCGGCTCCAGGCTGATATCATGGCGGCCCTGGAAGAAAGTTACCTCAATGGCCATCCGACGAACCGTTTACCCGGCAACCTCAACATTTCTTTTGCTTACGTGGAAGGGGAGTCGCTGCTGATGGGCATGAAGGACATCGCTCTGTCATCCGGCTCGGCCTGCACATCGGCCACGCTGGAACCCTCATATGTGTTGCGCGCACTCGGCGTCGGAACAGAGCTCGCCCATTCCTCGATCCGTTTCGGCCTAGGCCGCTTCAATACCGATGAAGAGATTGACTATACGATCAAGAAGGTTATTGAGGTGGTGACTAAGTTGCGGGAAATGTCCCCGCTCTATGAAATGGCGAAAGAAGGCGTAGATCTGAAGTCAGTCCAGTGGGCGGCACACTAACGACGCCGGACGTGAACCGTACCCCGTGAAGCGTATCTCTCAGACAACCAACGGCGCTTCACGAACGACAAGATATCAAGGAGGTTTCTATGGCATACAGCGATAAAGTCGTTGATCATTTTAACAACCCTCGAAACATGGGAAGCTTCAAAAAGGATGAAGAGGGCGTGGGCACTGGTATGGTAGGAGCCCCGGAATGCGGCGACGTGATGAAGCTACAGATCAAAGTGCAGAACGATACGATCGTCGATGCCAAGTTCAAGACATTCGGTTGCGGATCGGCGATCGCCAGTTCCAGCTTAGCCACTGAATGGCTTAAAGGGAAAACTCTCGAGGAAGCTCAGAAGATCAAGAACACAGACATTGTGCAGGAGTTGAATCTCCCACCCGTAAAAATTCACTGCTCGGTGCTCGCTGAAGATGCCATCAAGGCTGCCTTGGCGGATTACCAGAAAAAGGCCGAGGGACAAGCAACCCACGCCAAGTAACGCACGAAACGAATGGAGTGCACCATGGACACGACGAATACGGCAACCCATACGCCGATCATCACCCTCACCGATGCAGCCGTAAAGGAAGTCAAACGGTTGATCAATGTCCAAGGGATTGAGGAAGGCGGACTCCGCCTCGGCGTCAAAGGGGGAGGGTGTTCGGGCTTGAGCTATACGATCAATTTCGACGACAAGATCGGCCAGTACGATCAAGTGTATGAGATCGACGGCGTCAAAGTGATCATTGACGCCAAGAGCGCCATCTATCTCCAGGGCACGCAATTGGATTACCAAAAAGATCTGATGGGCGGAAACTTCAAGTTTCTCAACCCGAATGCCAACAAAACCTGTGGCTGCGGAGAATCGTTCTCAGCCTGACCTGACATATACGTAATAAAACCGGGCATGGCGTTCGCCATGCCCGGTTTTACTCTTTTTACTCATGGATCAACACACCTCACAGTCTGATCGGATGCGCGGGCTGCAAATGGCTCGCAGCATGTGCTGGCACTGTCAGTCGGAAGTAACGGGAGAATACTTCTGTGAACGTTGCGTGAAGGTGCAGCCGGTTTCCAAAGACACCGATTATTTTACCTGTCTGGGCTTTCCACGGCGCCTTACGCTCGACCCGAAGAGACTGGAGGCCAAATTCTACGAACTGAGCCGGACATTCCATCCAGACTTTTATCAGACGAAGACCACCGCCGAACAAACAATTAGCCTCAGCAATGCCGCCGTCCTAAATACCGCCTATCGTACGCTCCGTGACCCCATCCAACGAGCGGAATACCTATTGGCGCTGGAAACCGGCTCGGTCAAAGATATCAGGACCTCCCCTCCGGCCGATCTCTTTGAGGAGATTCTGGAGCTTCAAGATACTCTCGAGGAGTACCGGGCCTCGGATCGTAATTCCGATGAAGGCCATCGTCTCCGCACCACACTCCAGGCAGAACAAGACGCGTTAGGACGACGAAAAGAAGAGATGGAATCGCAACTTCAGCAACTTTTTACGGATTGGGATCAGCTGCAGGACCGGGGGGAGGCCACGAGTCAGGCGCGAGTTGAACGGGACAGAATCTTAAAACAGATACGCGAACTCCTGTCACATCGCACCTATATCAACAATATCCTCAACGACCTGGCGGCAACCATCGCGTAAGCGGCTCTTTTTCAGCACGTGGGATATGGCAAGAATAGTCGGCATTGATCTCGGCACAACAAATTCGCTTGTTGCGTACATGAAAGACGGCCAGCCTTGCGTCATCCCGGATCGCAATGGTCGGACCATGGTGCCTTCCGTTGTCGCCATGACGGACAACGGCCTCATCGTTGGGGATCCTGCCAAAGAACATCTGACACGTAATCCGGAGCGGACGGTTTACTCCGTGAAGCGATTCATGGGTAAGGGACTAGCCGATGTTCAGAACGAGCTGTCCTATTTTCCGTACAGCCTCACTGAGACCGGCGGTGTGATCCGCATCCGGCTTGGCCAGAAGAGCTATTCACCGCCGCAGATTTCCGCCATGATCCTCAAGGAATTGAAGTTGAGGGCGGAGGCCTACCTCGGCGAAAGCATCACGAAAGCCGTCATTACCGTGCCGGCCTACTTCAACGACAGCCAACGACAAGCGACCAAAGACGCCGGGCTCATCGCCGGGTTGGAAGTCTTGAGGATCATCAATGAGCCGACCGCCGCTTCTCTGGCCTACGGACTTCAGAAGAAAACGCAAGGCACGATCGCCGTCTATGATTTCGGTGGCGGCACGTTCGATATATCGATTTTGAAGCTGAAGGACGGTATTTTCGAGGTATTGGCGACCAACGGCGATACACACCTTGGCGGAGACGATCTCGATCGCTTATTAGTCGATCTCTTTGTTGCGGACATCCGAGCACGCGAAGGAGTCGACATAAGCGGGCATCCCGATCATATGCAGGCTGTTCGGCTGGAAGCGGAGCGGGCCAAAATCCGCTTGTCCGACGAGCTGAAGACCGAGGTCGCGATCGAGTTACCAGAAGACAAGGGACGCTTCACTAGAGAGCTGACGCGTGATCAACTCGAATCCCTGGCGATAGGCGTGATTGAACGTACCTTAGCCCCCTGCCGTATGGCGTTAAAAGACGCCGGGCTCACTCCAAAAGACATCGATGAAGTGGTCTTGGTCGGCGGTTGCACCCGCATGCCGCTGGTTCGGCAACGCGTGGAGGCCCTCTTCGGAAAGCCGCCGCATTGCCACCTGAACCCGGACGAAGTTGTCGCGCTGGGGGCTGCCGTGCAAGCCGATATTCTCAGTGGCGGGACCACCGACATGTTGTTGTTAGATGTGACGCCCCTGTCCCTCGGTATCGAAACGATGGGGGGCGTCATGAGCAGCCTCATCCGTCGGAACACGACCATTCCGGCGAGCGCGAAGGAAATGTTCACGACCTATGTCGACGGCCAGACCGGTGTCGACATCCACATCCTACAAGGTGAGCGCGAACTCGCCAAAGACAACCGGAGCCTGGCGCGATTCCGGCTCAAAGTACCGCCCCTCCCTGCCGGTGTCCCGCGTATTGAGGTGACCTTTTTGATCGATGCCAACGGAATCTTGAACGTAACCGCGACGGACATGCGGACGGGCCAAAGCCAATCGATCGAGGTCAAACCATCCTACGGATTGTCCGACACGGAAGTGGAGCGGATGATCGAGGACTCGTTCAAGTTTGCGGCGGAGGACGTCAGCGCTCGGAAGTTGATTGAAGCTCGTTTAGACGCCGAGGCCTTGATGAAGGCTACTGACAAGTCGCTCTCAGAAGCGGGACATCTGATTTCGTCGGAAGAAGCCGAAAACATTCGCAGAGCGTTATCTCAGTTGTCCTCGGCCAAGGACGCCACAGATCCTCGCGCCATTCGTGCACGCATGGCGGACCTCGAACAGGCGGCGAAGCATTTGAACGTCGTGATGCTGGACGATTCTCTCAAGAAAAGTCTGCAGGGTAAAAAAGTATCAGAAGTGTCGTGACAGTGAGGACCAATGATGGACCTGAAATGGCAAGATGCCGAAGAGATCGCCATTCGGTTGGTGGAAGAACATCCCGAAACCGATCCGCTGACCGTCCGCTTCACCGACATGCATGCCTGGATCGTCGCGCTGCCGGAATTCAGGGACGATCCCAAGAAGTCGAACGAGAAAATCCTAGAAACGATTCAGATGGCTTGGCACGAAGAATATCAAGACGCGCGATCGTAATCAGGACTGCTACAAGCTCTCGTCTCCGATCGGTTGGCCTTCAGGGATCTGATCCAGCTGATAGAAATCCGTCGGATCCAGTCGACGCTGCACCGCCTGAGTCGGCTCACTTCCCTTCGCAAAAAGCTCAACCGTTCCCTTCTGCCCTTCTCCCTCTTGTTCTGACTCCAGAAGTCCCGTGGCGGTATCGACTTTCACGAAGGTCACGCCGTCGGGGATCTCGAACGGCACGACAGGCAGTTGCTTGAGTGCCTCTTTCATGAACGCGATCCAGATCGGCAACGCGGAACGGGCTCCGGTTTCGCTCTCTCCGAGCGAGCGTCGGTCGTCAAAGCCGACATACACACCGGCCACCAAGTTCGGTGTTCCGCCGATAAACCAGGCATTGATATAGTCGTTCGTCGTGCCGGTTTTCCCGGCGATCGGACGCCCCAGAATCTTCGCCGCCTGCCCGGTTCCCCTCTGTACGACATCCTCCATCATGTTGGTAATCAGATAGGCGGTTTCTTTGCTGATGACTTCATGAGGCTCAGCCTCGGTCACTTCAAGCACCTTCCCCATGTTATCTTTAACCGATTTGATGGCGAAAGGTTCCACGCGACTTCCTTGATTCAAAAATACGCCGTACACGGAGGTCAACTCCAGCAAGCCGACCGAAGACGTGCCGAGTCCGAGGGACAAATCGGCGGGCAGCGGGCTCGTGACTCCGACAGATCGTGAAAATTCGATCACATTCTTCACACCGACCTTGTCCAATAACCGAACCGTCGCAAGATTGTGCGATTGAGCCAACGCATCTCGCAGGCTCACCATGCCGTGAAACTTCCGGCCGTAGTTCTCCGGCTTCCAAATCTTATCGTCTTCTTCTTGCTCATAGACGACCGGGGCATCAAGAATCTGTGTGGCAGGGCTCAATCCTTGACTCATCGCGGTCGCATAAATGAGGGGTTTAAACGCGGAGCCCGGTTGCCGGTGGGCCTGCACCGCACGGTTGTATTCACTGCGGGAGAAATCATACCCTCCCACCATCGCGCGAATGGCGCCCACCTTGGGATCGATCGCAACCAGGCCTCCCTCGACGATCGGCGTCTGCTCCAGTGTAAGTTGCACGCCGTCCTTGGTAAGCTTTTTCACGCCGATTTCGATGACATCCCCGGGCTTCAGAAGTGATTTGAGGTTCGGGTTCACCACGAAATCCACGGTAGGATCCGGGCCCTTGAGAATCCGCTTGGCCCACGCCATGTCGTCGAACGCCAGCTTCGCGGTGAATGCGCCGACTTGAACCACATAATGATCCTTCGCCACTCTTAAGACGACCCCTTCACCCAGATACCCGGGTTTGATCGGCTGATCCGTCTGACCCACGTCCGACGGTTGGACAGTCGTCACATCGACGGTTCGCCGAGGCCCTCGCCACCCTTCCCGTTTGTCGAGCTCGCGAACCCCGTTCAAGAACGCCGACTCCGCCGCCTTTTGCATCTCCAAATTTAAGGTCGTATAGATTTGGAGACCGCCCTTGTACACCATCGACTCCCCGTACTTCGCCACGAGCAGTTGACGGACGTACTCGACAAAGTACGGCGCAAGGTGTTCGCTGCCGGGTCGATGGAAATTCAGTTTTTCACGAGCGGCCGCTTCCCGCTCCGCGGCTGTAATAAACCCAACTTCTTCCATCCGGGAGAGAACATGCTCTTGGCGCTTCTTCGCCAAGTCATAAGCGGTGAACGGAGAAAATCGGCTGGGCGATTTCGGCAGGCCGGCTAAAAACGCGGATTCGGCCAGTGTCAGGGCTCTGACGTCTTTTCCGAAGTAGGAATGGGCCGCCGAGCCCACGCCATAGGCCCCTTGCCCGAAATAGATTTGGTTCAGATAGGTTTCGAGAATCTGTTCCTTTCCCGACACCGCTTCCATCTTGTAGGCCAAGATGAGCTCGCGAATTTTCCGTTCATAGGACCGTTCGGACGAAAGAAAGAGCGAACGAGCCAGTTGTTGGGTGATCGTGCTGGCGCCTTCGACTTTTTTCCCTCCATGCCGGATATTCGTCCAAGCCGCCCGCAGCATCCCGATATAGTCCAGTCCCGGATGTTCAAAAAACCGCGCGTCTTCCGTCGCAATGACCGCTTGCGTCAGGGTTTTGGGAATTTCAGAGAGCGGAGTCAGGATGCGACGTTCGATGAAGAACTGGCCGATCGGTCGGCGATCGTCTGAATAGACGGTGGTCACCAAACTCGGTTGATAGTTTTGGAGCAGATCCAGTGAGGGGAGATCTTGGGAATAGTGCCAGATGATACCCGCAACCGTCGTGGATCCCACGATGGTTGCGGCCACCATGCTGATCAAGACGACCTGCCACCAGCGCAGGCGGCGTGACCGTTCCTGAATTGCTATGAATCGTTCATCACCCGGCACGAGAATGTACTCCTGCGCAAGCCCGATCTGCGAGGCTGAAAAACCTTACAATGCGTTTTCTCAAAACTCAAGCTTCCACCGCGAATGCATCTGAATGATGGCCTTGTGAGACGGTCGGCGCTCATGTATACTTTGATCGACGCCTCGGCAGCGGGGCGTCTTTTTTTTGTCGCTCGCGGGAACAAGATAACCATGTCCACGATACGCGCCCCTCACGACCGACGGAGCGATATCCGCAACATCGCCATTATCGCCCACGTCGATCACGGCAAGACGACGCTGGTCGATGCCCTGCTGCGCCAAACCCATGTCCACCGCAAGATCGACGAGATGGGTGAACGCATCATGGATTCGATGGATCAGGAGCGGGAACGCGGGATCACGATCCGAGCCAAGAACGCCAGCGTCATTTACAACGGGGTCAAGATCAATATTGTGGATACCCCGGGCCATGCCGATTTCGGGGGTGAAGTGGAGCGGACGCTACGCATGGTCGACGGCGTGTTGCTGCTGATCGACGCCAAGGAAGGCCCGATGCCGCAAACGACCTTTGTATTGCGCAAGGCTCTCGCGCTCGGGCACAAAGCCATCGTCGTCATCAACAAGATCGATCGACCGGATGCCGTGATCGACGACGTGGTCAACCGTACGTTCGATCTCTTCGTCCACCTTGGAGCCACCGACGAACAACTCGATTTCCCCATCGTCTACACGTCGGCGATCAAGGGGACCGCGACGCTCGACATCAACAAACCCGGCGTGGCCATCGCTCCGTTGCTCGACATCGTGCTAGAGAAAATTCCCGCCCCGGCCATCCACGCCGACGCACCGCTTCAAATCCTCGTCTTGGCGCTGGCCCAAGACGCTTATAAAGGCAAGCTCGGTATCGGCAAGATCCAATCGGGGTCGATCGCTCGACGGCAAAACGTGGTGGTGCTCGGTAAGAATGGAGCCCGGATCCCGGGTAAGATCTCCGACTTGGCCGTCTATTCCGGCCTCGAACGAACGGATATGGAGCGGGCGGAAGCCGGAGAGATCGTCGCCGTGGCAGGGCTTGACGACGTGAGTATCGGAGATACCATCGCCGATGCCGAGCATCCGGTCGCCCTCCCTCGTGTGACGATCGATGAGCCGACCGTTCAGATGACCTTCTCCGTGAATAACAGTCCCTTCGCCGGGCGTGAAGGGAAGTTCCTGACGTCACGCCATTTACGTGAGCGCCTGTTCAAGGAACTGGAAACCAATGTGTCACTGCGCGTCAGCGAGACGGACAGCGCCGACCGCTTCCTTGTGGCGGGCCGAGGAGAACTCCATCTCGCCGTGTTGATCGAACAGATGCGACGGGAAGGGTATGAGCTTCAAGTCTCGCAACCGGAGGTCATTCTCCATCGTGAAGGCGGCGCCGTCATGGAGCCGTACGAGGAGTTGACCATCCAGGTACCGGAAAACTATCAGGGCACGGTCATTGAAGAGATCGGCAAACGCCGCGGCGAGATGCGCCACATGCGGCTCATTCACTCCGATGTCGGCACCAGTGAGATGCATTTGGAATACCACATTCCGACCCGAGGGATCATGGGGCTCAAGAACGTGCTCCTGGCGAAGACCCGTGGGACCGTCATTCTGCACCATGTCTTCTCGGCATACGAACCGGCGGAAGAGCGTGACCTGGTCGTGGCCCCGCATGGGTCGCTTGTCGCCTTCGAAGACGGCATCAGTACGGCTTACGCCATCTTCATGACCCAGGAACGCGGCACCATGTTCATCGGCCCCGGCGTCGAGGTGTACCGCGGAATGGTCGTGGGCCAAAATAGCCGAGACGAAGACCTTGATGTGAATGTGTGCAAGGAGAAGCACCTCACCAATATGCGAGCCTCCGGCTCGGACGAAGCCTTGGTCCTCACGCCTCCACGAGAAATGACGCTGGAATTCGCCTTGGAATACATCGGGGCTGATGAGTTAGTGGAGGTGACCCCACAGAACCTGCGCTTGCGCAAGCGCCTGTTGCACCCGGAAGATCGTCGCAAGGCCAAGAAAGCGGCAAAATGAGAATTCGGAAAAAGACCCCAAAACCATCCGCCAAACGACCTCCTCTCTACTTCATCGGCTATCGAGGTACTGCTCCATCAACCGACGAAATCAAGTCACTCTATGACCGCGAGTATGGTGGACCGCTGACTATCCGCCATGAAGAGGATTCGGCTGAATCCTGGCAAGCGACGCATGGCCCGTGGTCGGCTCATGTGGTGATGCCGCTGCCGATGAGTCATGTCGCCGACGTCATGAAGCAGTTGGCCTGGGAACATGAGCTCATGGGCGCCGTCGCACCGTCCATCACCTCCCCTCGCGACATGCCCGATACCGTCCTCCTCGCCGCACGCCTGGCCCGTTGTCTGACGCTGTTGTCGCAAGGTACGGCCCATGACGTCATCACGCAAGCCTACGTCAATCCCTCTGATTGGCAGCCTCGTACTCTTGGGAGCTTCGTCCTGGACGACCATGTGTCCATCGTCCATGACGATACCTCACAACCAGACATGGTGTGGTCCTACTCGCTCGGACTCAGCAAGTTCGGGCTGGACGAGGTTGAAGTGTTTACAGCCAAAGGACTGTCCGACGGCACGGCAAAGGACGTGTTGACCGAGTCGGCCCGCGAATTCCTGCGGGTAGGACATTCTCCGAAAGTCGGAACATCGCTCGACCTTCCTCAGCTTCGTCGCACGATCCGCATCAGGAATTATCGGACCGCCGCGCCGACCGGACGGATGCTGGGCTTCCGAGAACTTCAAACCTCGTAATCTGGTCGATAACTCAACACGTTATCGTTCTCTTGCCCATCCTAGGCCTATCGGACCGTTGACATCCTTTGAAAACACAGGTTACAAGGTTCATGGTTCATAGTGGGGTCCTACCAACTCGAGACCTCAGTACAGTCATCACCTATACAGACGTTCAATTAAGGAGGTTTGAGATGAGCGACGTGGCACCGGAAATTAAGGTGGGCGATACAGCACCGGACTTCAATCTTAAGGATCAAGACCAGAAGGACGTGAAGTTGAGCGACTACAAGGGGAAGAAGAATGTCGTGCTCTGCTTCTACCCTCTGGATTGGAGTCCCGTATGCCAAGGCGAAAACAAGTGTCTGACCGATGACTTCCCCAAGTTTCAGTCCGCCAACGCAGAATTGTTCGGTATCAGCTGCGACAGCTTCTTTTCTCACAAAGCCTGGGCGGATTCGTTGGACCTGAAGCACCGCCTTCTGTCCGACGTGCATCGAACGACGGCCAAGGCCTATGGCCTCTACTTCGAGCCACTGAACTGTTCCAAGCGCGCGACCGTGATCGTCGATAAGAACGGCAAGGTCGCCTACGTGAAGGTACAGGAAATCAAGACGGCGCGAGAGGACAAGGAGATCCTCGATGCGCTTTCGAAGCTGAACTAACGATGCCGGGCTGAGCAACGAGGACTGAGGACTGGTGGCTCCGGAGCTCAGTCCTCAGCACTCTCGGCGTCAACACTCCTTATGAGCGGAATGGTGCAAGACGTCAGCGATGCGAACTATCGTGAGTTTACTCACGCCCCCGCCGCGATTGTGGCGTACGGCCTTGCCACCTGCGAGCCCTGCAAGGCGTACGATCCCATTCTTGAAGCGACCGCCGCGAAATTCCCCAGGATCAAAATCGGCAAGGCCAAGATGCATGTGCCGGGCCGCTGTCGTGAAATCAAGAAGACCCACACGTTTGAAACGTACCCCACCACTCATTTCTTCGCGCATGGTAAATTACTGCTCACTCGCGAAGGAGTCGTCGAGTCGGCCGAACTCGCCGCACTCATTTCGGACTACTTACTCAAGTAGCGCCGATGCCGCATCGTGATGGATTGAACCGAGAGAGACGTCCACGACCGCTGGATCAGCAGCCATGCTGAGCGGTCAATGAGTTTGGAGGCGAGCAGAGCATGAGCAAGACCATTGCGGGTTTGGTGTTTGGCATGATCCTAATCCTGTCGCTACCGGCCAGCGCCCATACGGACGAATATTTTGAATCCGTCGAAGCGCCTCACGGCGGGCAATTGCGCATGACCGGTCCGTTTCATATGGAGTTGGTTGCCAAGGATGGAGACCTGACTGTCTACGTCACGGACCATGCGGACAATGCCATCAGCGTCGACGGCGGCTTGGCTAAAGCCAACATCGAAAACGGGGCGACAAGGGCACAGGTCCACCTGCATCCGGTAGGAAACAACGTCCTCAGGGGCTCCGGGACCTTTTCACTGACCCCCAATACCGTGATCGTTGTGTTCATGAAGCTGCCGAATCAAGACGGCTATGCCGCTCGCTTCATGCCGTTGAAGCCCAAGGGCGAACAGGGACAGAAAGCCCCATCCCACGCGGATGATGCCGGCCCCCACCACCATCACCACCCCCCGAAGCATTGAGAGTTGAGGTGGATATGGTACTGGCGTTCTAGGAGAACCGATCATGAGACTTCTACTGGGATACTTCGCTTTGTGCGCAACGCTGCTCGGGGGGGTGCCGGTCGGAGCCCACTCAGCGAAACACTCCGACCCCGTGAAGACCCTTCACGGGGGGCAATCCCTGAGCGCGGGGCCTTATCACCTGGAACTGGTCGCCAAAGATGGAGAACTGCTGCTGTATGTGACGGATCATTCAGACCAAGCCATCCCTACTGAAGGGGCAAGAGCGAAAGCCACCATTCAGCATGGGTTTGAGAAGGCCAACATCCAGGTGGAGTTGGAACCGTCCGGCGACAACCAGCTGAAAGGGACCGGGGCATTTACCATAAACCCCGACACCGGGATCATCGTCTTCCTCAGGTTGCCGGAACAGGAGGCCTACGCCGCCCGCTTTACTCCACGCAACACCAAGGTGGAGCCACACAAACAGGCGAGAACCACCGCAAGCCCAAGCATTGAGCGCTTCAGCTTGCTCACGACCTCGTTGGATGACCCGTGAGTTTCGCTGAACCCGTGCTTGTTTCCTGTCCTATCCGGCTCCACGACTGCTGAAACCCAAAGTGATAAGGGGCTATTCAAAGTCTGCGCTTCCTTGAGCTAATAAGGCGCACCTATGCCCTGCGCGGAGGCATGTGACAGGTATAAGAAGGTTATGGGAAAGGTGGAGGAATCCTATGCCCGGCATTGCTCTGGTAACGGGAGCCAACAAAGGTATCGGCCTTGAGGTGGTACGGAAGTTAGCTGCGAGGCAGTGGCGCGTGTTTCTAACGGGACGATCACCAGACTCCGTTCACAGTGCCGCCGCCCTCTTTCCCCCGTCCGTCACCCCCATCGTCCTCGATGTCACCGATCAAGTGAGTATCGACAGAGCTGTGAAGACCGTCTCGGAGGCCGTCACTCATCTCGACGTCTTGGTGAACAATGCGGGAATCTTAGACAATACAGACGATTCGATCGTAGATCTGCCTGCCGAACAGCTCCGGCGGATGTTTGAGACCAACACCTTCGGCCCCTTGCTCGTCACCCAGGCTTTCGTCCCCCTGCTCCGCCAAAGTGCCGCGGGACGAATCATCAACGTCTCGAGTGGAGCCGGCCGACTGACTGGCATGGGTCCAGCAGTCCCAGCCTATGGCATTTCCAAAACGGCTCTCAACGGGGTAACCGGCAAGTTCGCGGCGGCGCTGAAAAACACCGGCATAGCAGTGAATGCGGTGGATCCCGGACGGGTGCGGACTGCGATGGGCGGAACTGAAGCGCCGCGCTCAGTGGAACAAGGTGCGGATACGATCGTCTGGCTGGCTACGAAAGCGGATCAGTCGATGACCGGTCTGTTCTTTCGGGACCGTAAACCCATCGCATGGTAAGGGCATCTCTTCCGGCTGATCGGTATCCGCACGAGCAGCTCCATGCGCAGCGACTCACAGGGCACGACCTGTTCTGTTCTGCGATTCTTCTCGAACCAGAAGGACCGCCGTTTGTCGGTCACGGCAACAAATGGGACGATGGCTTGTCCATGTAGGTCAAGAGAGCGATCAATCCCGCGCCGATCAACAGCCATAAGAAGCCGCTTTTCCAATTCCGCTGACTGAACGCAAAGGCGCTGATCAGGAACATCAGCGACCCCACAATACCGATGAACAGCGAACCGGTGGCACTCATATCCACTGTTTAACATGGCGGGGGAAAGGAACTCTAGCGAGGCAGACGAGACTCTTTCGCGCGGGGGAGTTACGGCTGTTTTATCTCGGAGAGGCGCCAGGGCGATCGTCATACGTAATCCGGAACACGGTATCCATCAGCCAGCGTTTTGAATGACTCGTTGTCCATAAATTGCTTGAACAATTCTGTATCGTCTTTGTGGACGGCCGTCATGACTGGGGCCAACGCCTTATCGTGCTCGATGGGAGCGTCAAATATTTATGTAAAGCGGAGCGCCATGGCATCGGACGCCCGCACGACAATCTACTTGAAGCCCAAAGTCTATCGAACCCTCAAGGTCAAAGCCGCCACCACAGACTGTTCTGTCTCCGACTTGGTCAATGCCGCCGTGTTGGAATCTCTTCGAGAGGATGCCGTGGATCTGGAAGCATTTGAGCGCCGTGCGAAAGAGCTGTCGCGCTCATTCGAGACGATTCTCGAATCACACTTTTGAAGATGACACGAACGCGCCGCTCTTCGACATAATAGGGAGGCCCTGGTCAACCGGCGTAGTCGAACGAGAGGTCGCGGGTTTGGGCGAGCCGGACGTTGTGGAGGGTTCCACCGGAGAGGCGACCGGCGAGACGGTCCCAAATCGCCTTGATGAGCGTTTCTCCCCTCACCGTTTCGGTGCCAAGCACCTGTCGGAGATCCTGCCGATCGAACGGCTTGATGACCCGCTCTTCTACCAGTCGATCCAGCGCGCCGATGTCGGTCACCATGCCCGTTACAGAATCGATCGTCCCCTGTACCGTCACGTAGCAATCCCAGTCTCGCCCCTGCTGGTTTTCTTGGATCGCATTGAAGGTGTAGCGCCTGGTCACGGCGGCGACGTCCGGACCGCCGGCTGCGGTGATCTCGGCATACAGATCTTCGTCCTCACAGAGCCGGAGGGTGTGGAGCGTGCCGATATCCCGTTGAGCGGCCAACTTCGTCCATAGCACGTGCGCGAAATTTTCCGAGGTAGGAATTCGATCTTTGAAGTACGGCATATCGAGATTCAGGTTCTTGTGATCAAATTCTTCGAGCACGTCCAGAAGGACGCGTTTGAGATCGAACAAGTTGACGACCATGCCGGTCTTGGGATCGATTGGGCCGGAGACAGTCACATCAAGAAGATAGTTATGCCCGTGAGCGGGTGGGTTGTAGCAGCGCCCGAAGACCGTGCGATTCTTCTGATCATCCCATTCCGCACGCGCATAGCGATGGGCGGCGGCGAATTCGATACGTTTGGTCAACAGAACAGAGGACATAGCTTTGAGACGCTATCGGTGATTTCAGCTACAGAGGGCTCATTCATTCGCAGCCATAAGGATGTAAAATGATACAGCGCGTATCTCTTCTGATACAAGAGCCTCGGTTTGTCCCGTATCTCAACAACCTACATTCGTCACGGTTCATCGTGCGAAACTTTTTACTTTTCAATCACAATTGACCTGATCAACCTCGAGGTGCTCTTGACTCGCTGTGGTACGAAAGCTGCTCCTCGTCGTTTGTATCAGCAGTTCGTCATCTGAACCTGATCCGTCCGCTGTTGTTTCCTATCGGTCGACTGATTCGGTGAGGATTGCTCTGCGGTGGAGAAGCTGCAGGCGACTACGCTGCACCGCCTAATACATAACACAACAGACAACCGATGGCTTCGGCGGTTGTCATATACGATTGGGGGAGTCATGAACGATCCGATTCTATATTGGAACCATGTGGCGCTGGAGGCTAATCGTGCGGACTTTACGCGCGAAAAACCGGAGCAAGGAGGCCCTACATTGAGTTCCCGCGCACTCGCCATCGTGCATCTCGCAATGTACGATGCCTATGCGGGAGTTATCAACGATCCGGCGAATCTGCCTCACTATCTAAGCGGATTGCCTTCCCCACCCGCGTGGGCTTCTCCGGATGAAGCCGTGGCCGCCGCAGCCCATGCGACGCTTTGCGCGCTATTCCCGAGCCAGAAGACGTTCTTCAACGCCCAATATGCCGGTGCAGGATTGATGGACGCGGGGCCCAGCTCGGGCCATTTGTTCGGGCTGGAGGTGGCTCGTCGCTTATTGGAGGATCGAAAGAACGATCCCGGAGCGAGCGATACGGTTATGCACCGATGACCGGCCGCGGTATGCATCGAGCCGATCCCGACAATAGCTCACAAGGGTACCACGCGCCATTCTATGGGGCTCAGTCCAAGTGTTTTGCGGTAACCGCCCGTCACGGTCTGAATAAACCACCGACCCTCGGTGATCCGGACTATGTGAAGGCCTTGAAAGAAGTACGCGGCAAAGGCATCGCACCGGAACTCATGGGGACCCTTCCACCCGCCTACTCCAAGCGCGCCGTCGATGAAACGCTGATCGGGATCTACTGGGGATACGATGGGGCGTCGGGTCTAGGTACACCTCCTCGGCTGTACAACCAAATCGTGCGTGAAATCGCAATCAAAAAAATAACTCGGTCGCAAAGAATGCCCGCTTGTTTGCGTTCGTCAACGCTGCCATGGGAGACGCGGGCATTCTGGCCTGGAACCAGAAGTATGTGCATAACTTCTGGCGTCCAGTGCTCGGCATACGAGAACATGACAAGTCGATGGGCGCCGCCGGGATGGCCAACAACGATATCGACGATGATTGCGATACGGACTGGCTTCCACTCGGCGCGCCCAGCACCAACAGCTATAACGAAGAGACGAAAGTAGGGAAAAAGAATTTTACTCCCCCATTCCCGGCATATCCGTCAGGACATGCCACATTCGGGGCCGGGGCGTTGCAAATTACGCGGTTATTTTATCAAGTGCCCAATCCCCAAGGCCCAGACAACTTGAGGCCGGTTGTGAATTCGTATCAGACGAATTCAACGGTATGAACCGGGACAATAAGGGGGCTGTGCGACCGCGGCATGCACGTTCGTTCTCCAAAGGCCTCTGGCAGATGATCGAGGAGAATGGCCGAACCCGTGTGTACCTTGGCGTCCACTGGGTCTTCGACGCCTTCGCGGTCAAAAACAACGGCAACATGGATCTTACACAAAACATCGGCGGGGTACCGCTCGGATTGAAGATTGCGCAAGACATCTTTTCCGCAGGAGCCGGAAAGGCGCCGAAGAAATCCACGGTTGGACCAAAAATCTGATCGCCCTCGACTGCGAGCGGCCCTCATGGGCCGCTCGCAGCTATATAACTCCTATGTCCGACTGAGGCTTGATAATACAAATTGGGTGTGATGAAAACGGCGAGCACGAATCGGTAAGAGCCCACTTTAATGTTATGTATTACTGCACCATATTCTCAGCATTGATTATTTGTTTGAGCGCCTACGCGCTCAAGTCTGCCAGCCATTCTTCTCTCATGCCGCCGGGGACCTGGACCTGTTCTCGGTAGTCGCCATGGCTTATCCGAATTGTAATCGGTCGAGTCAGGTCTGCAAAAGCCCTTTGCATCGAGGCCGTCGGCCGAAACCTGACGAAATGGACCGCGCTGATTTTGGTTTCATGACTTCGGCCGCCTTCAAATTCACCGAAGGCCTCCTCTCCGTCGGCGACGATCGCCACTTTCTCCCCATGGTCGAGCCCCATGAACTGATCGAGCCGTTCCTTGATCATCGCGTCCTCGGTAATCTCAATCAAAAGGGTCGCGCTCAACTCACCCGGCGCGGGCAGGAGCGCATTGTACACATCCAACTCATCCTGAACCTTGGTCGGGTCGAAAATCCGCTCGACGCGAATCATCTCCTGAATCTGGAACCGTACCGTCTCACGATTCTCGAAGACCATGGTGATACAGGGACCGACGGAAATGCGCCGCCGCTCCTTCAGCGCGATGATCCTTGCCCGAAAGGCATCACGCTGCTTTTCATACTCCTCATGAGGAATGACCTCTTCCGAAGCGATCGCCTTCACTGATTGCCTCCTACCTCTTCATTCGCGTAGCATCTACTCTGATACGTCTCCTCACTCCGGCCTGGGTAATCCATAAGCATCGCGGACGATCTGAATCGGATGCCGCACGCTCTTACCCCCCGCATGTGCCGATGCGCCGGCCTGATCCAACTGTAATCCGGCCAGGGGACAGTCCGAGGCGACGAGGTTGGGCTGCGCTTGTTCGATCGCACGTACCGCTTTGCCGGCAATTTTCATCGAAAGCGAGAAGAACTCCGTTTTGGCCGACCAGGCGCCGTCATGCCCCGAACATTGTTCGATGACCTCAACTTGTGCACCGGCACATTCCATGAGTTCCTTGGACTTGAAGCCAATATTCTGATCTCTCAGGTGACAAGGAATCTGATAGGCGACCCGCCCGGGGTTCACCTGGAAATCGGTCGCTAAATGGCCGGTCTTTTTCATTGCCATGAGGTATTCGCAGATATCGAAGGTTCGCTCCGCCACCCGTTTGGCCTTCTCATCACGATGGAGTTCCGGATATTCGCGCTTCAACATCAAACTGCAACTGGCCGTTGGGACGACCACGTCGTATCCTTCGGCGACCAAGGGATAGAATGAAGCGATGTTACTGTGAGCGGCTTGCTGAATCGCCTGTGTATCGCCGATATCGAAACTCGGCATGCCGCAACAGCGTTGTTCCGGCACCACCACCCGGACCCCGTTCTTCTCCAGCACCTGCACCGTCGCCTTGCCGACATCCGTCGTCTGAAAGTTCACGAGGCAGCTCGTAAACAGCGCCACTTTGCGGACAGGCGGATCCGCTTCGGTCGTTTTGGCTCGGCGGCCGAACCAGCGGTGAAACGTTTCTCCAGAAAAATGAAGGAGCCGGCGGTCCCGGTGAATCCCCACGACTCGTTCCAGAAGACGTCGCACAGGTCGGTTCTCCAACAAACGGTTGGTGACCGAGGCGGTCGCACTGCCGAGTCGTCCGATAACATCCGTCATGATCAACAGGCGATCCCGCCATCGCACGCCGCGCTCCGCCGCAAGACGCTTCTTCCAGGCGACCATCAAATGCGGAAAGTCGATTTCGTAATGATGGGGCGGAGTATAGGGGCAATGGTTGAAACAGAGCTTGCAGTAGTAACATTCGTCGACGACTTGATGATGATCGGCGGGGGTCAGTTTGGCCACATCACCCTCGTACACATCGATCCGATCCAACAGCGTGTTGAACGATGGACAGAGATTGAAGCAGCGCCGGCAACCGTCACAGACCTCGTAGATCCGCAGCGTTTCCTTCTCCAACTGCTTGGAATCGATCGGTGTGATGAGACTGAGACCTTTCACATTCATCTCTCCGAAAAAGACGAGCGGCCAGTCCTCGCCGACGGATATCTGCTACGTCGCCGAAAACTGACCGCTGCACGTAAGCCTGATACGCAGGCGGTTTAGCCCTTCAGTGTATCCAGTCCCTTCTGGAACCGATTGGCATGGGACCGTTCGGCTTTCGCCAAGGTTTCGAACCACTCGGCCAACTCAGGGAACCCTTCATCCCGCGCGGTCTTCGCCATCCCGGGATACATCTGAGTGTACTCATATGTTTCACCCTCGATGGCGGATTTGAGATTGGCGTCGGTGTTCCCCATCGGCACGCCCGTCGCCGGATCTCCCACCTCTTTCAAAAAATCGAGGTGCCCGAAGGCATGACCCGTTTCAGCCTCCGAGGTGTCTCGGAAAAGTCCGCCGACGTCCGGATAGCCTTCAATATCGGCCCGCCTCGCGAAATACAGATACCGGCGGTTCGCCTGCGATTCGCCTGCAAAGGCATGTTTCAGATTGTCGTGACTCTTGGTCCCTTTTAAGCTCTTTCCCATATCATCCTCCTCGTTGTTCGAAGGCCCACCCTTACCCCCGCGAAGATGTTCGCTTCTAGAAAACCGGGATCTAAGATAGCTCAGCCGTCGTCGGAGGTTCAAGGGGCTTCGCGACCTCCGGTCTGCCGAGCGAAATCGAATAGGCTGAGGTTGAGGTTAAGGATAGAAGAATCGATTCGCTTGACCTCAGCCTCAACCTTGACCTTAAGCTGTCGTGGATTTTTCAACATCCTGTTAATGTTTGCACGACCGGGTGTATGTTAGACTCACGTGGGCTTGACACATCAAGGCGCTTCATCTGCGAGGGCCATATGGAAACCTCCACTCGCCACTTCTTCTCCAGCACAATAGGTGTCATCTCGTTATTTACCCTCCTTCTGTCCGGTTGTGCACAAGATCCGTATCAGCGGCGAGCGGACGTCATGAAGGACCACATCGAGAACTTCTACACGCACCTCAAGGCTAATCGAGTGGGGGCGGCGGTTCACGAAAACGAACAGATCGAGCTCATGGCCGACCACATGGCGGAGACCGTCAGAAAGCAGGGGCCATTGCAGGGGACGTCGCAGGTCCAGCGGGAGTTCGCACTGATGAAAACGGCTCGCGGAACGGCGGCTCAGAACTGGATTGCATTGGGACAATATTTTGCGATCAAGCAGCAGCCGGAGAGAGCCCGTGCCTCCTATCAACGTGTGATCGACACTTACACGGATCCCACGGAACGAGCCTACCGAGAGCAGGCTGCGCGAGCGTTGAAAGACTTGGAGATCGTGTTCGACCCCTCTCTCGACTCGGCTCGCTAGGAAGTTCTTTCACCACCCCAGGCCCGTGCTTCGACAAGCTCAGCACGAACGGAGAAATATAATGTTTTCAGCAGCCTATCCGTTCGTTCTGAGTCGGTCGAAGGATGAACGGAGGTTTGAAATAACTCCTAATCGCGCAGATCAGAACACAGTGGCGAGGGTTCGTACGCCAACCTTTGATTGACGATGACCCACTCTATGACGTTGATAATGCTCCTGGCCATAGGTATCGTCTGGGCGGGGTGTGTTCATCGAATCCAGGTGGCACCTCTCCCCACGAGTGCATCGTCCGCCACCATCCCTCGAACCCTGCAAGTCATTATCAGTCCGATTTCAATGGAAGGTCCGGACCATCGGCCCGGCATCGCTCTATTGGAATGGTCACATCGCGACCTGAATGAAGCGGTCTTACGCTACCTGCAACAACGAGGCACATTCGCTTCGGTCTCGACCAACCCAGCCGATCTGACGCTTCGCGTGACCACGAAGTTGTCACTGACTTCCCGCCAAGGTCATTATCACTACCAGATATTGTTACAAGCAGAGATGAGCGATGCCATCCGGCCGATCAGGCCGTATCGTGCAGAACAGACGGCAGTGGGATCGTCGATACGGTGGGTCACTGCTTCAGACCGTGACCCGATCTAAACTGCCTTACAGGCGGCTTGGGAAGACCTCATGGGGCAGATCGAGACGCACCGACCACTCTACATCGAGCCATCGCCACGGAAGCCGCCCCCATGATACGCCATCAGCCGGCGGTTAGGCCTGGGCTATGCTCGCAACTTCCTGAGCGTCGGTATTCTTGCTCTGAGCGTCCACAGAAGCTTCCACGTACTCGGGACAATCAAGGCGAAATGCCTGATCACCGAACGCAGTATTGTAGAATTCGCAGTGATGCGGTTGGTCCGATTCCGCATAGGCATGCGGACGGAAATGCTCGCAGGAGATGCACATGCGAGCCACAGGGATTTCTCCTTGCAATTGAAGCGCCCGAATCAGTTTCACAAGCGCGGTAAGGAGAGCGACCTGCTCTTGCACGGACAAATTCTCGGTCGCAGAGGCCAGAATCTCAGGCCATCGGTTTTCCACGTGACCTGCCTTGGCCCCGAGAGAGGTCAGATGCACGGTCACGACACGGTTGTCGATTTCCCGACGGCGCCGGCGAACCAAGCGCTTATGCTCAAGCGTTCGGATGACTTCAGAAGCGGTGGGTAGTTTGACGGAGAGTTCTCGGGCAATCGTCGAGACGGTAGCCGAATGATTCGGTCGAGACCTGAGAAACGTGAGCACTTGGATTTGCAAGGGACCGACACCTTGTCGCCCCTTCCGTCTCCATGCACGGCTCTTCATCGCCAAACCGATTTTTGAAAGCCCCGTCACTAAACGATCAGGGAGTGAGTCTTGATCGATGTTCATTAATGCTGTCATAAATCCTCTCCCATGATGATCCGAGAGGGCGTCAGTCTATTGCGCTTTCCTCCTTTGCGTCAAGCCTGTTCAGCGCGCCATGAGCCATCCCCTACTTTAGATGATCAGCGGACGACAAGTACCCCACAATGGGCATGTTGCACCACACGGGTGGAAACACTGCCGAGGAGCACACGACGGATTGCGCCTAACCCCTTCGCTCCCGTCACGATCAGGTCCGCCTTATCCTGTTTGGCCACCGTCAGAATCTCGTCAGCCGGCTTTCCCAGCCGCAAGGCTTCGCGTATCTGGAAGCCTGATTTCGCAAGCTTAGCTCCATAGCGCTGGACCAACGCCTTTCCGGTCTCTTTGACTTCCGGATACTTGAAATAGGGGATCGCATGCGTCACCGTCACCATGACTGGTTCGCGGTCCGGACCATCCGGCGTGGGATTGAGCGAACGCATCAGGAACTTCACCGCTTTATCCGACGCCGCCGACCCGTCGATTCCCAACACCACATGCCGGATGGGCCGAGGGCTCTCTTTCACGACCAGTACGGAACAAGGAGCATGGTGAATGGCATGGTTCGAGACACTGCCCAGCATAAATCGATCCAGAGCATCCAAGCCCCGGGACCCGATCGACAGGAGGCCTACACCACGCTGTGCATGTTTCATAATCGTGGCTGTCACACTGCCTTGGTCGATCGTCACGGTTCCGCCCACGCCGAGCGTGGACAATAAGTCTTCCGATTCTTTTTTTGTGGACTTCGCCGCTGTTTCCATCCGCTTCACTTCGGACTGAATGTACCGTTCAGTCCCGACGATCATCGGTTGGACCATAAAGGGAGCCCGAACGCTCGCCACATCGACGACATGGAGAACACGGATGACCGGCTGCACGGCGAACGGAATCTCCGCCAACCACTCAATGGCCCACTTACCGTATTTCGATCCATCCGTCGCCGCGAGAATCTTCATCGTGCATGTCCTTTGTGTTCGACCAGACGCATCGATCGCCTTCAGAGGACCGAGGCAAATCGTTCTCGAAACGCCTCCGGAGAGAGCCCGGTCAAGGCGGCATATCGACCCAGCGCGTCTCGATTATCCATATCGGCTTCCGTCAGTCGAATCATGTATTGACGGGCGATCTGATAGGACTGAGAATCGATATCCACCATCCTGACTTTCGTTCGCCCCGTGGAAGAATCCACCAACTGCTTGAACGGAATCGGCGTGAACCCACCGTTCTGAATCGAGACCATCGCGGATGTCCCGCCGTCGAGCAAAAACTGCGCGGCGCAATAGCCGAGGTCGCGTGTGTATTCGATGTCGTAGGGAATCGGATCCGCGCAACGGAGTTCGTACCCTACGTTCTTCGCCACGACGTTCACGGATACACCCAGCCGGTGGAGTTGCTTCGTCAGTTCACGCCGTAACACATCGCCGATGTCGATCTCATTCATTCGAAGATGACCGTGCTCATCTCGTTCAACATGCTCCACCCCCCCAAGATCGCGAGAGTCGATGATTTCGATCAGTCCTTCGGCCAGCACCGCCACTCCATCGGCTCGACCATGCTCCAGCCGCTTGACCATGGCTCCGATTAAAAGATCGACAAGCCGCTGAAGCCTGACAGGCCGATCACGGAACTCCTCCGGAACGATCGTCAACGTGGCCCCGACCGCCTTCCCGATCCCCAGGGCGAGATGGCCGGCCTTGCGTCCCATGGTGACGACCAAGTACCAGCGCGTTGTGGTGCGGGCGTCCACCATCAGATTCTTGACGATGTCGACCCCGACGTGCCGGGCCGTTTGAAACCCGAACGTCGGAATGCCGGGCGGGAGATCCAAATCGTTATCAATCGTCTTCGGAACATGGATGACTTGAAGTCGACCGCCGGCTCGTTCCTCCAGCTTCATCGCGGAGAACGCGGTGTCGTCTCCCCCGATGGTCATCAAACGCGTAACCCCCAGCCTTGAGAGCGAGAATAAGACATTGTCGAGAAGCTCGGTGCTCTTCGTCGGGTTCGCTCTTGACGTGCCCAAATAGGATCCGCCCCGAAAATGGATCCGGCTGACGTCATCGATCGAGAGCGGCCGTGCTTGTCCCGTACTCCCTTCCATGAGCCATTTGAACCCATCGATGATTCCGAGCACGTCCGAACCGCCGAGAATGCTGCGGATCGTGGCCGCGCTGATCACGCTATTAATACCGGGGGCTGGCCCTCCGCCGACGAGAACTCCCACTGTCGGACGCTCTACTGTCATTGGCTTTCCCCCTTGACTCTCTTCCACCGGCTCTCCGGATTCTTCATCCCCTGCGGCATGGTTGTATACTTCATTTCGTCAAGAGGCAAGCGGTGCGACCGAATTACTCCGGCACTTCTTCCAAGCCAACATGGGCGCGAAGACGGTTATAATTGAAGGCTGGCTTCCCAAACCGCTGCCGGCCCGGATCGTGACGCTCCATGTCGTCGATCAGACCCCCGACCTTGCCACGCAACGCCGGAGCCGCAGCGGCATGCCGGGGCGTTTGCCCGCCAAGCGCGAGATGCGGCTGATCCGACCACTCCAAGTAGGCTTTCTCCAGGAACTGATTGAGGAGCGTTCGGTCTTCTTCCGGTGTCACGATCAACGTGGGAGGCTCATCGGACATGAGGTCGGTCGTCGATAGTTGCCGGGCCGGCGGCACCAACGTTTCGCCCCGGAAATGCAGTGAAAATCCTAAGGAGGCCGCGAGCCGATGCTTGATCTGGTCCAACCGTTGTGGGCTGTCGCATTCCACGATGAGCTGATACGCGGTGAGCGTGAGTCGGGCGACGAGCCGACCGTCCTCCCGTTGGACCCATTGCTGGACCGAATGCAGATCTCCCGTGGCACTCGGCATGTAATTCGAACCCGGTGTCTCTCTCTGAAATTCGTTCATCTCGGACAAGACTTGAGTGAAGAATCGAGGTTCGTGGTGATCGTACAGAGCCACGGCATACAGATAGGGCTGCCCGTTGGGATTGCGATATCCGATATGGACGACCGCATCCACCAAGGCATCCAGGCGCACTTGCGCAAGTGCCCAGAGGATCATGTAGCCGAATCGTTTGGCAAACTCTTTCCATTCCCCTAACGCAAAGGACCCGGTAGTCACCTCCATTTCTCGGCGCCACTCCGCCGTGATCTTGAGTAAGGCCTCCGCATCAGCTTGCGACACGGTGACCCCGCAGCCGGCCCATGCAGCCTTTTCGGACTCTTGAGTGGTGGGGTCATGAATGACTCGGGTCAGCATCGGACGGTCCGACGCAAGATCCTTGATGAATTCTCCGCTGGGTAAGACCAGCTTCGTCCCATCACCGAGCGATTGCAGGACAAGATCTCGATCAGGTCGTGGTGGAGACGTCGGCTTCAGTAGATCCAGATAGGAATGTTTCAAGGGATCGAGCCACTGCCGCTCCTCGTCGGGAATGTGTTCGGTGATGACGTCTCGCAGCTGTTCGATAAGCGTCAGCTGGCCATCGTCAGGGTAGTAGTCACAGAACAGGTAGAGGTTCGCCAGTTCGACTTCCTGCTCAAGCGGTGCGACAAGCCGCCCTGCATCCCCTTCCCAATAGGGCTTGAGTGCGCGTGCGTGTGCCAGTTCACGCTGCAATCTAAATTCCGGCTTGAACGAAAGACTTTCCAGGCGCGAGAGCACTCCATCCAAAGAGGGAGGCCGCGGCGTCCAGAATCCGACCACACGGTCATTCACGAGCTTCATGGATTTCTTCCATGACGATCTCTTCCGCGTCAAGCCAATCGCGAAGCGCGTTGCCTTCTTGACGGCCGCGCTGTTCCCAGAGCTCGTACGCTTTCCGCGAGATCCGTTCCCACATTCCATCGGGCAGTTCGATGGGCTTCTCGACTCGGCGCGCCGTGGAGGCAGGCCGGCCTTTGACTTTCTTGGTTGTCGTCTTGCGCGTTCCCATAACTCGCTCCTCGGTTAAACATTGGTCGGCGTCGATTGTCCCAAGAGAACACGACGATGGCCCGACGGCAACTTCGGGCTCCGCACTGTGAGAACAGGGCACGAGGATCGTCGAAGGACGGACTCGGCGACACTGCCGAACAACGCATGAGACAGGCCGCGCCGGCCATGAGTCCCCATCACGATCACGTCCACCGATTGCGCTCGGGCCGTATCAAGAATAGAATCGGCCGGCAGCCCGCCCGCAATCAGGAAGTCGGACGCAAGGCCGACAGCAGCGAGTGTCGAAGCAAGATTCGATAACCGCTTTGCGATGGCTGTCTTGCTCGATTCCCGCTGGGCTATGGAGGGAAGTGTAAAATCGAGGCCGTACGATACCGGCTCGAGCACATGAAGAAGTTTCAGAGAGGCGTTCGATCGCTGTGCGACCAACGCTCCATACTCCAAGGCATCGAGCGAACAGTCGGAAAAGTCGACGGGCACGAGCATTCGCTTCAGCGCCGTGCTCGGCTTTTCGGTGCTCGAGCTTCCGTCTGTGTTCTGTTTTTCCATGGGAACAGCCAAAACGGGACAGGGGGCCCTCCGGATAATTCGCTCTGCCGTGCTTCCCAACAAGATGTGTTCTAGACCGGTCTTCCCTCTCGTGCCGACCACAATCAATTCGACCCCTTGGGTCCGCGCGACAGCCAACACTTCCTCGCTCGGGATTCCTGTGGCAAGATGCGATTCTACGGGAATCCCTACGTCGACCGCGCGCGTCTTCAGCTCCGTCAATTTCTCCGTGGCTTCCTTCATCAAGCCATCCAGGTACAGCCGATTGACCGCGCAGTCCGGGTCCATCCCAGGAGGAAATTCCAGCACGCTCATCACAGTCAGCGAGGCCCCCCAGGACCGGGCCAATGCACGGACATAGCCTTCTGCCCTCGCCGATCCTTGCGAGCCATCGGTCGCAAACAGAATTCTCGGCCCCCCCGCGGGCTCACTCACACCGCCTCCGCACTCAACAGGAGCAACTCCCCGCTCATCGTCGGATGAATGGAACATCGAAAGACGTGCCGACCCGGCCGTGTCATGTCGAATCGAATCGTCGCTTCTTGTTTCGGATCGAGGAAAACACCCCCCACCCCTCGGCCATACACGATGACACCATCCTTTTCAATCTGTGTCGGAATTCCCTCAAACATGGTCGAGCTGAAATCATGTCGCTCCGCGTCATCATTCCGTACTTTAATGACGGTTGGAAACCCCAAGCACAACGGACTCTGCTTCGTCACAAAACGAAAATCCTTGATGGTGACGTCCACCACCTGTTCGGATTGTGCCAGAGGGACTGCGCCATACATCCAGGCCACACACGCCACGAATACCGCCATTCCCAACCTCGGCCACTGCACGTGATTTCCCCCGATGGTCATGATCTCCCTCCTCTGCGTTAGCGAGTCGCTGTCGGTCGTGAGGCGGACGTGGCAAGCGGCACGGTCAGTACGGGACAGCCCGCGGTACGCACGACCTTTTCCGCCGTACTACCGAAGAAAATCTTGTCCACACTGCCGGACCGGCCACCGTAGCTTCCTATCACAACCAGATCGATACCCCCCGTGCGCGCCACCTTCGCGATCTCAACGAAGGGTACTCCCTCCACGATCAGGCGTG
This sequence comes from Nitrospira sp., assembly GCA_037445435.1. Classification (GTDB taxonomy): domain Bacteria; phylum Nitrospirota; class Nitrospiria; order Nitrospirales; family Nitrospiraceae; genus Nitrospira_D. The sequence goes on along the minus strand of JBBIKN010000019.1, from coordinate 12,728 downwards.
TGGCTTTGATATCCGCCGCAACGTTCGACTCCAGCAACTCCCTCACTTTTAGACGGGCATGGTGGCGTAAGCGGCGCCGCTGCGGGGCGGCATCTGACGGAACAGCCAATAGACCTAATCGATTGAATGCGGCAAGCGTGCTGGTGTCGATCACGTGCAACACGAGCACTTTTGCTCCACACAACCGAGCCATTTGACAAGCGACCCGGAATGCTTCGTCCGAACAAGGGGAAAAATCGACCGGCACCAGGATGGTCTTGAAAAGATCAGTTTCTTTCCCCATGAACGATCCTCCTGATCCTGGAATTCCAGCAAGGGCGATGCCACCGACGAGAGCCGAGAGCTGATAGCTGATGGCTTGAGGACACGACGAATTTGTTACATTTGCTCGCGCCATCAGCTGTCGGCTGTTCACTCCCCTGTGCGAGTAGGGGCTCTCTGCTACAGCGGCCGTTCGCCCCCTGTAGCAGAAGGCGCCATTGGAGGCACAGCACGAAACATAAGGACTGCAGGATAACAGACCATGCCATCTGATGAGTGCTGATGAGTGGTTTTTCACGCCTTATATTTTTTCTTACGTCTCAATTTCTCTATGGCATTGGACTTGCTGAACATCTTCCCTGGGAGGGTAAGAAGGATGACACGTGCACAGTGGCTCCTGCTTGGAGCAATCGGCTTAGGACTCGCGATCGTCATATATTTTGTTTTCTTCTGCCCTACAGATTGTCAGTAACGTTCGACTCAGAGGAAATAGCATGACGACAGCGGCAGACCTGATGGCTGTGGACATTCCCCGTAGCGAGAGGCACCGTACGGTCGGCGACATGATCTCCGCGCTTCGGGGCCATACATGGGAGGAGGTCGGCCATATCTATCTTGTCGATGATCGGGCCGCACTGATCGGCCAGGTTCCGATCGAACGTCTGCTCCAAGCAAAGGAACAGACCGACCTAGCCGATCTTGAAGGTCTGCCCCCGATCGAAGTCCTCCCCGGCGATCCGGCTGAGACCGTGGCGCTGCGAGCGGTCGAACGTCATGACGCGGATGTGGCCGTCATCGACAGCCGTCGTCGGCTGTTGGGTGCCATCCCGATCGGAAAACTCTTAGCCTTGCTGCATGAGGAACATGTCGACAACTTCTTGCGGATGGGCGGCGTAAGCCGAATAGACCATCTCCCTCTGTCACTCACCGTCCGGCAGACTTTGGCTCAGGTCCGCGCGCGCCTCCCCTGGTTGATGGTCGGCCTGGCAGGGGGATTCTTAGCGGGCGGCGTGGCCTCGGCGTTTGAACCCTCGCTGAAGAACGAAGTGGCACTCGCGTTCTTTCTGCCTCTTGTTGTGTACATGGCCGATGCGGTTGGGACGCAAACTGAAACCGTCCTGGTTCGACGGTTGGCCTATGGCGAAGTCGCGTTATGGACGCAATTGGCCAGAGAAGCATTGATCGGAGTATCGATCGGAACGATCGTCGCCTTCATGGCGGCCACGGGATTGTGGGTTTGGAACGGACATCCGACCTTGGCGATGATCGTGGGAACCTCGTTAGGGGTCACCGCCGTCGTGGCCACCGTCATGGCCAGCCTCCTTCCGCTGGGGCTGGCGCGCCTCGGAGCAGATCCGGCGCTGGCCAGTGGACCGGTGGCGACCGTCGTCCAAGACATTCTGAGCGTAGGAATTTATCTGGCGATCGCGACAGCGGTATTGCCTACATGAGTCATCCTGAAATGGACCAGCAGACTCTCTGTCTAAAGGTGACGCTATGAAAATTTTGCTCGCTGTCGACGGTTCCGATCATTCGTATGAGGCGGTTCGGTCCCTGAAGTACCTGTCTCGTGCCGAGGAACTGCACATCGTGCACGTGCTCGATGTCCCGAGCCCGGCCTATCCCATGATGATGCCGGAAGTGGCGCAGGAACTGTACGAGACGGTCGAGCGAAATATGCGCGACGACGGAGCTCGTCTGTTGGATCGCATCGCATCGATGCTCCCATTGGACGTTGGACCGGTCGCGAAACATCTGGTCGTCGGCTCTCCGGCGGATCAGATCGTCACGTTGGCTGAACAACTCAAGGTAGGGCTGATTCTCATGGGTACTCGAGGCCTTGGACCGATCAAGGAACGGCTCATCGGTAGCGTCTCCCATCGAGTGCTGACGTTCGCGCCCGGCACCAAACTGATTCTTCCTGGTCCCTTGAAAACGCTGCATCATATATTGCTTCCCTTACAAGGAACCTACGACGCAGACCATGCGCTTGCGTTCCTTCAACAGAAACCTTTTCGCGAACCGCCTAGGATGACCCTGTTCACCGTCCTGCCCCATACGAGGCCGCCCTGGCCGGTGGATGCGGTTTCGGCTGAGCACATGGAAACCCATTCCCTCAACAAAGCGAAGGACTTCCTCGACGAAACAGCCGCCAAGCTCAAACCATATGGCTATCAAACCCGCGTGGCAACCGCGTTTGGCACTCCAGTCGATGGAATTCTTCAGGAAGCCAAGGCTTTGAACCCGGACCTTATTCTCGTGGGATCCCGGGGACGCCGCGGCATCACCCGCATGGTGCTGGGCAGCGTTTCACATGCCCTGTTGCACCAGGGGACCTATCCACTCATGATTGTTGGCTGATTGTCGAAAGGGGCGCGCGATGCCGATGTACGACTATAAGTGCCTCGATTGCGGGAAGGAATCGTTGCTGGTGGTGACCTTGAAGGAGCATGAAGCGGGCGAAGTCAAATGTCCGGCGTGCGGAAGCAAGAAGCTTCAGCAGCTCTTCAGCCCATTCATCGCTCACACCACCAAGAAGAGTTAGCAGCATGCCTGCCGCTTTGTGGCAATCCATACGACCTCAGATCTTTGCTGCAGGGATTTTCGGAGCCCTGATGGTTGCCAGTCCGTCGATATCCTCCCTGTCCGCCCAAGATTATCCGCCCGACCGTGCGCGCGGGAAAGCCGTGTACGAGCAGCATTGTCAAAGCTGCCATGGACCAAACGGTCGGGGGGATGGGCCGGATGCCGCATCATTGAAAGTTTCCCCGATGAATTTTCAGCGATTTCAATCGTTCCTAAAATCCGATGAAGAGCTGCTGCGGACCATCGAGCACGGCATTGTCTTCAGCCCGATGCATTCGTGGCGCGGCCAGCTCACTGACGGAGAAATGCAAGACGTCGTCGCATACATTCGTCTGTTGTCACAACGAGGCCCCTAGCCGGTCGAGGATCTCGTGACGTGTTGATCTCAAAGCCTGAATCACATTAGATTCCCTACAGCTCCCATGCTTTCCCTCGCACGCCATGACGCATTGCTCATTGCAGACATCCAGAACGATTTTCTCCCAGGAGGGGCGCTGGGTATCACCGGCGGCGATGAAATCATTCCAACGCTCTCGAACTATGTCCGCCTATTTCAGACTCACAGCCTCCCCATTTTTTTGACTCGTGATTGGCACCCACCCAACCATTGCTCTTTCCAATCGCAGGGAGGGCCCTGGCCCGTGCATTGTGTCGCCGGGTCACCCGGCTCTCTGCCGCCGACGTCGTTTGCGACTCCTCCCTCAGCCGTCATCATTTACAAGGCCGTCGACAGAGATCGAGAAGCCTATTCAGCCTTCCAAGACACGGCACTGGATCGGCATTTGCGAGCCCTCACTCTACAGCGGCTCTTCATCGGCGGATTGGCCACCGACTATTGTGTGTTGAACTCGGTCAGGGATGCTCGGGCATTAGGCTATGAGGTGTGCCTCCTGATGGACGGGATCAAAGCCGTCAATCTTCAGCCTGACGATGGCCGCCGCGCCGAAGAGGAGATGATCCGCTTGGGAGCGGTGCCTGTTCGATGGGAGATGTTTGGAGGATGAATCCTTCGACCAGTGCCCTGCTGACCGACCTTTACGAACTGACGATGGCTCAAGCCTACCTGGAACAAGGGATTGATGAGCCGGCCGTATTCGAATTCTTTGTCCGCAAATTGCCCATTCACCGGAACTTCTTAATGGCAGCCGGTCTCGAACAGGTGTTGGATTACCTCTCGGAACTGCGGGTGACGCAGGAAGAACTGGTCTGGCTGGAACGATCGGGTCGGTTCAGTTCGAGGCTGCTTCACTACTTGGAGACCCTGAGATTCACCGGTGATGTGGAGGCGATGCCCGAAGGAACGATATTCTTTCCCCACGAGCCGATCCTCAGAATTATCGCGCCGCTTCCGCAAGCCCAGCTGGTCGAAAGCCGCGTGATGAACCTGCTGAACTTCCAGACCATGGTCGCCTCCAAAGCAGCGCGCTCGGTGCTGGTCGCAGAAGGCAAGCCGCTTATCGATTTTGGACTGCGCCGTGCCCATGGCGCGGAAGCCGGTCTCCTCGCCGCACGAGCAAGCTATCTGGCGGGTTTCGCTGGAACTGCGACTATTCTGGCCGGCATGGTTTACGGAATTCCCCTCTATGGCACGATGGCTCACTCGTTCGTGCAAGCCCACGAAGATGAACTCCTGGCTTTCGAACACTTCGCCAAGACTCAACCCGACAATGTCGTTCTCCTGATCGATACGTACGACACGGAAGCAGCTGCCGGTAAAGTCGTATCGTTGGCCGGAAGACTTCACGCCGATGGTATTACGGTCAAGGGGGTACGGTTAGACAGCGGTGATCTGGCCGACCATGCCCAAAAGGTTCGACGCATCCTCGATGAAGGAGGCTTATCCCATGCACAGATTCTCGCCAGTGGCAATCTGGATGAGTATCGTCTGAGAGATCTGGTCCAAACCGGTGCGCCCATCGACAGCTTCGCCGTCGGAACGGCCATGACAACCTCATCCGACGCCCCTTCTCTGGACTGCGCCTACAAACTTCAAGAATATGCGGGGCGCCCCTGTCGAAAGCGATCAGAGGGCAAAGCCACGTGGCCCGGCCGCAAGCAGGTCTTCCGGTTTCATAACAGTGACGGTCACCTCGGTCATGACGTCGTCACCACACACAACGATCAACTGCCCGGCCAACCGCTGCTCCAACCTGTCATGAAGGAAGGCCGCCGCCTTGCACCAGCGCAGGACTTGGCTGAGGTACGGCGCTATGCGGCTGCGCAGCTCGGGCAACTTCCCGAATCGTTGCGAGCCCTTGAGACTGTGCCTGCCTACGACGTTCGGATCTCACCGGCTTTGCAGATGTTGACCCAAACCGTGGACCGTGTAGCGAACATCTCATGAAGGAGATAGTAATGAAAAGCGCCTCTGTGCCGATCGTGATCGTGGCAATCCTCATCCTCCTCGGCCTCACCACCACCTGGACCTGGGCGGCCGGCCCGTCAACAGCAGCAATATCAGATGCTAAATCGCCTGCAGTGCCTCTCTGCAAGAGTCTCTACAAGCAGAAATCCGTCCCCACCAAGACATTGCAAGCCCTTGTGCGTGCACATGAACGATGGGTCGAGTATCGGGGCAACCCGGACGCCAAGCGCGTCGAGCTCTGCCAAGCTGATCTAAGCCGGGCATCACTCGCGGGAGCGAATCTTGAACGGGCCGACCTGGAAGGCACTGTCCTGCGACAGGCGAAACTGTCTCAGGCTACCCTCGCTCAGGCCAGTCTTGCCGGAGCGGACCTTACCAAAGCCGTCCTTGAAGACGGCAATCTCTCTGGAGCCGACCTTCGCCGTGTCCGGCTCACTGATGCGAATCTCTCCCGTGTGGTGGGTGATGAAGCGGCGCTCTTTGATGCCGTCTTAGTCGGTGCCAAACTACGCGAAGCCTCGTTCGAGCGGGCGCAATTGGAAGGGGCGGATCTCACTTCCGCCGACTTGACCGACGGCAACTTCGTCGAAGCATATTTTTACGGAGCGACCCTGAAGGGTGCAGTCCTGACGAATACCGATCTGTCGGGCGCCGATTTGCGTCGTACCATCTTGACCAACGCGAATTTTCATCGCGCCAACCTTCAGGGCACGCTGCTCGACCGCGCGCAACTGGAGCAGGCCCGCCTGGTCGAAGCCGACTTGGAAAGTGCCTATCTGGATGAAACGAATCTGCGCAACGCAAACCTCAAGGGTGCGATTCTTCGCGGCGCAGACCTCCGGTATGCCAGCCTGCATGGCGCCGACCTGCCAGGCGCCGACTTGGAAGGAGCCAACCTAGAAGAGGCCGCGCTGGTCAAGGCGGATTTGACCGCGGCGAAGCTTCGGATGGCGATCCTCTATCATGCGATCCTCGATGAAGCTAATTTCCTGGACGCCACCCTTAGCCGCGCCGTCCTTATCGGAGCCAAGGGTTGGCACACCAACTTCATGAACGCCGATCTAAGCGAAATTTACGCTCCGAAATCCTCGTTCCGGGAGGCTCAATTCAACAGAGCCAATCTGGGATCAGCCAATTTCGTCGGTGCGGATCTTCGCGAGTCGAATTTCAGTCACTCCAACTTGGCCCAGGCCAATCTTCAGGACGCCAACCTCCAGGACGCCATCCTAGCCGGAATTAATTTGAGCGGTGTTCGGCTGGACGCAGCGGACTTGCGTCGCGCGAACTTCATGGGGGCCAACCTCTCGTCGGCCATCGGTCTCACACAGGCACAACTCAATGCCGCATGCTTAGACGACAAGACCAAATTACCGCCTGGGCTCAGCCGTCCAGCTCCCTGCAGCCCCACAATAAAGCAGGGATGACCATGACTTCCCCACACGAGCACCCGGTCAAGATCACACAAGGGGACATGACCCTGGAGGGCATCCTCGGTCTCCCGACCGGTTCACGCGGGGTCGTTATCTTTGCACATGGAAGCGGTAGCGGGCGATGGAGCCCGCGCAACAATTTCGTCGCCCGCCGGTTACAGCGAGACGGACTCGCCACGTTGCTACTGGATCTTTTAACTGAGGACGAGGCGGATGATCGACGCAAGGTATTCGATATTAACCTGCTGGCGGGTCGGCTGCTGTTAGCGAAAGCCTGGTTGGAAGCGGAGCCGCGGACACACAATCTGGGAATCGGCTATTTCGGCGCCAGCACGGGCGCCGGAGCAGCCCTGCAAGCTGCCGCGCGAGAACCGTCGAACATCAAGGCCGTCGTATCACGAGGCGGACGACCGGACCTGGCTGAACCCTATCTGCCGTCGGTCACCGCTCCAACCTTGTTGATCGTCGGAGGCCACGATGAACCGGTCATTGAGATGAACCAGTCCGCGTATGACCTGCTGACCTGTGAGAAGAAATTGATCATCGTCCCCGGCGCCACACACCTCTTCGAAGAACCTGGAACGCTGGAACAGGTGGCGGAATATGCGGGAAGATGGCTTGGGCGATATCTGATGGCATCCACATAGCTGCAAGGAAGAAGAGGCTAAGGTCGGAGAAAGAGTAATCCTTCAGAGCCAGATGCAGGTTCCCATTCTCTGGCACGTGCGGCGAACGTGTCTTTGTATTTCGGCCAATCGTGCAGTGTCGCTGGGTCAAAGTCAGCACCACTCGGCCAGACCAGTGTTCTCACCTCCGGATCTACGGCCACTTGATTGAACAGATCCAGATTGAGCAGAAGACCATAGAGCACACCGGCTAGAACCGGTTTCAGGTAAATAATCTGCTTCGTGTCGTCAGTAAATCGCACTCACAGCGTGTACGGTTCGACAACTTCGACGGTCCATCTTGATAAATTGGATGGTTCATGACGGTTCTAGGCAAACGTAATTAGAAGGAACAATTTAAGCTCCCGCAATACGCCTGAGTAATGACGGGCTACAGAAATTGCCGTTCAACAGCTTTTATGATTAGTCCTGCTGCTTCCTTTGCTGGTATCTTCGTCGTATCAATTGTCACATCCGGATTCAGCGGCGCTTCGTAGGGATCTTGCAACCCCGGTACGGTAGCGGATTCTCCTCGTTGTCCACGCTGATAGGTTCCCTTGTAGTCGCGCTGCATACAGGTCGCAAGCGGACATTCCACCGCGACCTCGATGAATCTGGGAATCAAACTTCGGGCAAAGTCGCGATAGGTCCGCCGATTGGCCGTCGCATCGAAGATCACTGTCACGCCATGGGCCACTAATCTTGCCCCCATGAAGGCCAGGGCACGGTAGAAAAGATCACGCTCCTCTGGTGAATAGGTCGGAGTCGGGGTGAGGATGCGTCTGACCGCATCGGACTCCAGCACTTCGACGGACAGTTTCAACTCCTCAAGCGGAGGCTTGAGCGCCGCCACAATGGTGCTCTTGCCTGACGCGGGCAAGCCGGTGAGCCAGATGGCCAATGCTTTTGATGTCGAGTTAGTCGTCATCGGTCAGCCAACAAGACGTGGGCATAAATTCATTCCGTGATGGATGACAGACTCCCACATGTGATGGACGTTAGAGTCCACAGTACTCGTTCACCCGCTCCGGCTCAAAGTGTGGTACGTCGAGCACATTTTCAATGAAACGAAAGAGACTGCGTCGGATGTCGATCGACAGATTGGGGTACCAGAGCGGACTGGCCACGACCAGGCCGCGGAAGGCAAAGAACGGCGCAGCCGTTTCCATAACTTCCTTGTCGCCGCTGGCCTCCACATATGAGTCCCAGAACAACCGGAAAAGAACCTCGAAGGGGCCCTGGAGCTTGCCCCATCGGATCAGCGAGTTGAGCAGATAGTTGATCGTCATCGCGGTCACATCGTCGGCCGGCTCGCCCCATTCTCCTCGCGACCGATCCAGCACGGCAAAGTCCGTCCCGGCACGGAACAGCACATTGTACGGATGGAAATCCCCATGAACCTGGGAAAGCCGATGGGTCTTATCACGGAGACGCCATCGCCATCGGTTACAGGCTTCCTCCACCGTTCGCAACAGATCTCCGGTGATAAAACCACAGCGTTTGGGATAACTGTCGGTTAAGCCCATGATGCATTCGCCGTGACCGATCAATTCCCGCAGCCGACGCTTGTAGAGATCTGCGTCCCGTCGTTTGGTTCCGTGGATCTCCGCCAGGTAGTGAGTCAGCGCGATGGTCCGTTGCCGATCCAGCTTTTGGAGCAGACCTCCCTTCGCCAGCCGCTCAAGATCCACATGATAGTTCGTCCCGTCGGTCCATTCATTGAGGACGAAAAACTCTTGCGCCTCTGCAACAGAAAAGAGCGCCTGTCTGCGGTCGAACGCTCCGACATCAAGGGCCTTCACATGTCGAGGAAGTCGGCCATATGACTCATAGTCCCACAACATCGCTTGGGCGCGATCGGCCATATGTTCGTGCCCGAACGGGCCGGGCGTCATGGTCTCCAGCACAGCTGACCGCACCTGCCCCCCGATTTGGAACGTCAATTTGACCGGCGTGCCGTACCCATAACGCTTCTGCTCTCCTTTGGAGCTCTCTTTGCCGATGACTCCATAGGACAGCAGCTTGATATGGGGGCCAAACCGAGTTCGCAAGTACTCCTCCAACGCTCGCTTCCTCAACGTAGGCATGGTGCTACGCCTCGCAAGTCATATTCCAGCTTCTCCAACGTGAGATATCTTCTCAAAGACGATGTTGAGAGCGGAAACTGTTGCATTGAGCTCCACTGATGCGAGTGACGCTGTGGAAAAATGCGTCATATGGAAATGGGTCGGGAGAATCAAGGTAGCAGAAACCTCCACCTTTTCTGACTTGCCGAACAACCCTCTGCCCTCATCGAGTCGGCATATCGTTTGCCACCTCTTGTGAGTGAGAGATCGAATCGCCGACCGTGGAGGCCCAATGGAACTGGAAATCGAAAGCCGCAATGTTGCCATGACTCCTCGATGGAAGACCGAGATTGAGTCCCGAATGGATGACCTACAGCGGGGGCACGATGACGTGATCCACGGACGCGTCACATTGACCAAGAACCGGCATCACAAGAAACTCGCGAACGTGGCGGAGGCGCTCGTCGTGATCACCCTGCCGGGGCGCCACACGTTGACTGCCAGAAAGGAGAACAAAACGTTCGAGGAGGCAATTCGCGCCGCATTTGATGCTGTCGCCATCGAGCTCCGCAAGTATCGAGAAAAACGCGCAAAGACAGAGATACGCCTGCCTCCAGTACCACCCCATCGCGGTGTGATCTCAAAGCTATTCCCAAAGGAACGATACGGTTTCATCCTGCAAGAAGGGGGCGGTGAAGTCTATTTCCATGCCAACGCGTTGCAAGGACTCACGTTCGAGGCACTCGAAGACGGCACCGACGTCGCCTTTGGTCTGGAACAGGGAGACAAAGGGCCGCAGGCGACAGTCGTCACGCCCCCACCGCCGATTGCGAAGGTACTGTAAATGACGAGGGACAAGTTTAAAGTTCCAGTCTCAATGCTCTCGCCGATCGTCGACCCGGCACAACTTGTTTTTAAAGATACCAGTGAGCTGGAGCCCCTTACAGAAATCATCGGGCAGGAACGGGCGGTCGAGGCCCTGGAATTCGGGCTGAATATGAAGAGTCTCGGATTCAACCTCTACGTGTCCGGTCCTGCCGGAACCGGAAAAGGCACGCTCGTTCGGCAGATGGTCAAGCGCATGGCGCGGGCTGCTCCCGCTCCGCCTGACTGGTGCTACGTCAATAACTTCCAAGACCCCTCTCGGCCGACCTGTCTTTCTCTTCCGGCGGGACAGGGCGCCCCATTTAAGCGAGAAATGGCGGCATTTATCGAGGGATTGCGGCGCGACATTCCCTTGGCCTTCGAAAGCAAGAAGTATCTCGATGCCAAGGCTAAGTTGCACGACGAGATCGATGCCAAGAAGAAGGCGCTCTTCCAGGAGCTGACGGAATTCAGCCGGAGTCGTGGATTCGGCTTTGAAGAAACTTCGGTGGGCTTCGGGATTGTCCCGCTCAAGGCCGGCAAGCCCATGACCGACGCGGACATGGAGTCGATGACCGAGGAAGACCAGCGGGACTTGAGTGAACGACGCAAGACCGTTGAAGGCGAAATCCGCGAGTTTCATGTCCGCATCCATGGTCTTGAGAAAGAGGCCGAACACCAGCTGCGTCACTTGGACCGACAAGTGGTCATGAGTGTTCTGGAAGGACGCTACGAAACGATAAGATGCACCTACCAGGACTTGTCGCGTATCGTCACCTTCTTAGAACAAGTACGGGACGACATCGTGCACCACTACAAGGATTTCCTTCCGCGTGAAGGGCCGACGCTGGCCATTCCGGGATTGGAATTCAGACGACCGGACATGACCCGCTTTCTTGTCAATCTCATCGTGCAGCACGACCCGACGGAAGGCGCCCCGGTAATCGACGAATCTCATCCGACCTATTCGAACCTGATCGGGAAGATCGAGCGTAAGGCACAGATGGGCGTCATGTACACCGACTTCACTGAGATCCGGGCCGGAGCCGTTCTTTTTGCAAACGGCGGCTACTTGATCGTGAACGCTCTCGATACGCTGCGGCAACCCTTCTCGTGGGACGCATTGAAACGTGTCATTAAGACGGGAGCGGTGAAGATCGAAGATCCCGGCGAATTCTATGGGTTCTCAACGGCGGGGCTACGGCCGGAACCCATCCCGGTGAATGTGAAGGTCATCATGGTCGGCCCGCCTCTTCTTTACCATCTCCTGCAGGCCTACGAAGAAGACTTCGGTAAACTCTTCAAGGTCAAGGCGGACTTCGACACCGAAGTCGTTCGCACCGAACAGCAGGACCGCCAATATGCCCGATTCATCGCCAAACTGTGCCGTGAAGAAGGGATCCCGCACTTCGGAGCCGATGCAGTGGCTGAAATCATCCGGCAAGGATTCCGTTTCGCCGATCGGCACGACCGGCTGTCGCTCCGGCTCAGTCTCGTGAGTGATCTGATCCGTGAAGCTGGATATTGGGCCAAGAGAGAAGGGCATACATTTGTGACTCGAGCGGACGTGGATGCCGCCGTCACCCATAAGCGCCATCGTTCGAATTTGGCGGAACATTGGATCCAGGATGAAATCAAAGAAGGAACGTTGATGGTCGATCTCGACGGCGAGGTCATCGGCCAGGTCAATGGCCTTTCGGTCCATCAGCTCGGCGACTATGCGTTCGGCCGCCCGACACGGATCACCGCTCGAACCTATGTCGGCACCAAAGGCGTGATCGACATTCAGCGCGAAGCGGAACTCGCCGGCATGATCCATAGCAAGGGCGTTCTGACGTTGGCCGGGTATCTCGCCGGGAAATTTGCCGGGGCGCACCCGTTCGCCATGAGTGCCTCATTGACGTTCGAGCAGACCTACTCGGAGGTGGAAGGTGACAGCGCGGCTGTGGCTGAGCTTGCCGCCATTCTCTCGAGCCTCGCCGATCTCCCGATTCATCAATGGCTGGCCGTTACCGGCTCCGTCAACCAGCTGGGGGAAGTGCAACCGATCGGGGGCGTCAACGAAAAGATCGAGGGCTTCTTCGAATCGTGTTCCCGCAAGGGCTTGACCGGAAGACAAGGGGTCATCATCCCGGCGCGGAACACCAAACATCTCGCTCTTCGCCGTGAGGTGGTGGAAGCCGTCGAATCAGGACATTTTTCTGTCTATGCCGTAAACACAATCGACGAGGCATTGGAACTACTTACCGGTGTCACAGCCGGCGAGCGTGGCCTCGATGGGACCTATCCGCCCCATACAGTATTCGGCCGCGCCGCGCAGCGACTGGAAGAGATGGCTCAGGCCGTAGCCGAATGGAGTGAGGGTGAAGAGAAACCCGGTGGACCGATGATCATCACCGAGTCGTAGTTCACCATGGTCGTGGACGGTGAAATCAGCAGCCTAGGAGCCTGTCCGACATTGATCTGAGCAAGCCAGAATCATAGCCAAGGA